>ONUF01000043.1 GCA_900321005.1 uncultured Bacteroidales bacterium | reverse complement strand
GAATGAAAATGCGTCCGCACATCAAGTGCACAGTTATACCTTTATCTGAACTGCTGACTCCGCGAGGTGCGAGGCATAAAGATGCTATAAGGCACAATCCGAGGATAACTATTAGAACCAAATCTGTTATTCTGACCGTTTGTATGGTAGCGTTCATAAATTGAATAGCAGCAATTACAATACCAGCGATGATAACCACAATTGCAGATATGGTCATTACTTTCAAACTTCTTGACCACGGAGACTTGGAAAAATTATTCATAGTTATATTACCCTACTTTTACTTCATTATTTATCTTACGAATCATACCTTTCAGTACATCTCCAGGACCGAACTCATAGAACTCGTCAGCGCCATCGGCGATCATATTTTGTACGGACTGCGTCCAGCGAACGGGGGCTGTAAGTTGTTTCAGAAGGTTTTCGCGGATGATTTCCGGGTTTGTTTCTGCTTTTGCGGTCACGTTCTGGTAGATTGGACAAAAAGGTTTGTGGAAGTCCGTTTTGAGGATTGCCGCCTTGAGATCTTCTGCAGCGGGCTGCATCAATGGCGAGTGGAAAGCACCGCCGACAGGCAATTTGAGTGCACGGCGAGCACCCGCTTCTTTCATGGCTACGCAGGTAGCGTCGATAGCTTCAATCTCTCCGGAGATAACTACTTGTCCCGGACAGTTGAAGTTGGCTGCCACTACTACCCCACTAATGCTTTCGCAGATTTCGACTACTTTCTCATCGGGCAGACCGAGGACGGCAGCCATAGTACCTGGGTTAGCTACGCAGGCAGCCTGCATCGCTTGTGCGCGCGCTGACACTAATAATAAGGCATCCTCAAAACGCAAAGCGCCACATGCTACCAGTGCGCTGAACTCTCCAAGACTATGTCCTGCTACCATGTCGGGTTTCTCAATGGTCATCAGACGCTGTGCGACAACCGAGTGCAGAAAGACGGCAGGCTGCGTCACTTTGGTCTCTTTGAGATCATCGGCTGTACCATTGAACATCACATCCGTCAGCGAGAAGCCAAGCAGCCTGTCTGCTGCTTGGCACATCTCGCGGGCTTCTGCATATGCATCGTACAGGTCTTTGCACATGCCCGGAAATTGACTTCCCTGTCCGGGAAAAACAAATGCTTTCATCATTTAACCATGATAGCGGCAACGAGTGCCAAAATAGCATAGAACTCCGGAAGAGCCGCATAAATCATCGTGTTGGTTTGCACGTCATGACCTGCTGCAATACCGGAAATACCGTTGGCGCAAACCATTCCCTGACGAATAGCAGAGAAAAGGCAAGTAAGTCCAACGAGGGTTCCGACACCGAAATAGATTGCTCCGTGTGCAGCAATGTATTCGGGTGTGCTACCCAGGAACCACATCAAGAATCCTACGAAACCGTAGAGACCTTGCGTAGCAGGCATGGCCGAAAGTACCATGTACGAAGAAGATTTAGCAGGGTTCTTTTTGAGTGCGCCTTCTGCTGCATTGGCTGCAATAGTAGTGCCATAAGAAGAACCAATACCGGCGAGACCCAACATGAGGCCCAAACCGAGATAACCAAGAATTAATTCCATAATAGTTTTATTTTTTAATTGTTATTATTTTTTAAAGGGTTGATAGATTTGTCCTTTGCCTTCATATCCCGAGTTTTTGAAGTACTCCACGAAAGTAAGACGCAAGGGGTGTACAAAGGCTCCGAGGGCAGACATGAGTATATTCAGCACATGTCCGAATAGGAGGATCAGCAAGAAAGGCAACCACTGCCATGTCGGATTCTCACCCAACACCATGAGGGCAATACTGTTGAACGCGCCTCCGAGCATACCTCCTGCCAAACCGAGAGCATAGAGACGGACGTACGAGAGGACATCTCCCAATAAACCGGTAGCCATATTATAGGTATCCCACAAGCCTGCTCCGATATTAAGCAGCGGATTGCGTCCGGGTTTATTGAAGATATAAATTGCCAACGCAGAGATGGAAGCAATCGCAATGATGATCCACTTGGTCACCTGTGAAGGCAGATTCAGCAATGCCGATACGGAGAGCACGATCAAGCCTCCCACAATGAGCAGCACCCATCCCCATACAGAGAGTGCCTCTGCAAATCCGAAACGCTTGGTGAAGCAAAGCGCTTTGACTACCATAGCGAGGCAGATGTGGAAGACACCGATGCCAATGGCGAGAACCATCTGCGCATCAAATCCCATCACATTGCCACTTATGATCAAGTGCTTGAGTGCTTCGGGATACCAGGACGCTTCGAGGAGCGGCATTCCAAAGAATGTGCCCAGGAAGAGACCAACGATCGTTGTGCCCACACCAAGGGTTGCAATAATCGGTCCGAGTCCTTCAAACATCTCGATATTCACCTTCTTGTAGTGTGTAAGAAGACCGAAGGCAATCAGCACGAGTCCGTATCCTGCGTCTCCCATACACATCGCGAAGAAGAGCAGATAGAACGGTGCGAGAATCGGAGTCGGGTCAAACTCGCCATAAGTGGGCCAACCGTACATGCCTGTGAATACCTCAAAGAGTTTGGCAAACCGGTTGTTGTGCAACTTAATCGGCGTAGCGTCTTCGGCTGCTGGGTCGGTCTCTTCGTAATAGACCTGAGAAGCAGCGAGCATGGCGTTCAGTTCGGGCTCTTTGTCAATCGGACAGAAGCCCTCAAAGAGACAGAGCGAACCTTCTGCAAGCTTGTCGGTTGAGAGTGTAACACGCTGCCAATCAATATTTTGACGAGCCTCTTTGAGTTCGGCTTGCAGTTTGTCGATATTCTCTTTCTGCCATGCCTCAATGCGAGCATTGGCGGCAGCGAGCAAACCTTTGAGGTGCTCTACTTCCTGCATGTACTGCGCTGCCGATTTCTCGGGTTGCGGGAGTTCGGTAGCTGTGTCTTCGACGTTTGAAGTCGTTTGAGATTGTTTGAGGTCGTTTGTATTCGTTACTTGCACGAAATAGGTTTTACCCTCTTTCTCGGAGACTTTGATACCCCACTCTTCCTGGAAAGCAGAAGCGCTGCAAGCGAAGAAACGAAGCGTGTAGCCGGCTTCTTTGAGTTGCTGGATACGTGCGGGATCGAAGTCACCCCAAACGGCAGCCTGTTGTGCTGCTGTTTGCGCATCAGAGATGTTTTGTTCGATGTTGGCACGCTCTGCAAGGAGTTGATCCGGCGCACCTTGTTTGAGCAGACGACGCAGGTCGTCCTCATGTTGGAGGGCTGCCTGGAGTTGCTCATCATCTTCGATGAGACCAGCGGCTTTCTGGGTGATATGTACTACACCGAGGTCGCGGAGTTGCGTCAGGAAGGGTTCGTAATCACGATGGAACACCAAAAAGGTGTATTTCTTCATTTGTGTAATCATGCGTTACCTCCTTTCTGTTCTTCCGCGGCGCGTGCTTCGGCTTCGCGTTTAGACTTAACGATCTTCTGGCTTGATTTGGAGAGGTTCTCTTCGTCTTCCATGAATCGTTTGATTTTACGTATAGCATCCTGATAACCAGGGATCTGTACTTTCTCAAAGAGGTTCACTTTCTGCGTTGTTTTCTTACGCGCATACTCGAGCAGTTCCACTTTGCGATGTATGAACTCCTGGCGGATACCGACATCGGCGATGGCTTTGAGTTGCTCAAAACCATCTGCAAACCATTTGGGAGAGGAGAAGAGAGAGAACTCTTTGGTGGAATAGACGACTTCATCCAACACGGGTACGCGCACGCCTGCGATCTTTTTAATAGACATGCGTACGTCGTCCACATGGATGAGCGAAGTGTCAAATTCGCCCCAAAGTGCAATCATCTGGTCGTAGTCTTTGATGCGGCGCTCGACTTCCTTATCCAGGTCTTCGAGCTCTTTCTTTGCCTTCTTCACCTCGAGACGCAATGCTGTCTCTTTGCTTTGCAAAGTGGGCAAAGTTCGTTGCCGCATCTTCAGATCTTTCTCCAAAGTCTGCAGTGACGTCTTATTAAACTGGTAAGTTATAGCCATATATATTAGTTTATAGTTTAGAGTTTATAGTTTAAAGAAGTCGTCTAGTTGATAGTTTAAAGTATTTAGCTTTAAAACTTATAACTATATACTATTTTTCTTCTTTCAACTCTCAACATTCAACTTTCAACTTTAAGCCTTCGGCCAATATTTCTCCACGAGAGCGGCCTTGATATTTACTTCTTCCGGTTTGAAATATTTGCCAAACAACGTCCATGCTACGTCGAGCATCTGAACGGTATTGATGTTTACGTCGATAGCGAGGATCTCGCGGCTGTAGTCGCGTGCGAAGTCCAAACAACGCTCATCGTAGTTGGTCAAGTCAAAACCGTTCTCTTTCTTGGTCTTAGCGTTAGCGGCGTCGGCGTATAGACGAACGGCTGCGTTCATCACCTGCGGATGATCTTCGCGGGTCTTCTTGCCGGCAACCAATTGTTTCAGACGCGAGAGCGAACGGAACGGATCGACGATGACTTTACCGATTTCGGAGTCACGGCGGAGGTACAATTGACCCTCTGTGATGTAACCGGTGTTATCCGGAATAGCGTGTGTGATGTCACCACCGGAAAGCGTGGTTACGGCGATGATGGTGATAGAACCGCCACCTGCCTGTTCCGGGAACTGAACCGCCTTCTCGTAGATCTTGGCGAGGTCGGAATAGAGCGAACCCGGCATGGAGTCCTTGGAAGGAATCTGGTCCATACGGTTGGAGACGATAGCCAATGCGTCGGCGTAGAGCGTCATGTCGGTCAAGAGTACGAGCACTTTCTCGTGTTTCTCTACCGCGAAATACTCTGCTGCGGTAAGTGCCATGTCCGGAATCAGGAGTCGCTCAACAGGCGGGTTCTCGGTCGTGTTGACGAACGAGATGATGTGGTCAAGCACGCCGGCGTTGGTGAAGACGTTCTTGAAATAGAGGTAGTCATCGTTGGTCAGACCCATACCGCCGAGGATGATCTTATCTGCCTCTGCACGGAGTGCTACGTTTGCCATCACTTGGTTGTACGGCTGATCCGGGTCTGCGAAGAACGGGATCTTCTGTCCGGAAACGAGGGTGTTGTTCAGGTCAATACCTGCAATACCGGTAGCGATGAGCTCAGACGGTTGTTTACGACGAACGGGGTTCACAGAAGGACCACCGATCTCAACCTCTTTGCCTTCGATAGCCGGTCCGCCATCAATCGGATCGCCGTACGCGTTGAAGAAACGGCCTGCGAGTTGGTCGGACACTTTGAGGCTCGGTGCTTTGCCGAGGAAGACTACTTCAGCGTTGGTCGGAATACCTTCGGTACCCTGGAACACCTGCAGCGTCACCTCATCACCGATGATTTTTACTACCTGTGCGAGTTTGCCGTTGACGGTAGCGAGTTCATCGTTACCCACTCCTTCGGCTTT
>ONUF01000042.1 GCA_900321005.1 uncultured Bacteroidales bacterium | reverse complement strand
TCCCAATTATCACGTACATTGAGCACGAAATCCGAGCGGTTGGCCTCCGAATAGAAACGGATTGCCTTGACATCATTGAAATCCACATAACGATAGCCGTTCCAATAGAGGTACATCGTGTTCCACTCGTCTGCCCAGAAGTAACCGGTCCACACATTGACACCTTCCGGCAGGGATGCCTTGCCGTCCACTAACTCGACGCGCAGCGCATAGAATCCATTACCGCCTATTTCCAAACCATATGCCTTCAGTTCCTCCACTGCTTTCGGGGTCAGGAAATGCTCAAAACGGCCGTTTCCATTCAACTTAGCTTGCTCACGGCTACCTGCAAGGTGGTCAAAATGCTCGTTCATCACTTTCAGTTCAATCTCTTTCTCGGCATCGGTAGCATATTTAACGATGAGCTTCTGACCTGCCGTTGCGGTTGCAAAGAGTGCCTTATCCAATGTAATCACCGAACTCTCGCCATAATCTACATGCTGATTGCCTTTCCAGAGATATGGTTTCTCCACGAGTGCTATCTCCGTTACGTTAAACGCAGCTTTGTCATCGCCTCTGTAGAACTGCACGATAAGCTCATTGTCAATAGAAGCCAAGAGGGCACGTCTTTCGTCCGTCAAGGGCAACTCTACATAACCGTCTCCGGCGGTCATATCGCCAATACCGCCGATTTGGTCACCTTCATTCCAAGATTTCTTGAAGTTCAATACAAAATCCGAGCGTCCAGCCTCATGATATACACGGATAGCGGAATAGTCACTCCAATCCACTACCGACGCGATAGCAGGATAGAAGAGCATCTCACCCCATCCGTCAGCCCAATAGAGACCTCTCCACATAGTAGTCATGCCTTCGCGACCTTCTACTTCGTTCAGTTCCACCTTCGTTACCGAGAAATGATTGCCGACGATCTCCAGACCGTGCGCTTTAATGGCATCTACAGCGCCCGGAGTGAGGTATAGTTCGTAAGCACCCTCGCCACTGATCCACGCGTTCTTGCGCGAACCGGCGATGTTTACACCGTTTGCTTTGAGTTCGATACCATCCGAGGCATCGGTATAGAACACTTTCAGCGCATTACCGGGCTGAGCGCCCGCAAAAGTAGTGGCAGTCAAATTCAGAGCAGAACCCCACGTAACGGCGTGGCTACCCGTCCAGATTTCAGTTGCCTTCGCGTTGAACAAAACCGCCAAGGCGAATACCATCAATAAAGAGATTTTTCTCATAATGATTAAAGATTAAGTGGTTAGTATTGTTTGAGTTGGATATCTTGGACGGTCATTGCGCCTTCGTAGCAGTTGACAGACCAGCAGTTGCGCTGGATGCCATAGATACGCTGGGTATAAGTGAGCACGTCGTTGATATACATCACAAGCACGGAGTTGTCGGTATAGATGTTGATATTATACGTTCTATCCGCAGGAATCGGGAAAGGATAGCTGCCGCCACCTTTTAGTTCCCATTTGCCCTGCTCCTCTTCGAAACGGATATAGTTATTATTGCCGTCGGGGCAGACCATGATGCTGTAGTATTTCTCGTAGGTCTTGTCGCCATCTTTGCGTTCACCACGCACGAAGGAGATACCGAAGCGATCGGCTTTGTCGGAGGTGGTAACGGTCATGGATATATGGTTGTGGTAGCCGAGGGTGTTGAAGAGCACGCTGCTATAGGCTTTCATCGCATAGGTGCTGTCAGTAATGGTGAGATTACCTTCTTCTTCGCCCCATTTCTTAACCACTTTGCAGGTAGCCGATTGGCTGTATTTGTTGCGGATAGCCGGTACTTCTGCGGTATAGAGTGTACCATCTTCGCGTTGCATCAAGCGGTGCACGACGAGCGACCCGCCCCATTTCGGTTCCTCGCTGTCGCTAATGTCGGTATTGTCCTTGCCACGTCGCTCGGGACACCATCCCCACATATAACGGTCGGTGCCGTCGGAAGCGGTGTTGCCTGCGTAGAAAGCACGACCGTCCAATGCGCCCTCTTTGCTGTCCGGCCAATGGGGCTCGGTAGCAGCTTTGAGTTCATCAATGGTATGCCCCTTGAGGTAATGTACCTTGCGTTCGAAAGCACTCATGTCGCTGTAGGTCAGATACCACCACTCGCCCATTTGGAAGACGTTCGGGCACTCCATGAAACGATCCCATATCATCTTCTTGGTGAAGGCGCCTTTGTGTTCCCAAGTCTTGAGGTCTGCAGAGACAAACTCGGCAAGCACCCCGTTCTCATTGGGTTTGGACGGATCCGGTGGCGTTTGTCTAGTAGCCACGATCATGTGCCATCCGTCTTCCATACGCCAGATATATGGATCACGGAAATCCTGCGAGCTGATATAGCCATAGTCGCCACCGCGAAGACGGAAGAGCGGATCTTTGGTCCAGGTGACGAAGTCGGGCGAAGTAGCACGCATGACTACTTGACGATCTTCGTCCGCCGTCGGTTTGTAGCGCTCACCTGTGTAATAGATGTAATACAGTTTCTCGGTTTCGTCATAGACTACACATCCTGTACCGAGCGCTGCATCTTGTTCACCGACACGACCGGTAGGCAGCACCTCACCCATAAAGGTGTAGGTGGCTGCATCGGTGGTACGTACTCCCCACAAGGGGTGAAAGGTCTCCTCCATGTTTTGCTCAAAGTTATGGAGATAGAGTATCTTGAAATCCTTTGCTACCGGATCATAGAAAGGCAGCGGGTCACCTACGGAACCTGCGGAGGGTTTGTAATAGGTATTACTGCTCACCTCGTCCGACGAATTGAAATAAGCGGTTGTATTTTCCCAGTCTTTTTGCTCCTGCGGGATATTTTCCTGACAGGAAGCGAGGAATGTACAAAGGGACAATGTACAAAGTACAATTTTATTGATTGCTCTCATAAAACGTTATTGTTTGAGATAGTTAAACGCATTTTCGGTTATCTTAGCCACGTTCTCGTGATAGTAGGACGTATAGTCGGAGGGGGCAGCGATGGTGTACCAGTCGTAGCATCCGGAACCGATACAAACGATTGCTCCGTGTTCCGCAGTACGCTTATACTCCCATGCTACTACAGCATCCTCGGGACCAGCGATGTCATACGCACCGGTCTTCTCGCAGAATTCCGCCTTGTCGGCAAAGATATAACTCATCTTATATTGCGCGGACGTATTGGAGATGCGATAGCCTTTGTCACAGGTATAGATACGATCCGGTTCCGCCCCCATGATCAGGTTCTGCCACAACGGATGATCGGTATGATCGGTAATGCGAAAATCCCACGGCGAATTAACAAGATATGCTTCCGCTTCGGGTTTGCCAAAACAGTTGTCCGGGAAACTTCTCTTTTCGCCCAAATAATACGGCATGTTCACCGCAAATCGCGTGAAGAGGAACGAACCTCCTGCTTGATAATACTCTTTGAGTTGATCCAACACAACGTAGTTGACAGCTTCAGGAGCCGCTGTTTCAAAAGCGACCTTACCTTGCACAATGTCGTCACTATGGAAGTGCCACCAGATCACCTTGCAATCGGTCAGTACCACACGGTTAGCAGCGAGATCATCAAAGGAAGCATAATCGGAGTTCTCCACATTAGCCAGCAGCCAGTTAACCGCCTCCTGTTCCTCGGGGTTAAGATCTTCCATATTCTCAGCAAGACCGAGATAGAGGATAACAGGGTTCTCTTTTTCTTTGACAGTTACCGTATAGGTCGTCGAAGCGGTTTTGTAGGTCACATTGAAGTCCATGGGGTTGGTGAAGTCATACGACACGCCTGCCGCAGGTGTAAGCGTTGCTCCCTCGGTTGTCTTGATGGTCGGGATGAGGGTCTTCAGATTCGTTCCGACCGGTACCGGGACAGTGATAGTATGCGCTACCTGATCAATTCTACCGATATACTTGTCATTGATCTTAAATGAGAGGATTTTAGCCTCGTGGTGCTTCACACTCACTTTATAATCCTGATATACATTGCCGTTCTCTACGTGAATGGCGATAGGCGATGTCATATTGACTTGTGCACCTTTCGCCGGCGTAGCTTTTGCTCCTGCAGAGAGATTAAGGGTCGTGATGGTCATGACGTGGTCATCGTGTACCACAGGCACTTCCACTATCACGGTGCGTGCAGCGTGGTTCACTATGCCAGGATAGATATCATCCAATACCAGCGAGTCGATGTGACAATCGCCGTCCAAGTTAAATTGGCTGTCGTTTTTGTTGCAACTTGCGAATAATCCGAGTATTCCGAATAATCCGAGTATTCCGATAAATTTATTCATTTTCATATTACCATCCTCCTATGTTTTGTGTATAATGTCCATTGGATGCTGCGATCTGCCCGAATGGGATAGGCAGATACTCGTTTTTGTTGGCAGTGAAATGCGCAGAGGTGTAGATACGGCAGTCATTAGCTTCTTCCAAGTAATACTTATTGATCACTTGCTCAGCTTCTCCCCATCGTACGAGGTCGAAGAATCGTTCGGATTCCATCGCCAGTTCCAGACGGCGCTCCATCTTGACACGAGCGAGTGCGTTAGAGTTATCCGTATAGGGTTTGACGCGTATTTTAGCTCCGTATTCGTCGTACTCTGCGAGCATATCCGTACTTTTCGCAGCGCGCTCACGCAGTCTGTTAACTAGTTTGATGGCTTCCTCATCCCGTCCTAACTGTGCTAAAGCCTCAGCACGCATGAGCAGTACGTCGGCATAGCGAACGACGATACGGTTCATCGAGGTACCGAACCAGAGGGCAGAACGGATGAGGTAACCGCTCTCCGGGTCCACGTTGTGTTTCAGAGTCACGTGATAACCATACAGACCATTGGAACGACTCCAGTTTTGGGTACGGTTCATCATCAGTTTGTGATTAAACTCATACGGGAAGCCGGCGATACCTACCGTCAGCCACAGACGCGGATCAGCCGTTTCGTTGGCCGGATCGAAGTCCTTGGAGTTGAAGTCGTCAATAAAGGGCAGTCCTTCGGTATTGGTACGGAATGCGTTAACGAGGTTCTGGCTGGGTTTGTAGAAATCACAACCGCCGTCCGTCACGCCTTCTATACCCGGCACCATCAGACCATATGACCAGTTACAGTTACCGAGGTTTGTTCCGTCATTGGAGGAGTACTGCATAGCCCACAGGCTCTCTTTACCGTTCTCATATTTGGGTTCGGGACGGAAGTTATTATGGAAATCATCCTCCAAGCCATAACCGCCGGCGGTATAGATACTATCCTCGGTATATTGAAGCACTTTTGCCAAATCGTCACGGTTGATCTCGGTCACCTGATGCGAAGCGGGATCGTCCTGGCGGTACGCTTTATAGAGATATACTTTAGCCAACATAGCAGCTGCGGAAGCCCGGGTAGGACGGCCTTTATCTGCCTGTGTCGTAGGCAGCACGCCGTAAGCGAACTCCAAATCGTCTGCAATCAGTTGCCAACCCTCGTTATTGGTATATTCGGTGTTGGACAGTTGCGCATACTCATCCTGAGTCATATCGGATTTAATGACAAAGGGGATATTCTTATAGAGACGTTTTAAAAGGAAATGCGTGTACGCACGCAAGAACCGCATCTCGCCGAGGCGTTGTTGCTTGAGTTCGTAGCTATCGTCCATCGCGTTGAGCGCGTTGATTGCCGCATTGACACGGCTCAGACAGTTATAGAGACGTACCCACATGTCGTTGATATTCCAGTTGGTAGTGAGGATGCCTTGCGAGATCTCCAGTTGGTGGAAGACGTCACCGTCATTCTCACTGATACCACCTTTATAGGCATCGTCAGAGCGCACGTCATAGTTCCACATGGAGAACGAGGAGTTCACGTCCTCAGACGAGATAAAGATAGCGTAAGCAGAGATGCATATATTGTCAATATACTGCGGGTCGTTCACCTCGTCTCCTGTCAGGACACCTTGCGGCACGTCCTGATTGAGGAAGTTGTCACAAGCGCAGAACGCCAAAGCTGTCAAAACTATAATAAGATACTTTTTCATAATTCTGTTCCTTTCGCATTAGAAGGTTACTTTAGTTCCGAGGGTTACGGTCAGCGGAATAGGATAGCCGAAGGTTGGGTTCTCGGGATCTACTCCGGTGTACTTAGCCGAGTGGATGGTGAAGACGTTCTGTGCGGAGATGAACCAGCGCCAGTTTTGCATCATCATCTTGTCGCAGGCCTTCTTCGGGAGGTTGTAGCCCAACTGCAGGTTGCGCAGTTTGAGGAACGAGCCGTCCTCCACGAAATAGGTGCTGACGCGCGTCTCGTTGTTGTTATTGTTGGTCGAGAGCGCAGGAATATTGCTATTGGGGTTGGTAGGACTCCAAGCATCCAACACGCGCGTACCTTTATTAAGGTTAGCTACGTTGACGCCGCTCCAGAGGTCGGTTTGCTCCTTGTAGTCCTTGGTGATGACTTGCACACCGCCTACACCCTGGAAGAAGACGGTGAGGTCGAAACCTTTGTACTCGAAATAGAAGTTCGCACCGAAGGAGACGGCAGGAACCGGCGAGTATATCCAGTCCTGGTCCGCCTCGGTGATGATGCCGTCGCCGTTGAGGTCACGGTAACGGATACGACCGAGGCCTGCACCCTCCTGAATAGCGTGGTTATCTATCTCTTCTTGCGATTTGAAGATACCGTCAGCAATGTAACCTACTTGCGAACCTATGGCATGTCCGACAACGGACTTGACACCATTACCTCCGAACGTTCCTTTCGAAGCTACCGTAGCTGGCAGGTCCACAACGGTGTTGGTATAGTGTGAGATGTTGGCGGTAATATCGTACTTGAAGCCTGTCTTGGTTTGGTTGCGGTAACCAAGGCTAAGTTCGACACCCATATTACGCACTTCGCCGGCATTCACCCACTGCGAAGCTCCTTCACCCATCACACCGATGCCGTCCATGAGAACGAGAATGTCTTTGGTTTGCTTGTAGAACCAGTCGAACGTGCCGTAGAAGGTCTGCTTGAAGAAGGAGAAGTCGAGACCGACGTTGGTCTGACTGGTGGTCTCCCACTTGATATCATCGTTACCTATCTGGATACGGCGGAAACCGGAAGGCAGGATACTACCGCCGTTCGAACCGGTAATATCATAAGACGTACCATAACTCTGACCACCGTTTTCGTTGACACCGTAGTTGGACTCGTAGATGGTATAACGGGCGGTGGAAGATATGTCCTGGTTTCCGGTCTGGCCCCACGATGCACGGATCTTGAGGTCGTCGAGCCAGGATGAAGCGCCGCTCATGAATTTCTCCTGCGACATGCGCCAGCCGGCAGATACGGACGGGAAGAAGGCGAAGCGGTTGTTCTTACCGAAGCGGCTCGAACCGTCGTAACGCGCGGTGAAAGAAATCAGATAGCGGTTGTCGTAGGTGTAGTTGGCCTTGCCGAAGAACGAGATGAGCGAGAAACTGCCTGCGCCGCCATAGGACTGCGCCTTACCCGTGCCGGCAGAAGGCCACATATAGGTCGGGTTGAGCATGATAAAGTCCTCTTTGTAGGCGGAGAACCATTCATCGCTCTGGTGGTTCAACTCGGTACCGAGCAGGAAGTCCGCACGGTGCTTGCCTATCTCCAGGTCGTAGGTGATGACGGCGTTCCACATCCACTTGGTCCAGTGCTCTTGCTTGGCTTCCACGGCGTTCTTGTCGTTGGCCACCACACCTTCCTTGATCGGATAGGTGAAGAAACGCTGTTTTTTCTGCGCATAGTCGATACCGGCTGTGGTGCGGATATGCAGCCCCTTGATAGGATTCACATCCAGGAACACATTGCCGAATACACGCCAATAGACATAGCGGTTGTCCTTGTTGCGGTTCAAGATGGACAGCGGGTTTTCTCGTTGCGGGAAACCGCTGGACGAAGGAGCTTGTGCCAAATCGCCGTTGGTGTTGTAAACCGGCAACAAGGGGTTATATTGAAGCACACTGTTGATGAATCCGCCGGGAGCACCTACTTCGGAGGTACGGCTGAAGGTAAAGTTCTCGCCGATGGTCACTTTGTCATTGAACAACTTATAATCGCTATTGATACGTCCGGAGAGACGATCGAAGTCGGTATATTTGATGATACCGTCATTGCGGTAATAGCCGAGCGAGAAGAAACTGCTACCCTTCTGACCGCCGTGCGAAACGGATACGTTGTAGTTCTGGATGACACCCGGGCGAGTGGTCTGAGAGAACCAGTCGGTATTGCTCACGGGTACGGTTCCGGCAGCGTCGAGATACTTATTGAGCATGATGTTATTGAGCACCGGTTGTCCCTGTTCGTTGTAGCCCCAGTCGTAGCGATAGCCCAGCACGTTGGCGTTCGGATCGGCAGTACCGTCATTCACGTATGCCTGCCACATCGCGCGGCCGAACTGCTCGGAATTGAGCACGTGCATGCGGCTGACATAGTTCTGGACAGCCACGGAGGCATCCAAAGTGACATTCAGTTTGCCTTCCTTGCCTTTCTTGGTCGTGATGATGATGACACCGTTGGCCGCGCGTGAACCATAGATAGACGCGGATGCGGCATCTTTAAGGATCTGCATCGACTCGATGTCATTCGGGTTCAGTTCGTGCATACCGGATGTGGTAGGCACACCGTCGATGATGTACAAGGGGTCTTTGGTAGCATTGAGCGTACCTGTACCACGGATACGCACGGTGGCTGCACCGGAAGGATTACCGTCGGCTTCGATGTTGAGTCCCGGCACTTTGCCTTGGAGTGCTTTCATCGGGTTGTTCTCTTGCTGTTTCTCAAGATCAGCCGCGCTGATCGCGCTGACAGCACCGGTCAGGTCGGCTTTGCGCTGCGTCGTATAACCGGTTTTCGCTTTCGGGAATAACTGCTGGGTCTTATAACCCACATACGAAATCACTACCATGGCATCCTTGCCAACGGAAAGTGAGAAATTACCATCGAAATCGGTAATCGTACCATTCGATGTGCCTTCCTCCAGAACAGACGCTCCAATAATCGGCTCACCCGTTGCTGCATCTACCACAACACCCGTCGCAGTCACTTGCGCTTGAGCGAATGCCGTGAAGCATAGCATCCAAAGAAAGGCTAAAATTACACTTTTTGAATTCATGATATATTAAAATTTAAATAAAAAGTCAAGCAGCGAAACCGAGTCAAACTCAATTCCGCTGCAAAAGTACATCTAATTATACACATGCGCAAATAATAATGTTGCAAAATATGCCACTGATGTTTCACTGCAACAAATGGATCATATTTTGCAACAAAATTAGTATTTATAAATGTTTCATTTTAGCGCGCACTAGGCAGGTGTCCGAAGTATTCCTTATAGCATTTGGTGAAATAGCCCGGGCTGGAGAAGCCTAACTCCAGGGCTACTTGCTGGATGGTCATATCGGTCGTGCGGAGCAATTCGTCAGCTCGTGCCAGTCTCCGCTCACGGATATAATCCAGCGGCCCTTTCCTGGCTACCGCTTTCACGCGACGGAAGAGTTGCGTACGGCTTAGTTGCAGTTTACTACTTAAGAACTCTACGGTCAGATTCGGATCTGTCAGATAATCGTCCACCACTTGACGCAGCCTCTCAGCAAAGGCCTCATCTTTCTTGCTGAGCTGGATAGCCTCCTGCATATTCTCCAGCTGAGGAAGGATATCCCGACGGATCTCTTTTTGCATTTTCTGCTGATTGAAGAGGATGAAGGATAGTGATACGACAAAGAGCAGGAAAAAGAAACATACGCAGCATACTAAGATATTCCGATCCAATTGCAGAAGACGCCATTTATTATCCAGTCTCACTTGCATCACATGGAATGTCTCTAAATCGCGCGTGACAGCCTCGTCCTGCTTGAGCATCGGGTACGCTGCGGTAAGATCTACCAGCGCCGTTTCCAACACTGTATCGCGCACGTACGATTCCTTATGGATTATACGCGCGGCAGCATCAATTATCATATCGCCACGGGAAGAGTACGTGGCGGAACATTCGATCTTACCATCCACGATAGCCTGCAAGCCCGGATGAATGCCGTCCACGCCCATGATAGGAACACCCCCCGCTGCCTCGGCAGCCCCGATAGCCATAAGGTCGTTATGCGCCACGATGACATCAGGCAAGGGGTGATTCTCCAGATAAGCAGAGACAACCTCATAGGCATTC
>ONUF01000038.1 GCA_900321005.1 uncultured Bacteroidales bacterium | reverse complement strand
TCCACGTCCATCTTCTGCTTGTAGTGCAAGAACCAAGATCCTTTCTTGGACTGCGGCATATCCGACAGTATCATTATGGAGTGATTGAAGGAGTGCTTGCCAAAGTAGGACTTGATACCGCCATTAGCCGGAAGGGTTTCCTCTTTCAACTTTTCATAATCTATGAACTTGGCTTCGTCGATCAGGAGCCAAGAGAGCGTAAGCGAGTTGGAAGAGCCGGGGCGGTCCTGCGAAATAATGATAGCTCGCGAGCCGTTATAGAAGGAAATAACGTGCTCGAAATCGGTAGGCTCGATGATGGCCGTGCCAAAGGACTTGGGCGGCTTCTTGCCTACGACATAGTGGATGTTAGGCAGCAAGCCCCATCGACGCCAAGCGGCGAGAAGGCCCGGAATGGTGTTCGTCAGACCATGCTTGAACGTGGGTACGACGATACCGCCTGTTGATCCCGGCATGCGCTGCATGTTGCGTAGCACGAAGGGAGAGGCGATAGAGTCCGTTTTGCCGGTACGTCGCCCGGCAACGATGACAGTTGTGTTCGCACCGATGAGCTGCGTCAGCCGCTGCGGGGTATTGAAATATACGCG
Source organism: uncultured Bacteroidales bacterium (assembly GCA_900321005.1). Lineage (GTDB taxonomy): Bacteria > Bacteroidota > Bacteroidia > Bacteroidales > Paludibacteraceae > Colicola. The sequence continues at coordinate 15,344 of ONUF01000038.1, read as the reverse complement.
ATTACTCGTCATGTGTTACCTCCTCTTTCTTGGGCGTCCATAACTCTTCCTCCAAGTCCGGCTCCTCGTAGTCGATATCCTCGATGTCAATCGTCTCTGCGCCATAGTGCTTGATCATCTGGTCTATCTTCTGCTGCAAGTTCGGAATGGGCTTGATACCGAGCACGGTCGGGTCATCGGTAGCCGTGAAGGGCTGCACAACAATCATCTCGTAAGGCACTGCCTGCTCGTCCTCCAAATCTACACGATTGAACTTGGCATAGGAAGCGGCAGCTTTCTCCATGGTCTTTGTATCTTTACGCGCTTTAGCCATCTGATAGGTCTCCAATATCATCTCATTGAAGCGATAGCGATGAAAGTCACGCGAAGCCTGCGAGAGCGTAGGTAACAAAGATTTAATAACCGAAAGGTCGGCATACGCCTGCGTAACTCCCAAATTGAAGCGGGAGCGCACCTCGGAGATAAAGACACGGTCTTTAGCGTCGGGGTTCGCTAAAAACCACGTATATTCCTTCCGAAGTCGGAGCAGCCGTTGTACGGTCTCTTCCGGGTAGATTTCATATAAGGCAGTCTCTTCCGTGAAGAGGTCACGCTTACAAATTTCTATGGTTTGCGGTCTTGCCATTACTCATCGTCCTCCATGTCTAAAAGGTTCTCACGAGCCGTCTGCAGTGCCAGCGGCGAGCCCACCTTGGCAAGGGTCATTTCTTGCTGGTGGAGCTGTACTTTACTTAATGCTTTCCCATGGCGGTACGCCGTAAATGCCGGCGTAAATGCCGGATTGGACTCGTCTTGGATGTCCTGCTTAAACTCCTCAATTCGGACACCGAGAATGACGGCTATGTCCGTAGGACGGAGGTAGATAGAGGCAAATTGGTCAATTTGCTGTAGTTGTTCTTCGGTGTAGGTCATGCTAAATAATGTTGAAGGTTGAATGTTTAAGGTTGAACGGTATCCGCCGGTGCTTCTGACGGTTCATCGGGAGAAGGCTCCGGCTGTGCTGCTTCCGACAGCCATTCGGACTGATTAAATCGAAGATCGGTATAGATATCGACAGCGATTTGGAACGAAGCGCAGGCGCAACCGGACGCAAAGTATTCGGGTATCTCGCATATATTGCCGGAACAGTTCCCGCATGGTATCGAAGCAATCAAGACGGGCTGCCATGTTTCCCAGTTGGTGACGCATGGCGAAAAAGACCGTCTTGACCCTTCGAGTGCGTGGAGAGTTGTTGAGCTCGGTGTAACCCTCGGCGGTGTCAGAGACGCAGACGAAGGCAGTGGTGGTCTGCATAGCAGCGAGGGCATCCTCGAAGCCTTGCAGACCGCTCACTTTACAAAAGCGAAACTTCTTGTTCCGGGCAAGAATATTGGTGGCGGTGAGACGCTCGAAAAAGGAGGTTGCGTCCCAGTTCGATACAGTTGTCATAGCGGTTAGGGTTTAGCGGATTCTTTCTTGAGTTCCTCGTATTCGAGCGCTTGCGCATCCAACTCGACGAGCGCGCGGTGTACATCCATGCGAAGGACCTGTGCTTCCTTCGTGATGTCGCCTTTGGTAAGCGCGCGAATCTGGTTGTTCATGGATTGCTGCAGGCGCTCTTGCATGGATTCGGACTGCGCATTGACATCGCTGCTGACGAAGAAATGACGGTAACGGCGCGCTAACATCTGCTTGGCGGACGCATACCAATAGAATATAGAGACGGCTTCTTCTGCGGAGAGTTTGACCGGCTCTTTGGATTGGTATAAGTAGGCTGCCATTTCGGAAAGGAGATCCGCGTTCTTCGTGACGAGATAACCTTGATAGAGGTTTTCGAGAATGAGGAAGGCTTCAAAAGTCAGGCCGGAGAGGTCAGCCTCTACCGCTTGAAGCTTTCCGAGCGAAGGAATGCGGACGGGAACGAGTGGCAGCTGGTCGAGCCAAGACAGATGTTGGATAGCGGCAGCTATCTGTTCGGTGGTTAAGAAGCACGGTCTGCCCTCGAAGTGACAGAAAATGCCGTCATCGGCTTTTTCCACAAGGGTAAGCGGTGCCCACCGAATAAGCGCGTAGGTCTTTATCTCGGCAGCAGAATAGTTCTGCGTGAGCAGGAAGAAGATGTAGCGCAGTTGCGAGAGCGTTAACTCCTGCCAGCAGGTAGGTAATGTAATGTTTACATTCATAGTTTAGGGTTTAGCTTTTAGGGTTTAGTGAACGATTACCACCAGTAGCCTCCGGAATCCTTGTGCGATTACCACCAGTAGCCTCCGGAATCCTTGTGGTTCTCGAAGGATGGTCTGCAGAATAGCATAGCGGTGTAGGAATCCTGCCATTCCGGGAACGTTGCAGGACGTGTACGGATGCGCTGGACGGTGGAAAACATCCGCTTGTAATCAAGCGTTTTTCCTGCAAGCATTTCGAGGGTTGTTTGGCGCACGGCATCAATGATGGTGCGCTCCTCGGCGGTTACCTGCTGCAACAGCATGTTGCGTCGTAACCGTGCCATCAACTCCTCGGAAATGAAGTTTTCCGCCAGTTCCTGCTCGATAGTGATAGCACGTAAGCGGAGCGATTTATAGTGCGTCCATTTGTCTGCACTGTGACCAGCCAGCGTTGCCAGTTCGAGGTTCGGCCAGAGCGTAGCTCCGAAGTACGCTGCCTGAACGGAGGACTGCCAAGAAGGAGTGACGGCAAGCTTGAGCAGAAGGTCGGACGCCAGATCATCGCGGTTCGAGAGAAGCGACTCAATGAGCCGGTTTACTCGATCCGCGCTTGCCGGAACGATGTTCTGATTGGAAACGATGCCGAAGCCGTTCGGTGTGAGAATAAGATCGAGCGATGGGATGGCTCGACGGAGCGCATCAAGTGCGGTGATATGGCAGCAGAGGGCGCGGAGCGCGTCGGTTTCCGGAGCTGCCTCCATACCGCACATGAAATCTTCGCCCAGGAAATTGCGCGTAAGCCATGTTTCCGCTTTGCGAAGATACGGCTCGATTTTCTCATACAAGGAGGACTCTCCTTCGACTGTGGAAAGAGCATTGGGAAGGTAGTTCCGCAGTTGCTCATCGGTTGAAATTAACATAGTTGGTTTAGGTTATAGGTTATTGTTTAGTGGTTTCGGGTTTGTCAGTAGTGACTTCTTTGGCATCCTTGTGTTCATCCAAGGTAGTTAGTTGGATGAAGGGGCACGTAGGAAATGCCTTGTCCCAGTGGTTGAAGCGGATGAGGAGTTGATGCGGATAGAAAAGCAGATCATGGTAGGGCTTCTGCAGGGCCTGCGCAATTGTGTACAGTTCACGCTTATCCGAGCCGGAGTTGTTCGACTGGCTCTTGCCGGGAACTGAACCAACGAGGTTGGAGTGTACGCGCATGGTAAAGCAGATGACGTTGATTGCTTCCTGAATGTCCGTTTCCCAATCGCCGCCTTCCTTGGCGTCGTCGATGCGTTTGATGAGGACATCATGGTTTTCTTCACCGTTTGGGTTAACACCGAAGGAAGAGAACCAGGCTTTACCGGCATTCTCGGCGCCGGTAAGGAAGTCGATTATGCGCTGCTTTTCCTCTTTGACGCGCTCCATACGCTTCACATTGTCGGTGATGCCTTCAGCGCGGAAGATACGCTCCCAATAGCGTTCGTTGACCTCTATCTGGTACTTGATAGGGGCAGCGTTCTGAAGCTTGGCTTTCTTGGCGGTGGTGATGAGTTGCTTTATGTCGTACCAGCGCGATTTGAAGATAGCGGCGTAGTACGGTATAGGATAATAGGTATTGCGCGCGGTGGGTATGCGCGTGACGATGGCAAACTTGCGCTTCTTGGTGCCGTTCTTGAGGCGGGTTTGCAGATCCGTCCACGGATTATAGAGATTGAGGAGCGGAATATGCTCTACATCGGACGGATTGACGAAATGCTCCCAGTTGGCAAAGAGTATTTCTTTGCTTGTGCCATCGGTTGTAGCTGGCGTGAAGCGGCAGTTGCAGGCTTCCTTGCGGAGCATGGTGGTGATGCGTGTGCCATCCTTGGAAAGAATGATCAAGGTGACGCAGAAGCCGAAGTGCTTGAAATCGAGGCAAGCGCCGAGGAAATAATCCGCCATGTTGTTTTCGAAGAAGAAATCGGTGATTTGCTTCTTGATATCGGCGGTACACTCGCAGGTATCGTACTGGAGACCTTGACCGTAGCACACTTCGGCGTTCCACTGTTGGCAGGTGGTCAGCGTCTCGTCGGCTTCAATCTTCTTGAGGACGTTGTAGGGCATGAGGTTGTCCGCTCCCCAAGGGATGTACTGGGTATGGTCATCCAACTGAATAGGCGAAATCTCGCCATCCTCTTTGAAGAGTGTGGTGGTGTCGGTAACGAAGACCGCGCGGGCTTTGAGTTGTGGTATATCTACCACGGATGTAAAACCAAAATCCATATCTTGCAAATTTTGCTGCAAAGATACGGATTTATACGCGGGCGTGAAAAGACACTAAGCGGCGGTGCTCTTCCGCTGTCTATAAAAAAGAACGAGATAGACTATTGTAGAGATAATAGAAATGGGCAATCCTACGATATTACTTATCACTCCCCAAATAATGCAGATATTTGGCCAAAAGCTTTCTGCGATTCCGCTTTCAAACACATCTTCGTCAGTTACAAATCCGAGATAGTGAAAATATTGAAAAATACCTATATACGCAAGAAAACCCATGATTGTTAGAACCCACGCTACAATCATGACGTATTTTGATATTTTCAATGATCCGGCCATTACCTCATTTGACTCTTTACTACAGCGTACTGCTCATGGAATTTGGAAAGTGGGAGATGACAGTCATGGAATCGCTCTTTAATATCATTGGACTCTTCATCTCCGATATATGCGATGAACATGCCTTTATGAGTGAGCATAGCATTGATGAAGTCTTTTCCAAATGCAATGAGTTGACCACAGTCTTCAGATTTATCCAAAACATTCCTCGCTTTCATAAGGTTAAAGGTGGCTGTCGTGTCTAAATCTCCCATGTCCTCGCCATGGAACATAACCGACGCAAGATATTCAGCCTCGTCAGGAAGCGTAATTACAATAGCCTCGTCATTGTCTGGAGTCAAGTATAGATCCATGCAGATGACATGGTTAACATCGTCATCATCACCATAATGGAAAATAAGGTTTTGGGACAGGACAGGTTCTTTATACCAATCAGCCACCCCCTCCGGGAATGTTGACGGACAGTACCAAGTTTCAGGTATTGCTGTAAGACGCAGCAGTAGCGAATCATAAAAGAACCGCATTTCTTCAGGAGTGCAACAGTCCCCATATAAGAATAGCCCACAAATGTCTAAAGCTAAACTCTTGGCACCGATACGGATGTCCTCGTCCGGATAGGACTCTACATGTGACTGCATGGTGTCAATAAGAGCATAGAACTCATCTCGATAATCGAGACATGAGTAGTTAGTATCAATTATGGCTCTCAAAACATGGTGTAAAACCGTATCGGACGAGTTTGAGGGCTGTTCTTCAGTCACCGCTTGCTTGTTACACGCAGCAAGCGAAACAGCAAAAATCAGTATAGGAAAGAAGTGTTTCATTTATAAAACTACAATATCTCTTTCATCCTCCGCGCCACATTCCAAAACATGGTCGTATGTTACACGGTGCTCATGGCGGTCTTTAAGCTTATCCAAGACAACAATGGTTGCACCATAGAAAATAACTCCAAATACAAATGTAAGAATTGCTGCATCTCCCCAAGAATGCGCATATAAATAAGCACCAAAGAAAAACAAGACTACGAGCAACAAAGCAATAATATTTGACCACTTTATACGTTCATAAAATCTCTCGTCTTTAGCGGAACACTCATTACACCTAAATACTTGCTTTAAGTCATACTCCTGTACAGACGTTGTTGTTCTCGTATGACCGCCATACTCATTGATAACATGAGTTTTCAAGACATTCTTAAAAGAGATCGAGTCAGCCTCTTTGCGAGTTATCTCCTTACCGCACCAAGGGCAGATAATCTTCTCGCCAAGCCAAGCTTCTGCTTCTTTCTCGTTCTTAAATTTTACTTTCTGTCCAGCAAAGCCAGGAATAGCAGCCCCGTCCTGCAACAACATAGTTGTTTTTGCATCGATATTCATACTCTAACAATTTTGCGTTTAAGCACTATATCTAATAAGGTAAATCTACCTCTTGCTCATCAGACGTAAAAATATTAAATTGCTTATCAATCAACACATCACCCTGACAAACTAACGACTCCAGAGTGTTAGTCAAACTAATAACATCTTTTACATCCAACTGGCTAAATTTTAGGCCTCCAGATCCTCTCGTTTCGGATATATTACCGTCCTTGTGTTTAAGCAACCTGTCTGCTTCAAATTCTAAAGAATAGTCGCATCCAAGAACTCCCCTCGGTCTTTCAACTCTTTTCACTAATATGTCTCCGTATTCTTCACTATGCAAGGAAATTTCAGCCTTACCAAAACTATCATGCGGATTAGACAATACCTTCAAAATATCAATTAACCGCATAATATCACAAACAGGCAACTTCCTTTGTGACATGCCAATTGATTTATCCGCAAACTCAATAGAAGGAATGCCGTTCATATAAACCATTCCCCCTTTCTTGGTAAACACCACTCCTAAACACAGCGGATCCATATCATAACAAGTTACACTATCAGATATATATCCGCCTTCATTATCTCCAAAAGAGTATAACACTTCTTCACAAGAACTATAATCAAATTCTGGGAAGTAATCATAAATGTGTGCCTTAGATGCCATAACTCAAAACAATTTTGCGCTGCAAAATTACTCAAAAAATTTGGATTACACAAATTTTTCGGGCATGAAATGAAAATGAAATGTATTTTGCAAGCGAAAATGAAAAAATGAAACGGAAAAGCAAGGCAAAATAAAAAAAACCTCCCAAGTTTTTACGCTTGGGAGGGGCAAACGGGGGTTTGCTGAGAGCTTGCCGAATTCCTATCTTGTTCCCACTAATCATGCTACAAATTCCGTGCCATAGTTAGAGGAAAACCTCCAAACCGTTGATGCGGGAGATGCAGACATCGCGGACGGTGCGGATTTCGTTGGAGCGGAGAAACTTGATGGTTCGTGTACCCTTATAGAAATCGTACTTTAGGGAGATGACATTAGGGTACGAGACAAGTGAGCCGTCGGATTTGAAAACGACGAGATCCACGGGATCGGGGCGCAACATCATTTGTTGGGCAGTGGAGATGTGGATTGCTTGCATTATTCAGCGATTTTTTGAGCGAATAACTCGCTTAATGGAACGGAATGGTTGTGCATGATATCGGTAAGGGAAGCATGGAAGGTAGCGAAGACGTGTTCATCGGTGGTGACGATGGCGGACTCGTTACGATTACCACGGGTGAGGTTCTGCGAGGTGATGATAGAGACCGTCTGCCCGGCAGCGGACTTTATCAGGATCACCTTGGAATGGTTATCGGCGAGATAGGTGTGCTCGATGACGCGCGTGAGGAACGGCCAGAGGCGAAGCGTCTTCTGCGTAGCCTTGAAATCAAGGACGAGGTGGATAGCGTCCACCTTCCCTGATTTCTCGATGAAGAACAAGCGCCGGAGGAACTCCTCGGAGATAGAGAAGGAAGTCTGCCAAATGGTAGCCCTTCCGACCTGTTCGAGCACCCACTCAACGACATCGGCCACCTGCAAGGTGTTCGTCAGATAACACTGTAGCGGACACGATGCAAGCGGCTTGAGATAGTCATCTATGGATGCGTTGCGCTTCATAATTTACTGCGTAAATCATGGAGTAATGGCAGCGCCGAGTTGCGAATGCGAGCATTCACTCGGCTTGCACATTGCTTCACTTCTTTGCTTTAGCTTTGGGCTTTGAAGCTTTTGTGGATGCCGTCTTTGCGGCTTTCTTCGGCTTCGCTTCCTTCACCGGCGTAGCGCCTGCCGGTTGAGCGGGCGTTGGCTCTTCCGGCGTATTGTCTGCCGGTGCTTCCTCAACAGGCTCTGCAGCCGGTTCTTTCTTCGGCTGCTTCGGGAGCGGTTCGCCCACCTTGAAGTGGTCGTACTGTTCCCAGTTAGCATGGTACTGCTTATCGAGGGCGATAAGTTCTTTGAGGAAGGGGTAACGCTCGCTATCGGGGCAAGTGCTGTGCTCGACAGAGAGCAACTGCAACTGCGTATGCAGGCGGCGCATCTGCTGCATGATGGACATGTTCTGCGCGTAGAGGGCTTGAATGTCCAGCGGGAGCGCGTCGTGATCCGCGCGTTTGCCCTTCTTGAACTCTTCATGTTCATCAGCAAGGTTATGCTCTTTGGCGATGGATTGGACCTGCTTGCCCATCTCCAAAACCTGCTCATGCGTGAGTTGCTGGAGATAGAAGTTATACTTCTTCTGCAGCTCATACTCAATGCGCGAAGCATAGTGGTTCGGGCGGCGCATGAAGTTCTGATACATGATACGGTTGTTGGTGAGTTGCAGCACGAGCAAAGCACCTGCAGCCAAATCTCTTTCTTCGGGTGCGGCTTCCAAATAAGCCTTCACCTTCTCAATAATTTCCTCTTTTAACATGGTTATAGGTTGTTGTTTATGCCCACGACAAAGAACATGTTCTTGCCGAGGGGTTCGAGTAAACGATACATTGCGTTGAGCGTTGAGCCGGTGGTAACGAAATCATCAAAGATGATAAGGTTCGGCTCTGGCGGCAGAAATCCAAGGTCGAAATCGACCGCTACTCGCTGCCGCGAGTGTGCAAGGGCAACATCCTCGTAGTACGGAATTTGCAGTCTCGCTCCGATTTCGGAGGCTATACGGCAAGCAAAATTCTGTGTCAAGTGTCTGCGTTTGGGCGACGGCACAATCGCCCAATGACCTTGTGAGAGGTAGTTGCCCAGCACTTTCTTAATGACCGGCGTGAGATGATCGGCAAAGTAGTTGACCATTGAATCATCCGCCTTGATGTCGGTGAGTTTTCGGCCTTTGATGGATTTCTTCCATATCGACAGCACCGGTATGGACGCGTGCGGACTCATTGTCATGCGTTCGACAGAGAGATCGCACCGCGCTTCGCCCACGTCCGGCTTATGCCAACCGGCGCGTTGTTTCTCGGCGAAGATGTCCTTTACCGGCACAGCCGCATTGCCCGGGCTTGATTGCTCGGACAATGCTTTGACTTCATCTAATGAGAATAGGCTCATACTTGATACGTTATGCGCGATATGGTGCCGCCACCTCCATTATCTACCCAAATGTAATAATTCTGTCCTGCGTGCAGGTTAGCCGAGATGGAAACCTCTGCGGAGGCTGCATCGCCTGTTGCTAAATCATGCAACTCGCTATCGGCGATATGTCCTCGGCGTTCGTTAGAATTATTCGAATGGAAGGTAACAGTGAGGAGTGCATCCCATTCAGGCGTGAAGATGATACATCTGCGTACTCCGGCTGTACCTGCTCCGTTGAAGTGTGCGCCACCGGTATAGAGGTAATCTTTTCCGTCGGTTGCTTTCGCACCGAGGATGGTCAAACCGTTATAATCGATGGCTGGCACCTCGTCAGGGTCCTGGAGTGAGACTTGCTCCGCGAACGGAGCAAAGTCCCAAACAAGGTTAAGGACGTCAGTCGGGATCGTCGTTACCAGCGTCAATCGTGCCGTCCTCGGTTTCGATTGTACCTTCATAGAAGGGTGCCGGCACGACGTCGGTTGCTTCGGCGTTGATAGTGGTGGAGGTGGTACCGGTTGCACCTTGACCCAAATCCTGGGCGACGGTGGTTTTGGTGTTCCACATATCAGAGCCGATGACACGGTACTTGCCTTTCATGTCCTCAATGATGAAGACGTTGTCGTTGTTGTTGAGGTAAGCGGAAGCCGCAGAAGCCTCTTCGCCAACGGCGGGATGAACGGCTGTGAGCTTGTTGAGCTGGGTCTGGGACGGTACTTCACCTTGTGCCTCGGAGGTTACCTGCGACTTATCCGGAAGGATATCGATGTACTTCCAAGTAGCGTCAGCTACGAGGACGAACGAACCTTGATAGACAGCAGCGGTGGGGCGACCTTGCGCATCCTTGGGAAGCGTAGGCCACTTGGCGATAAGCGACTTGGCGATGTAGTACAGACGGCGCTTGATGCCGGGAAGCTCCGGCGTGCCCTGACACCAAGACAGGGACTTTTGCAATGCTGAACAGTTGTTAGTAGGCATATCTGTAATGTTTAATGTGTAATGTTTAATGTGTTAAGGATTGGAGAGGCCTGAAAGGGTACGAAGTGCGGCACCCTCGCAAAGCCCGCCGCACTTTGCCCCGGAGTGCCTTGCGGCACAGCGGGACTATGTGCGAACACCCCACAGAACTTAGTCTGCCAATTCTACGACTTTGAGACGGCGCTTGTCAATCGACTCGAACTGTACACCAAAGAACATGGTGGCGATGTAGGAGAGGATAAACGGCTCGTACTCTTTGACGAGAACGTCCTCGGCATCGGACATCTGGTCGTAGCCGACGAGCATGTTGGCCTTGGGACAGATGTGGATGAACTTGGAGTCTGCCTTGTTATACATGGGGATGATGTGCAGGCGGTTGTTCGATCCCTCGACGGTGAGCTGGTCGTACTTATCGTTGTAGATAAGTCCGGCGTGCGAAGCCTGATAGGAATCGTTGTACTTGTCTGCGAAATCCTGCGAGCAGAACATGTACAAATCTTGAGCGCGCAAGCGCGGATCAAGGGAGTACAGGATCTCCTTGGCGATGTCGCAAGCGTTATCGCTTGTGATAGCCTGCGTGAGCTTGAGGTAGTTACCCTCACCGGCAGCAATCTTGCCTGCGGTGATCTCTTTCTGCGTGATGGTGTCGAAGCCATCGAACAGATCGAGCGAGGTATCACCTTGCGGGTTGCGCACACCTTTCCAGATAGCATCGTTCAGGTGCTCGGAGAGGGAGATAGCAATCATACGCAGCACGTGGAGTGCGGTAGGCGCTTTCATCTGCCCGTCACCTTTGGATGCAGCCATCTGACCGAGAACGGTGGAGATAGCCGAGTTCGGCTCAAACTTGGCAACGACCGAACCCATAAAGGTTTCGAGCGTACGGAAGTTGAGGTTCAGGTTGAAATCGGTAGAGCGCGACGGCTTATACGGACCGAACTGCGCCGTGCCGTTCATGGCTGCTACGGACTCCTTGTAACGGATACCGGGGCGGGCAGTCATGAATTTAAGCGTGTCCTTGATACCAATGATGGGCAACATCAACAGTTCCGGACGGTACTTGTGAGCGGCTTCCTGATAGGCAGCCAAATCAAATTGAAGTTTTCCTGGCATAGTTAGAATGGTTTAGGATTAATGACTTAGGTTAGACCAAATCGTAGAGTTTCTGCGCAGCGTTGAGACGAGCACAGAAATCATCCATCGGCGTTGACTCCTGCACCTTGCCGTCGTTAACCGGATGGGTGGTAGAATCGCCCGGCTGTTTGTTCAGCTCCTCGATTTGGGCTTTGAGGGTTTGGATCTCCTGATCCTTGGCTTGGATGGCCTCGTTGTGCGATGCCGTGAGCTGGGTTTCTTTGTCAGCAGCTGCTTTGAGCGCTGCTTCGATTTGTCCCAATTGCTCCTCATTCATCTCGAACTTGCCATCTTTGAGTTCGGCAGCTGCCTCTGCCATCAGCAGAACGGCAGCCAATAATGGGAATTTCTTCATGGTTATAGTTGGTTTGGGTTGGTTAGCTTGGGCTTCCGGCTCTTTGCGCTTACCGGATTTGAAGAAATCCGTTAACGCGGCAAGCAACTTCTGGAACTGCGAACTGGCTTGCACCGGCACATTAGGAATGGGCATACCGACAGCGGCCATTGCAGACGCAACAGCATCGGTAAGGACGGGCGCTTCATCCTCATCATCATTGGTGACGGCATCCACGAAGCCCCATGACTTGGCTTCCTCGGCATTGAGCCAGCCGCCGACCTTCATCAGATCGAGCAGTTCCTCTTTCTTCTTGCCGCAACGGTTGGCATAAAGGGAAGCGACATTCGCATCAATCTTCTCCAAATCCGTTTTGAGCTGAGACAGATCCTTGATTTGCTCGGCGAGTTGATCCGCATTGAGCGACGCCCACTGGAAGAACTCCGCAGAACATTTGTGAACGAGGTACATGGCGCTTGCGTCCATGGTAATCTCTTTGGCTCCCATGGAAGCGATAGTGGCCGCAGACGCATTCATCCCGACGAAGTGGACATGCACATCGCCGTGATTACGGAAAGCGGAAGCGATAGTTAAAGCGGTAGCGACAGAGCCACCGAGAGAATCAATGAGAACGTCGACCCGTTTACCTTTGTTGGCAGTGGAGATGGTAGTTTTTCATAGCACGGTTTAGGTTTGTGCTGCAAAAGTACTACCATTCGCGCATATGCGAAAAGACCTATAATATTATGCGCATGAGCAGGGAATCATGGCTCTGGGGCCTTTATGCGAGATTGTATAGACTGTGGTGGATGACTCTCCGTCCGGCATACCCATGCCCTGATTGGATTCAATGAAGGGCCATGGTTGCTCTCTCTGCCCGATGAGATAACTGCGGTTATTGACATCGGTGACGATGAATGCCAAGGGAATATGCTCCGGAAGAGGTAGCAGGGATTCAAACGTGAGCTCGACGGACTCGTTAGAGGCTCCGTGCTCATTATTGCGCGTACAGGCGCAAGTGGATTCCCCGGTGAAGGGGATTTCCGTTTGCTGCTGCGTGATCCAGACGGGAGCACCCGAAAGAGCGTGTGCCTGAAGATCAGAAGCCAGCTCTTTGGCGTTGATATAGGACAGGCGTTTTATGCCCGGAAGTGAAAAATAATTTGCCATGGAGTAAATCGGAATAAGGTGGAACACATCGGAATAAATAGGAAACAATATCAAAAAAGTTCCCGATATTTATAGCGAATTTTTAACTTTTTTTGGATTTGACTGTTTTCCGGTAGGCATCACGCCTGCGCTGATAGATTTTGAGCAAGGTTCGGAAGTTCGTGTCATCGTCCTCGATACAATGATCTTCCATCCACGCCTGGACGAGGAGGTCGATCCTCGTTTTGGGAGTGATACGCCTTGCCTCATGGATATCATCAAACAGTTCCACCTGAAAACGGTTCCGGATGGTATCGGCCAGATGCTCCAATCCGATACGGGGCACAAAGTTGTAGTATTCCACCGGCTTATAAGGGAAGGATGGAATGACGATAGCAATCGTAGCGCCCTCCGGAACGGGAGCGGGCTTGTCCGTCGGTTGCTTCTGAAGATGTGCCTGGATCACTCCGGACTCCTGCGAGTTGCGCACGGGTACGACGGGCGTCGGGAAGCGGTAAATCTCACGCGGGCATGTCTTATTGTCCCGGTTGTGTACTTGGTTGCATTCATGTGCATACCATTGTGCCAGATACGGCGGCAAACATAGATAAATAAGATACTGGTTCATACATAGTTAAAGTTTAGGTCCAAAAACGGCTGCAAAGGTACAAAAAAAATCCGAATTGCGCAAGAATAATTACATAAATTCGCGCAAAAGCAGGCAAAATTTCAGTAATTATAATTACTTTCTGCGAATATGGGAGTAAAAAACAGCCGCCGACTCTCCCGAGCAGGCGGTCTGGAAATAGATTATGACAAACAAGAAAACAAAATTATCCCGCGTCCTTTTGACGAAGACAGTGCAAAAGTACTACATTATCCGGAGTCAGGAAAAGACCTGCAGCAGGATCCGCAGGTCTTAGTCCATGAGAAAAGCGGGTTGCCCCGCCTTGCTCAATTCCGGAAGATATGCCCATCGACCTCCGTGTAATCGCCTGCCGTATCGAGGTTGCGCCATACTGCGGTGTAATCTATGCAGCATTGCAGCCACGCGGGGAGGTTCTTGAAATAGCCGCATTCCTCGCAAAGGTGCTCCGCAAAATCTTCGGGGCTTTCGTAGCTGCCCTCGTAGCGCTCGTGAAAATCATCGAGCGTGCCATCATCCCAATACGTGAGGTATGCCTCGTAAGCCTCGCGCTGAAGTTCGCCCAATGCGGCATACTCTTTGATTTTATCGAAAGTGGCTTCGCCCATGCAGCCTTCACAGTACCACTGCTCGGGGTAGTGCTCGTAATCTTGGAACATGAGTTCCGGCTCTGACTCGTTGGCGTGCAAGCGGTAGCAAAACTCCATAAAATCGTGGTAGTTCTCAAAGGTGGACAAATCAATCCACATGCCGTAGAGACTGCCGTTGTTGTACTTGGCATATCATAGTGTGCAGCGTGCTCGCGGATTTCGTTCTTCGTTAATGGTTCTCTGTAGTTCATAATGCTAAAATTTTAGATTGTTAATACTATAGTAAATTAGTGCCACACTTGGCTTGTGTACTCAAAATCTTCGTATTCCTCGTAAATATCTCCGAAATCGGCTTCATTTGCGGTAATGCTGGAGCGGTGAGCAACCTTTACAAAACTTTGATTGTTGTTTGAGCGGCTTTCGAAATCGATACCAAATGAAATAGTTAGCTGTGCCATGATTGTATGTGTTTTAGAATTTAACATTTGCGTATAAAGCAGTTAGCGTTTGATATAACCTTTACGGTGCTTTACAAGTGTTCCGTGGGAGTGTTTGCAAGGTTTTCGAAACAAAATACTACCATAGGGGCGAGAACTGTTCGAAGAATAGTCTTGCCCCGGAATAATGGTGGAGATTTTTTTAGCGCCCAAAGTAGCGCCGAAACGTGCTCCGACCTTTCAAATCAACGTAGCGGTAACTAACTTTGCACCGGAAAGCTGCGGACAAATGTATTCGTATAGAAACATATACTTGGCATAGCAGACAATTGCGGTATCGAGGGCGAAAAACCAAGCCCTCAAATGACAAGCAATAAAAATAAGAAAAAATGGGGAGGGAGAAGGCTGCCATCACGAATGGGTGGCGGCAATGCTCGTTTTGCAATGGCGTAGTTGCGACTGTAGCAGGCAGGCGGGAAAATTGCGAGTCAGAACTGAACACTTGGAGGTCTGCCGCCATTTTCGCGCCGGTATTAGCATAAATGTTCATCATCTATGCTAATACGCCTTCTACAGGCGCAGCGCCTGCATAACGGGCGTGCCGGGAAGGAGCGGAGAAGGAACAGCCGGGCGGCGGCGAAGCATGTTGAGGATAGCAGAACTGAACACTTGGAGGTCTGCCCGAAAACACGTTGAGCCGTAGCCCAGCCGTGGAGGTGAAGCGACTGCGCGCGGGAGAGTGATAGCAGCCTGTGCTGCAGCAGGCATGGGAGGAGAGCGCTCGTATTGCAAGAGGCGTACAGTTGCGCCGGTACTGGGTAGGTTAAGAATTGCGGTCAGAACTGAACACTTGGAAGTCTGCCGCCATTCTCAACCGGT
>ONUF01000046.1 GCA_900321005.1 uncultured Bacteroidales bacterium | reverse complement strand
AATTACGAAGGTACAGCAAGCCATTGCGCACTTCGCAATAGAGCAAAGGCGCGTCGGAGGCTTCGATAGTGGTATCGCCTTGCGGGGTGGTCGAAGCCGAATTATTATTCAACTCCGTAAGAATGTTCGCCAACATGTTTGGCGTGATCGAGTTTGCGGCGGTCTGCATTCGCAAGTTCTCGATGAGGGATTGGATTTGCGTCTTATTCATAGTATTACAGTTTATTGATTCGTTCAAACATGTCCGCCATGATACCTTGGAACTCTCGACCAAGGTTCTCTCCGAAGAAATCGCGGAGGTTGAGGACGGAGGAGTAGTATTTTTTTGAGAACCAAGGTCGGCGCTGGCGCACCTTTGTTCGACCTATATATCCCTTGTTTCCGCGAGGTGTTTCGCGCCCAGTTCCGAAGTCCTGCCAAAGGCCGTATTCGAGGAACTGTTCAGAGATGGTAAGCTCGACAAATCGCCCGTCAGCCTGTATAGGTATTGTGCAAGGCGATTGGAGTAATCTGCCCGTATCAATGACGTCCAGTAAAGTGATACGTTCCTGCCAGATTTTTATCATCGTATCGTTCCAGGCGCGAACGTATTGCTCGCGTTCGGATTGGGCTTGCTCTTGTGTGGGTGCAACTTCGATCATACGTACTCCTCCGAATATGGTTCGGTAAAGATGCCATCATCAAGGCTAAAATCGTTCAGCGTTAAGCGCTTGTCGGCAAATTTCCACTTGAAATTGACCTGATTGTTACTTCCCGGCGCATCGGTTATTTGGTGCTCATAGTCGGCTATGAGTACCAGCGGATTAGTGCCATTGATCTTCTGCGCGAGTTGTATCTTCGGCGAGGTGAAGAACTGCTCCAGCCAGCGTGCTTGCATGAGGAGCAGATCTCCTGTTTGTGTTTGGTAGGTATGCGTGTGTTCTACGTCGTAGTAAGCGAGTTGGTGCTCGATGACCGCTTCGGAGAAGTCGGTTTCCAACTCGGTTACGGTTTCGGAGAAGAAAGTAACTGCTTCCTTGCAGTTGAACGCATTCCAGAAATAGAAACTCCGCGTAGAAGGTGTGCGCTGTATGAAGAAATGGCAGCGGCGGGATTCAATCTCATAGGAGAACTGAAGTAGCTTTACATCCATGTGTAAAGCGTCCGACAGTTCTTCCTCGATTGTAGCCGGATTGACGGTGATTGTCTTCATACCGACGAGCGGTACGTTGATGCTCTCGGTGTAGCCGGTTGACTTCGTAGTGCCGTCCGGCAGTTGATACATGGCGGACACTCTGACGGAGTGGCGACCCCTGCTGTAATACCCGGCAAGGGGCTGCGGGCAGTTAAGCGATACGACACGGCTTGTGGCGGTGGTAAAGAAGTTCTCCTCCACAAACTCTTCAGCAGGCTTTGAGATGCAATGGAAATGGCAATAGACGGCGTGGAAAGTAGCCGTGACGGGCTCATCCCCATCATCAGCCGTGATGTTCACGGTCTGGTACGAATAGCCTTGCTGAATGAAGTACGCTTCAATGATAGAAAGGATATCGCGCACCGTAACTTTGCCGTTGGAGGCATAGTAGGTGCTTTTGAAGATTTGCTTTCCCTTCACCTTGAGAGTGAAGACAAGCGAAGCTCGGTCGGTATCAATACCGATATTGGGGATGTCGCACGTGTAGTACGTGGACTGCAGCTCTGTAGTAATAGATAAAGCCATACCTTTGTATTTTTGTGCAAAGATATGGCTTTGGCTTCAATTATCAAAAGACACGAAAAAAGGGAGCGTAGACAGTGAACTATTTTGAGGTGTCAAACAAAAAACAGATATCTCTACGCTCCCCCGGAATCTACGCCGATAGATTCATGTTGCTTTGAGGGTGATTATATCCCTCAAATCAGTCGTGTATAGCGGACTCTTGTGCTCGGTCTTATAAACAGGCTTCTCGGATGTCATTTGAGAGCCGTAGATGATAGCGCGCTTGCCTTGGCGGTCCTCTATCTGATCAAGGACGCACTGCAGGCGTTTGTCCTTGGCTCTGTCCTTGGTGTCGAACATATCGGGGACGACTGCTACCTCGGGGATGATTTTCAGCAACACGACACCGGCTTTCTTGTAGAGAATGCCCGGACGAAACGAACGCCGGAACGCTCCCAAAGCGTAGGCGATCAATTCCTGATTGTTTGCCGTAGCGACGGGGAGCGTTACCAGTTCGGAGAGGTAGTGTTGCTCTACATCCGTTCTGAAGGGTGAAGTGTGGGCATAGACATACAGCTGCTGCGCAACGGACTTTTGCGTGCGCAGTTGGCGCGCACAATGCGCGCAGAAATTTGCTATCTGTTCTTCCAATAGAGATTGTTCGGTGATGGCTGTAGCGAACGTGCGAGAGGTGGTTATACTCTGCTTCATGGGCAACTCCGTGATGTCTATCACGTCTTGACCACGAAGCTCCTGCCACGTGAGCAGTCCGGGCTTATTGAGCAGGCCACGAGCAAAGGTAGCGGGCTTCTCTGTGAACTGCAAGGCAGTGGTAACACCCGCTGCCGTGAGTTTCGCCTTTGCTCGTCTGCCAATGCCCCAGACATCACCAATCTCGAACTGGGAGAGTGCCTTGATGCGCTGCTCTTCCGTGCGTATCTCGCACACCCCGTGATAACCGGGATATTTCTTGGCATACTTGGATGCCACTTTCGCCAGCGTTTTAGAAGAAGCGATGCCGATTGAGATGGGTATGCCGACGCCTTTCTTGATGTCCCGAACCAACTTCTCGCAATAGGCTTTCTGTTCCTCCACCGGCACATGATCGATATTGATGAAGCTCTCATCAATGGAGTATTGCTCAAAGCGCGTGGTGTGTGCTCGGAGGATGGACATTACCCGGTCCGATAAATCGCCATAGAGGGAGAAATTGGATGAGAAGCATACAACTCCCTCTTTCTCCACCAGTGCCTTGATTTGGTAGAGCGGTGCGCCCATGGGTATGCCGAGTGCTTTGGCTTCGTTGGAACGTGAGACAACGCAGCCGTCGTTTCCGGAAAGCACGACAACCGGCCTTCCCTCCAAATCAGGACGGAAAACGCGTTCGCACGAGACGAAGAAATTATTGCAGTCGGCTAAAGCGAACATCAGAGACGCGTTTTGTGGATGGCGTAAGTAACTACACCCCAAACGGAAAACTCATTGTTCTTATCGACGCGTATGGGCTGGAAATCGGGATTGTGCGGTATGAGCCAAGCGCACTCGCCGGACTCATCCATTTTGAACTCCTTGAGCGTGTATTCCCCGTCGATATAAGCGACGATAAAATCCCCGTTCTTGGGTTCGAGGCTACGATCAACGACCACGATATCACCATCGAGGATGCCTGCATCACGCATGGAGTCGCCTTCCACGTGGGCGTAGAACGTAGTTTCCGGATGGGGTGTCATTTCGCGCGCAAGGTTTATGCGCTCGCCTGCATGGTCGGCAGCGGGCGAAGGAAATCCGGCATGGATGGACTCCGCAAATTCAAGAGCAAGTTCGGCTTGCTCGGAGTCGGTTATATCAATTAGTTTTGCCATTAGTCAAGTTTTAACGTTTAATCCGGTTGTTGACCATCATGGGCTTCACTGGCATATCGGAATGCTGTGAAAGGCAGTTTCTCTTCCATGTCTTCGCCCAAAGAAAGGCAATACTCACGATAGTCTTCTATGTTCATATTACCAT
>ONUF01000037.1 GCA_900321005.1 uncultured Bacteroidales bacterium | reverse complement strand
TGTCCGATACCGACAAACCTATATGAACAACATGTCAAAGAACATGCATACATCTAACAACATTTACTAACCCTGTCCAACTAAATGGGGTCACCACAGGCTAATCTGACAATACTATGGCACATGTAGAACCTGCTATCCCGTTTGACCATTTTACGGGCAAGCTTTCCAAAAATGAGCGTATCGTCATGCGCACCCGCAACGGCCGCACTTTCGCATATGCGTACCGTAATCCTTATCAAGGTCCTATCTCTGAGAACCGCAAACCCGTCATCTCTGCCTTCTCGCAGGCCGTCTCGCAATGCAAATCCGAGATGTCCGACCCGGAGAGACTCGCCTTCTGGCAGGATCGCTATGACCAGTACAACAAACTCGCCCGCCGCAACCCCGCCCGCGCCAATGCCCGCTTTGTCGGCACCAATACCGACAAGTACTACAGCACCCTCCGCGGCTTCATCATCGCCTCCCTCTCCCTCCGGTTCCGTACCGCAAATCAGTAAAACTATGAGCGAAGTTTCCTATCTTTTGTCTTTCATAAAAATTATTTTTTTGGACAACTTTTTGTGTCCTAAAAAATCGTAATATGCTCTATATCAGCATTTTATAAAAAACTTTTGGATAACTTTTAAAATTTTTGTAAAAAAAAGTTTTCCAAAAAATTTGCACAATTCAAAAAAAAGCAGTACCTTTGCAGCCGAAATTGAAACAACTTAAAACTTCACGATTGCTCGTAATCGTTAGTTCGCCTATGATTGTATAAGCTGCCGCATGTTCCGCACTGCAATGGCACGATGCCGCTTACATCGGTTAACATTAAGTATCAGAGGTTCACAGCTCTGTTAGAAAAAGGGATAAAACATGTCTAACCAAAATTGTCTAATATGGTTACACCTTTACTATAATATTCTAACAGCCATTGAACCTAAAAACCAACTTATTTAAATTTTTAATGTTTTCCTTCCGACCCCAAGGCGGAAGTAAAGAAATCCTTGGGAAGTTATGGCTAAAATAGAGCCTATGACCCACCTCGATTCAATGGTGGGCAAATACTCCCGAACAGATCGGGTGTACACCAAAGTTCGTAAAGTGGACAACCGGGTAATCGGTGTCCGTGTTAAGCATCCTGTTACGAATGATCCTCCTTCTGCCGCACAACAGACCGTGCAGGAAAAGTTCCTGACGATTCAAGCACAGGTCAATACCGCCTTGGCCGATGCCGAGCAGAAGGCTGCGCTCACGGCGGAGTGGCACAAGCAACGCAAGTGCAAAACACTCCGTGGCTATGCTTTCCGCAAATTCTACCGTCAGTCATCAACCCCTCAAAACCCGTAAAGTTATGGCTAATGTAGATTGGAGTGCCGGTATCGACTCGGTATCCGGCGCACTGGCTAAGGCCAGTAAAAGCGGGCAGCATTCGTGCGACAAGATGCTTCTTGGTACTCACCGTGTGGCTGCAACGACTAGTAATCATTGTACGCGCCTTTATATTCGTAAGAAGGTAAGGCGCTCGACCACGCCGAAGGCGAAAGAGCTCGCAGCTCGCTCGCGCTTCACGGAAGTCGCAGCAGCCGTACGCCTGCGCAGCAAGGATCTGATGCAGATCGCAGCCGACCAGGCAGCCTTCCTCGCACAGAAGGACCTCGCCGGCGGTATCAAGACCATGAAAGCTTGGTACTGGTCCATCTGTGGCGCCGAGTACGACCAGCAGCACGGCAACTAAACCCTAATGGGGCCCCCGACGGGCGCTAGCGGAGTGCACCCGGTGGGGAGAGCGGAGCTTCCCCGAGTACTTACTACCTGAACGAGATTTAGGTACATGTACGAGGGGTTAGCCCGCGAGGAAAGGGCCCTTCGGGGCTCTTTTTTTTTGCAAAAAATGCTCCAAAAACTTGCACATGTCAAAAAAAAGCAGTACTTTTGTGCTCGTTTTTTGAAAAGGGTATTCTAATGATTGAGAATAATCACAAAAGTTTCCGTCATTACTACTACGAATACCGTTCGGAAGCAGTATTCGGAATCGTACTAATGGCTGTAGTGGCGTTGAGTTATCTTCTCTCGCCTCTTATTCCTTTTGATCTTTTCCGTTCAATTATCGCGCCGGTTCAGAATACGGCTTTGATCACGGTGACGCTCGTCAATACATGGGCGATGTTCCGGCACAGTGAGGGGTTCCGTATCCGTCGTATATTTGCGTGGATCATGGCGGCGCTGACGGTGTTATTTGTTGTGGGAATAGGTTATCGTTTCAAGGTCAATGCCGAGCTTCGTCCCGCCGAAGGAATCTTCAGTTTCGAGGGGTGGGAGTTGATGGCGGGCGATTTGATCGCGTGGCTCTTGCTGGCTTATCCTGCCGAGTTGCTTCGTCCGGGGTGGCTCACATTCAAGAATGCCTTGACGCGGGTCTTGCCCGTTTTTGTCATCGGTATCATAGACTGGTTTGTGCCTTGGGACCTCAGATGGCTCTTGGCCCTTGTCCCTCTTGTTTGGATTGTTTTGTTGTTTCATCATCTGCACGCATATCGTATCTATAGCGAGGAGAACTTCGGCTCCGTGGAACAGACGGATGAACAGTGGGTGATTCGATATCTGGTAATGATTTTCGTGCTGGGCTGCTCGTACGCTTACCTCTGTTTCTCGGAGGAACCCAACCGTCTTTTCACACAGCAGTGGTTGCTCTTCTTCATACTCGTCTATACCAATGACCAGGCTATCTTCCGCTCCAAACCCTGGATGGAGGTGGCAACGCAGGAGACAGGTGATGCAGGAATTGACGATTTGTCGTCTGACGAAATATCAGATGCAAACGTGGCATTGAATGCCGAGTACCGCGAGAAGTTAGAGCAATGGATGGAGACGGAGAAGCCGTATCTTAATCCGGAGTTCCGGTTGAATGATCTGCGTCAAGTGCTGCCGCTCAACCGCACCTATCTGAGCCAACTCATCAACGCCGAGTACGACTGCACTTTTTATCAATTTGTTACCAATTACCGCATCGAAGAAGCGAAGCGATTGATGAAAGAAAAGCCGGATCTGAAGATGCAGGATATCGCCGAGCAATGCGGCTTCTCATCCCCCGTAGTCTTCTCCCGTATCTTCACCCGCGAAACCGGCATGACTCCGAGAGAGTGGAGTGCGAATAATTGATAATTCGTAAAAAACTACTTGTTTTTCTTAACTTTAATACAAAAACGCCCGCTCGCACTTGCGTAAGTGCGCATTTTTGTGTACCTTTGCAAACTTTTTATTGTATAAAAAATCAAAATGATATGAATATTGTCTGTTTAAAAAATCTTTGTAGGGTACGAATCCTGTTGTTGATTTCTATACTATTTGTCTCAATCAGGATGGCAGCTGTCGGCTTCACGCCGACGGATGGTGGTTTGGTAGTCAACCTCAAACAGGGTGACCGTATTTTGCTGTCCACGATGATTGATGATGACAACAATCCTTCCACGCCCGACGTGGAGTATTTTGTGTGCCATTATCCGGGTTATACGGGTGGCCATTTCAATTACACGAACTGGGATGATAATAAGAGCGGAAACATCCTGAAGTTAATTCCGCAAAATGACGGAGCTATAGAGCCGGCAACTCCTTCTATCTGGACGATTGATGATCCTGTCCCGTTTCTTAAGAGTGGTACAAGTTATCCATTTGACGGTATCGGCTATACGATGTGGAGTTCCAACCCGGGAGGTGATCCCTATACCTTAGTGTGTTCTACCTCCTTTGACCCGAATAACACAATGGGCAGAGGCACAAAGTTTAACGGAGAGAAAGGTTATGGATTCTTAGGTATGCCTTACCGCGAAGTGTATTGGTTGGATATACCGCGGGGCAACAGTAACCCTATGGCATATACCAATGCTTCGGTGGTTAGTTTCAATACTACTTTGTCGGATTATAAGTACAGCAGCAACGCCGAAACCGCCAAACCCGGTCAGGCGATGTATGCGTTTGCGGATAACAAGCACAAACCCACCCAACGTGTTATCTTCCGTCTCTATGTCTTGGACGAACCGGTTACTTCTACTTGCCCGGATTCGTATTTCTTTGCCTACGACGAGCAGGATTATGTAAGGTACTATGCATGGGACAAAAATAATTACACCACTTGGCGCAAGATTTATACCATCGACCGTCTGGTCTGCATGGAGCGTCTTGGGGAGACCAAGTACTATGTAAGCGATTATATGTTTGTTCCGATACCCGATAGTACGTATTACTACGTGGGATATAAGAACAAGTATTGCCATACGGACCGAGGTGACGCGTTTAACTCGCAGTTCAAGAAGATAGAGACTTTGCCGATTCACTATTTGGGTCTTCCGGCTCCACGAGGAGCTTACGGTCAGATGATGGTGGATACGACGCAAACGGGCGAACTGAACCTTGGTGTGGAGTTCCAACCGGGTGGTTATTTCTTGCGCACCAATACCGGCCGTAATATCCAGTTGCGTCCGAGTGATGATTACAAGACCTGGACCTGCGAGGAGATGTGGCATATTACAGCTGCGTACGCCGCTCTGACCATCAAAGCTACAATGTTTACCGGCTCCGAATATAACGAACACGACGAGGGCGCGGATATCCCCGGCTGGAGTGTTCCTGTCGTAGGTACGTCTGTGCCGGTTGTCGGTGGCGGTTCGATTATCGACCGCGACGGTTGGGCACGTATTCACATTGACAGTACAGACCCGAACGGCGCTATCGAGTTCGTGCCTGCAAACCCCGATCGGCATATTCATTATGATAACAACGGTTGCACAGGTGATACTATCGCGGATCAGTACCCGATGTACGGCAAGACTAAAGTTGCCGCTCGGGATGCGCGTCTTGTGAAAGGATTTACGTTCCATGGCTGGGCAACAAGTCCCGATGGGGATGTCTTGTATCATCCGGGCGACTCAATCGACTTGGTACCAGGCACGACGACACTCTACGCGAAAGCTACTTATACCGGTACCATCCACGTGGCGCTCTCGTTCAAGAAAGCGGACGGCAAGCGTTACTTCCTCACCCATCCGGGCTCAGATGCTCCGCGTTTCTCCCGTGCACGGCACATCGACGAATGGACCGATGCCTACCAAGGTATGGCGAACGCGTACAATGTGGATAACCGCTATATCAATACCTTCAAGGTGCTTACCCATCCTGATCCCTGTGCGGAGTGTGCAGCCGACGAAGTGGTCCTCGATCCGCGTCGCGAGATGCGTTATGGCGCCGTGGACTCATTGCTCTTCTACGAGAACTTCGCTCCGGCAGAGGAAGAGTACCTCGGTCTCTATTATACTGACCCGAATGTTGTCCTCGCAAATCATACATGGGCGGGTCTGTTCAAATCGACGGGTGCCGGCGGGCGGAACGGATGGCCGGACTACACCGTAGCGGATGTTCAGAACGCCAAACTATCTTCCACTCACTATCTGCATCGTGTGGGGGATGTCTTAACTCGCGACGAGCGCTCCAACAGCAGTGCGCCGTGGATTAAATATAATGCTGCCGAAAACCAGTTTGACGGCGACGCTTCGGAAGCAAACGCAACCGTCTTCCAGATCTCCCGTGTCCGGGTGGCGGATGAGCATTATGTCGTCATACCCGACACAACGGAAGAGTGGAGAGACGAAATAGTCTTCGGTATTCACCAGGGCGAACAGACGGAAGAAAGAGTATGGTCCAAACTCATCGGTAAGCAACTCATGGCAATGATGAAGTTGGATGACGACACCGTCTATTTCCACCCGAACCCGAACCCGAATAAGATCATTACCGACTACATGACGATGCGTCTCAACGCCAACTATCGCTTGGAGGAGACCTTTGAATTTATCCGCGATGCACGCGTGGAGAGTTTAGGGACCGTCGACGAAGAAGACAGACCCCACATGATCGGCAACTGGTTGGACAAGAACTACTTCGGACGCCTCATCCAAAGCGGTTTGAATACCCCGGTTGATGTCATTTATGAGGGTGAGTACATCGACATCGTCGATACCCTGCGTATCCGCCTCAGCACACTTGGACCGGTAAAGATCAAAGAGTACTACGGCCGTTGGAAAGAGGGCGCGCCCGGACTGCATGTCCTTCCCGATGGCTCACGCTACAGGGACATCATCATCCGTACAAAAACGGCTCACCACGGAGCTGTGGAGACCAAACTGGTTTTGACGCCTGAGTATCCGGTTTATAACTTCAACCCGCTGGCGGGTGACTCTAAACGACTGACCTTCACGCTCGCGAAAGTTCTTTCACGCCAGTTGCTCGATACGGATGGCAATGTGTTGGGAGAAGAAGTATTGGATTCCGAGGATGTTACTTCTTCGTTGCGTTTGGGTCCAGGAGCATGTTCGTTCACAAGCGGATCTCCTTCCGCCTATTTCAGCGTCAATGCCGAGCAAACCATCAACGACCATGTGACGCTCGTGACGAAATCCGATAACAGCGAAGGAATAAACTACGACACGCTCCGTATCAACTCTACCGCAATAGTAGAAGGAGTGACTTATCCGGTGACCGGACGTGTGCCTTTGATGCAATCCACGATGAGTGAAACCGAGTTGGTGTGGTCCGCGTACGCGAACGGAAACCGTTATTATATCATGGCGGGATCAGGGGGCCTCATCTTCCGTCAGTACGAACTCAAGGGATCAACGCTCTATAAGAAAGAAGACGGAAAGACACAACTGGTAAAAGGATCTGCAAATGCGGAGAACAGTGATACCAAGTATATCACGCCGTGGAAATATGACTACGTCGATCAGGCTGCTCAACAACTCACACTCAATACAGAGTATGGAGTGGATCGCTATTTCGTCATTAACGGTTCTTCCGAACCGGACGTAGCGACCACCGGTCCCGCTACCTTGACCTATGTGTATGTCAACGAGTTAGTCAACGAGAATGCCAACTTCGAGGAACAGGTCAAACTCAAGTATGGAGAAACCAATTGGCTGAAATTTACAGCACCTGGTGGTGTACCAACACTCTCCTTGACCACGAATGAAGGGGAAGCTACCACCTTCTCGTGGAGCTACCTGCAACAGGAGTACAACCTCCTCAACAACGGTGATTATCCGAACTATGACGAGTTGGTGTTCGGTTACAATACTACGAGCGGTGCCTCAGTCCAAACGCGATACAAAGCATACCGCATCTATTCGATGCTGGTCAACAACACGCTGACATACTGCGGTCGGGAAGACGAGAATGACATCTCCGACCTTATCTCTGCCGGCAATGACTGGAAAACGAATTATACCATCGACCTTATCTCCGACAGCCGCTTTAGTGAAGGTGCCAGCAATCTGGGCATATCGACGAATACCGGTAACCTTACTACCACCGTTACCCCTGCCGGAGACAGTCCGACGGATATTCAGTACGGCGGCAAGTATGTCAATATAGTCGATACGCTGGATGTGCAGATTTCGCTGCAACCCGGAGCACCGACATATCGTTTCAAAGATAAATGGAGCAGCTTCACTTCCGTCAACGACGCGCACCTCAAGATTCCGCTCATCCGGAAGACTTATCACGAGGCTCCCTTTGACTCGTTGATTTGTTATGTTGATCGCGATGAATATAACTATGTCTTCCCGCCGGAGGTAACTACGGGAGTGAATGATACACATACCTTTACGTTGGGTACCGAACATAAGATAGGTACGAATATACTGGATGTGGATGGCAATGTGGTATCTTCCTCTGCTACTTCGGACGAGCATACCGATGACATGCATTTGGACGATCCGGCTTATGCGGATATTCGTCTGGCCGATGAGTATGGTAATGCGCTGGATTGGTGTGAAATCAGCGACCTGGGCACTAATACAATCACCGTGCATTGTAAGGGCAATGGTATCCGTGCACCGCGTTCGGCAAATATCAACATAGCCTATGTGATGAATGTAAAGGGAACATCTCGTTATATCAATTTCCGCCTCCAGGTGGCGCAATCCAGCCGCTTCCAATATGCAGGTAACCAGAACCTCGTGCACTCCAAAGGTGCTTCGGGTGCCGATCTGAAGGACGGCGTACAACAGGTACATGAGAACAAGACGATTCTCTATTATTACAACCCGTCCAACGCCGCCCAATCGACCGACCAGCGTGTCGAGTTGCCCATCCGTGAGCGTAACTTCTACGGCTGGTGGCGTTGGTATTCGCTCCAGCCGGGCGAAGAGGATACGGATATACCTGCGGAGAGATGGCAGACAGAGCCGTCCAATACAGGTAGATGGAACTTCCCCTTCCGTATCATCGGTGACTCGGTGCCTGTAGATCCGGAGGATCCTTCCAAAGGAAAGAAACTCGTGACTCAGGGACGCTATACCGTTTTCCATTATCCATCGGCGGATTATAACGCCCGTAAGGATCCTCCGTCCAAAGCCCCGATGCTCTATCCGCCGCAGAACAAAGATACTGAGACCTACGCGGTGGACCTCAGTGTCTATTACGACAACCTGCCGTTGTCCATGAAGGATGTGAACCAGGTGGATATAGCGAAATTGGATACCATGCAGAATATCCCGGAGCCGACCCTCTCACTCCGTGAGATATACGAACTCCACCCGTGGACAGAAATGGCGGAACGTATGGAAGGTTATAAGTCGCCGGAGGGCGCTACCTTCCCTCTTGCCGGTGAGCGTTATCTGGAGGACCATGTGATGATGGCTCCGTTAGGTAATCGTCTGCTTCTGAAGACCGAGCATCGTTATAGCTATGATAATATCAAAAAGGGAGGACACTCAGAGTCCCTCTTGGGATACTACATGAGGGACGATAATTGGGCTACAGCCGGTTGGTCAGACGCCCGTAAGGACTCCATGATCTGGTGCGGAGGATGGGATGCCGTCTGCGCATGGTACACCTATAATCCTAAAACGCAAACATACGATACATGTGCTTATACCATAACGGAGGCCAATGACTTCCTGTCCGTGCCTGCAAAGATGAGTATTCCTGCCGGAAAGGATGCTGATACAATTATATATTGTTTGCGCGCACGTAGCGTGAAAACAATGACTGCCGGCACACCGGGTAATCCCGATCCGGAGGATCCGGTAGCAGGAGATTATTGGTTCAATATATGCCGCTATAAAATCATCTATCACCGTGTGAATAAATACGGTCCGAAGCTGGAGGCGAGAGTAGGCGGTGTGGACAAAGCCATCATTACCAATGATGAAATTGAGCAGAACTTTGACGTATTGGAGCGCTTGAATTTCGACTACAACCAACCCGGACGTCACTATACCGTCTATCCGAAACCGTTGCCTTGGACGGATGCTTCATACGGATTTGCCTATCCGCGAACGGCAGCCCTGCCGGATAACCGTCCGCACAACAAGAATGGTTTGGAAAACCTGGCGAATATGGGTGAGTATAACCTCATCAACCGTATTCCGGAATTTGGTCAGTATTGGCATAAGATGGAGCAGCATGGCAGTGCCGAAAATGGATATATGATCTTCTGCGACGGTATGTCATCTGCCGGACAAGTGGCGGCTATCGAACTCGATACCACGCTCTGCGAAGGACAGAAGATGTACTTCTCCGGTTTCGTCGGAAACCCATATAACCAAAATGGCAAGACCTGCCCGAACTTCACCTTTGCCGTGCAAGGTTCGCTGGATGGCTCTGTTTGGGAGGACATCACTTCGTATATGACCGGTGACCTCCCGGCTGCTAACAAGTGGTATCAGATCTATTTCCCGATAGAGCAGAACAAAGAATATACGAAGTTCCGCGTACGCGTATATAATATGGCGGCGAACGATGATGGTAATGACTTTATCATCGATGACATGTGCATCTTCGCTACCAAACCGCCGTTGATGGTTTATCAGGCAAACACGACCTGTAAGAACGAGAACGAAAATGACTCGCTCACACACGTCGTGTTACGCGTGGACTATCAGGGATTTACAGAGGATATATATAGCTTGGGATCGGAATATTATACCGTTCAGGATATCTCAAAATCCAATGACACTACCTTCTTGAGACTCGAGGACGGCTATGACAATGAGGTTACCCGGCCGGCGATAGCTCCTTCCACAAAGGATACCGTCTATGGCAAGATTAACTTGCCCAACCGATACTATACACCCGAGGATGGGAATGATTCCGTCTTCGCGAATCTACAGAACCTGGTGAATCGGTTCGAAGATTCCTTTGAGGGACACAAAGTCAATCCGGGCGTAGAGGTATTCCGTAAAGGGTATGTCTTTGAGCACCTGGATGACTCGATCCGTCCGGTATTCTATGTCATACATACGGCGAAGATGTCGTCGCATGACACCTACATCGTGCACATGGCGGGGGCTTCTAGTCAGTTGCTATCCAGCCAGTGTGCCCTGACGCGTAAGGTGAAAGTAAGAAACCGTATGATCCTCACTCTCAATGGCGATGAGATGCCGGAGAAGGAAGTGCAGAATATGTGCGCCAATACCCTCTATGATGTCTCGCTGCACGTCAAAGGTACACTGCTCATGGACAATACCGCCCCGGTTGAGGTTACAGGTACCTGCTCGAACGACTGGCTCCTTTACGGCGATACCACGAAGGCTACCAGCGCAACTACATACGGCTATGACTACGAAGATATCGTGAAGGTGATACAAATCCTACGAGCCGATGGCTTGTATGGCGGGGATCCGAATGCCAACCAGTTCGCACGCTCGCTCGCGGACGTAAATAAAGTGGAAATGGAGAAAATACAGACAGCTTTGGGAATAGTACTGTCCGTTTCCGAAGAACCATACAACATCCTTACTCACCTGGTGAACAACGGATACCTGACTCTCTATCAGTCGAACATGACAATCGTCACCCCCGTGAACGACTCGGTGAAATATACCATCTTCCCGATTTCGGGTTCGGGATCCGAAGTAATGCAGGATTTGAATATCGATGTGTGCCCGACACCGGTACATATCGCCCTCAAATCCAGTCTTGGACAGGGCGTGCCGATGATCATCGGTGGACTCAACCGTTCCGAAGAAGAGTCTCAATACCCGATTGTTGTTCTCGCTGATGTGGAACATGCGAACTCCGAGTTGGCGATTCCAATCGACTCGCTGATGATGTTCCCGGGAACGGATGGTCCGAAAGTGGCGATAAAACAGATTAATTTCATATCCACCAATGACCCGGAATTCCATGACGGAGTGGACCGTATAATGCTCCGGCCGGATAGAAACTGGAACCTGGAGGGCGGCGAGAATACAGGCTATTACCGAAACGGTAACGATACACTGCTCATTGAACACACTTCAGAGACGACCTATCGTATGCGCGAAGGATACAGCTATACCTTCGGTATCGAGATGATGTCCAACCTCGGTGAATCCGGATGGGGAGGATTAGGCGACGAATGTCCGGTAGGTACGATTCCGTTTACCATCAGCGTCGTACCAAAACACCTACGATGGGACCCGGAGACTGAAGATAACAGATGGAATAACCCCGATAACTGGATCGGTATCAACTCGTCGAACACCGCCCTGATACATGAGGACGCACGCTTTGCGCCTCTGTCGTCCACCTATGTCGTTATACCGCCGATGACCGACGGAAGACCCTATCCGGTCATGCCGGCTTCCATACCACCAGCGGACTCTATACAGAAGGTAGGATTCCAATACAATACCTGCCATTCCATCCGATTCCTGCCGGGAGGTGCTCTCAGCCAGCAACAACGACTCGAATACGACAGCGTGATTGCCGACCTCAGCGCACCCCATGACAAGTGGGCACTGCGCTCCGCGCCGATAGAGGGACTCCTGTCCGGAGACATCTTCATGGCCAACACCGATCTGACATCGGAAACATCCCCGTGGGCAGTCGGACCGTTCGACGCGAACGGACGTAACTATAATACCGGTAACGCCTCCTTCTGGCTCTCACTCTACAGCCGCGATGCTATTCATCAGAATCATACCGCTACTGTGGATACAATTGAGACGGAAGCCGCTACCTGGTCGAAAGTGACCAACGCACTCTCGCTCGAACTGCAACCTGCGCAAGGATGGGCGGTCTATACACGTACCAAATCCGGAAATGCCGCGGCAGTACGCTTGCCGAAAAACGAAGACACCTACTATTACTACACCAAATACGGTGATAAAGTCTATGACCTCTATGAGTCCGGACTTCAGAAAAAACGTGAAGAGATTGCCGGCGGTGCGGACAAGGTGGGTAAGATGGCGTTCTATCCCGGCAAGGCGGCTACCGGCAGAAATTATACGCTCTCCAACGGAGTGGCCGCAACATCCTTCGTCTTCGGTAACCCCACCATGGGATATATCGACATCTGGGGATTCATCGCCGATAATACGTCGCTTCTGGAGGACGAAATCGGTTATATGAATGCTTCCGGCAATTATCTGACGATTACCAAGGACGCACTGGAGGAAGCGGACGCAATCAGCTCCTTGACGCGTTACCTGCCGCCGATGCATGCTATCGTGCTGACGAAGAAAGGCGACGCTGCTACATCACTCGAGGTGACACTCAATACCAACCGTATTGTGACCGATGCCAGCCAAAAGGTAGCTGTACCTGATCCGGCACCGGCGCCTAAACGCCTGAACGGCGAAGCCATTAAACTCCCGAAGGGAATAATGACCGTCACCGCCGTCAACCCCGCTTCCAAGCGTTGCACCTCGCGTCTGCTGCTCGGACAAGGATTCAACGAAGCCATCATACGAGGCGAGGACGCTACACTGACGACCATCAATATTGATAACTATACCGCGACATCCGCACCCGCTACGCCGTTTAATATCTACGCCGTGGAAGGAAACAACGGACTCAGTATTGACCTGCGTGACGTCATCGTCAATGTGCCCATCTCCTTCTATAATAGTGACCTGCCATTTGAGCCGATCTCCTATCTCTGGTTCACCGGCGTCAATAATATAGATGGCGAACTCGTGCTCTACGATGCACTCAACGACACAGAAAGGCTGATCCTCGACGGTATCCGACTCGAGATAGAAACACCCGAAGTCAGCCATCAGACGCGTTACTTTATCCGACGTCGCGGCTTCAACCCCAACGGACAGGGTAACCAGGATGATCCGATAGCTACAGGATGGGATGATATCCGATCCAACGACATGAAGGCCCTGAAACTGATAAAGGACGGACATGTACTCATCATACGAGATGGACATGTTTACACAATGTATGGACAACAAATCAGATGAGGAAAGGGGGAAACGAAAAAATGAAAAATAAGTTTGTTTTGATAAGGTATGTTTTAATGCTATGGATGCTGTGTGGCGTGTGCCACACGCAATCCGTCGCATCTGCGGCCACCTATACGCCGCAGGCTGCTTCTTCTTGGGGCTATAAACCGCTCCATAGCGTTTCTGCCTCGCAAGTCCACGTTGTGGGAAGCGGTGGCGGCGCAGGAGGAGGCATTGTCGGAAATGGCGGATCTGCATACAGAGCCTCGTATTCTCCCGCATCAGCCTCGGTGGCTATGCCATCAATGCCGTCCTATAACTTCCAGACTACCTCTGCTTATAGGACCAACGCAGGAGCAAGCGCACAACCCGTCGTCTTGGCGGAGAATGCCGCATACTCATCGCCGTTTGATCCGGATGAAGATGACCCTATTGGTACGGTCACCCCCCAGCCTGTCGGCGATGCCCCCTGGCTTCTCCTGCTCCTCCTCGTTGCCGGATACGTCCTTTTCCCGCCCATTCGCAGGAGTATGACCAGCAGCACGGCGCGTAATTAAGGTGTAGTGTTGCTGCGCAACGTTTAAACAAGCGAAGCGCTACACCAAGGCCGCAGGCCGCTAAACCAAGCGCAGCGCTACACTGCCCAAAGGGCCCTTCGGGGCTCTTTTTTTGTGCGAAAATTTGGTCAATTCAGAAAAAAGCCGTAAATTTGCAGCCGGAATGATGAAACGTTGGCTATATATACTGATAGGGTTCGCGCTGGCTGACGGATTTCTTCTGGAACCCGAAGTAAATAGAGTAAAACGTGATACAGCATTTCTTAGACTATATTGCCATTGAGCGGAAGTACTCCCCGCGCACGGTCGAAGCCTATCGCGATGACCTGCGGGACTTCTGTAGGTTTTTGGACCGTACGCCCGAGGAATACGACCCTGCGGGCGTCGACGAGACAGACGTCAAGGAATGGATGCTCGACCTATTAGAGAAGCAGCACCAGTCGCCGCGGTCCGTCAAGCGCAAACTGTCCGCCCTGCGCTCGTTCTATAAGTTCTTCCTGCGCCAAGGCAAAGTCCGCAAAGACATCACCGCCCGCGTCCTCCCGCCCAAAGCCGACAAACCCCTGCCGGTCTTCTTCCGCGAAGAGGAGATGAAAGCGGCGCTGGAGAAAGAAGACACTCAACACTCAACACTCAACACTCAACAATCACAACGAGATAACTTGATTATCTCGCTCCTGTACCAAACCGGCATGCGACAGGCGGAACTGCTGGGACTTACCGACGCGGATATCGACCTGCAGCAAGGCCAGATACGTATCTTCGGTAAACGCCGCAAAGAGCGTATCGTCCCCATCGGCGACGCCCTCATCGCCCAAATCAAGCAGTATCAGGCCTCTCGGGATACCGAAATCATCAATCATCAATCATCAATCAGCAATCAGCAATCATCAATCATCAATCAGCAATTCTTCCCCGGCCTGACCAAATACTCCTTATATAAAATCGTGCGCACGCGTATGGGAGAGGTGAGTACGCTCAAGAAACACTCGCCGCACGTGCTGCGCCATACCTTTGCGACGGCGATGCTCGATAACGGCGCCGATATCCGTACCATCCAGACGCTCTTGGGCCATGCTTCGCTGAGCACCACCCAGGTCTATACGCATACCACTTTCGAGCAGATCAAGCGCGTTTATATGGCTACTCATCCCCGCGCAAAGGGGAATAGGAAAGACGAAAAGTGAAAAGTACGGAGGGCAAAAAACGAAAAAATGACCTAAAAATGCATTTTTTTGCAAAAATATTTTGCCATGTCAAAAAAAAGCAGTACTTTTGCACGCTTTTTCGTCGGAGAGGCACGTTTTATCCCTCGGGAGGACTGCTAGCGAAGCGATAGTCCGACCGAAAAGCGTAGAGTAAAACGTAGCGCTATTACGAGGGCTTTGCCCGAAGTCGCGCGAGTTTTAACTCAAGCGCGCCTCTATAGCTCAGTTGGTAGAGCACTAGATTTGTAATCCAGCGGTCGTTGGTTCGAGTCCGACTAGAGGCTCAAGATCTTTGAAAAACGGGTGTGTTCCAGAGTGGCCAAATGGGGCAGACTGTAAATCTGCTGTCTTTCGACTTCGGTGGTTCGAATCCATCCGCACCCACAAAAATCTCGCGGAAGTTTTGTGCAAGACGAGTGAAAGCTTGCTTTCGCCACTCGGCGCAG
Source organism: uncultured Bacteroidales bacterium (assembly GCA_900321005.1). Classification (GTDB taxonomy): domain Bacteria; phylum Bacteroidota; class Bacteroidia; order Bacteroidales; family Paludibacteraceae; genus Colicola. The sequence goes on along the minus strand of ONUF01000037.1, from coordinate 756 downwards.
CCAAAACTTGCGCAAAAATCCATTACTGTGGATTTTTGCGGAAATAGCTCAGTCGATAGAGCACTAGCCTTCCAAGCTGGGGGTCGCGGGTTTGAGTCCCGTTTTCCGCTCTTATGCTGCTTTAGCTCAGTGGTAGAGCGCATCCTTGGTAAGGATGAGGTCCCGAGTTCAACTCTCGGAAGCAGCTCTGATCGCGTTGTAAACGCGAACTCTGGTCCACAGAGTCAGATTATAAGGTTGGTCAACGGTCAAACATTGGCCGACCTTTTTTAAGAAGAAAACAAATACAAACAATTTTATTGTTTAATAACGTTATTAAAATTAAAGAATTACTATGGCAAAAGAAAAATTTGACCGTTCGAAACCGCACGTTAACATCGGTACCATCGGTCACGTTGACCACGGAAAAACGACCCTGACCGCTGCCATCACCACCGTGTTGGCAAAGAAAGGTCTGTCTGAGCTCCGTTCGTTCGACTCTATTGACAATGCTCCGGAAGAGAAGGAGCGTGGTATTACCATTAACACCGCTCACGTTGAGTATCAGACGGCTAACCGTCACTACGCTCACGTTGACTGCCCGGGACACGCCGACTATGTAAAGAACATGGTAACTGGTGCTGCCCAGATGGATGGTGCTATCATCGTAGTTGCTGCAACTGATGGTCCTATGCCTCAGACTCGCGAGCACATCCTGTTGGCTCGCCAAGTAAACGTACCGCGCCTGGTTGTATTCATGAACAAGTGCGATATGGT
>ONUF01000020.1 GCA_900321005.1 uncultured Bacteroidales bacterium | reverse complement strand
GCATATTTCTTTCTGCTTCTCCAAAGAAGCAATAGAGGGGGCTGGTACAGTTGAGTTAACGAACGTCGTGGACGAGTTCTCCTCAACCGTGGAGGATGCAGGTTCTTGCAAGTACAGGGAATACGTCAACCTCAAATTTTCGGAGTGCAGCCATCGGAAATGGAAGTACTACTCCTGCAAATGGTTCGTTGACATGATGAAAACGCAGGACGTTGTTCTGTCTTATTCGTTGGGCACCTATAATAACGGCATATTTTACAAGGAAGTTAATGGGGCGCAGCGGCTCTATATCGAGATGGCTGGCGCAGCTGACTATGTGCAAGAGTATTATAACGGCTGGAGTACCTGTTTCTTGTACTATTGTAGGGCAGAGAATACCTATTTTATCTTGCGAAATTACGGGTCGTATATCGTGGACTCTTCGCAGCCTGCTAACTTGGAGGGTAACACCCGCTATCTGAACACCTTGGAGCCTATCAATATGTTCGGTGACTCCATCGTTGATGAGAGTGCAGAGACGATTGAGATAAAGATAGTTCCGGCGTGGATTGATGAGGCTTATGCCGACGGTAATTTCAAGGGAAATGCCTTCTTCTTGGAGTGTGGCGAGTACGTGAATAATTCAAATCAGACTATACCTTGGGATTATGCCGACAAGAAGCTGTCAGCAGGGGAAAGTTCTCGGTCTGTAGAGTACTTTGATAAGTTGTATATGGGTTTCTGGAACGGCTCAACATATTACTCGATGTACGGGAAATATACCCATCCGGTCATTGACCATGTGTTGACCTATCCGCGTCAAATGGACTTTGAACTGACGTATTTCAGTATGCGTTTACGGTCGTCGATCATTGGCACCAATGGCAGGACGCACGCTATCGCTTCCAATAAGAAATATAAGTTTAGCTTCCTTGCGAAGGACATTCCCAATGTTCGCTCACTGTTTATCATCCATGGTCAGCGGTATATCTGCGAGAAGATAACCGCCAACTTCACGGAAAACGGAATGTCGGAGCTGATGAAAGGAGAGTTTTGGCTGGTCGAGGATTAACCTCGACCGCCATTGCTCTTAGAACTCCACAGCGTGGGTGTTCAGTTTCTCTACAAGGTCTTTGTCGGCATGTTTGCGGACATATCTTGTGGTGATGTTCAGGTCGTGGTGATCTGCAGCCTTCATGACAGTCTTCGCATCCAAGCCATTGTCAAAGAGTCCGGTCAAGCCGCCATCGCGGAGCGAGTAGAGCTGGATGGTCTGATCAATGCCGGTCTTGTAGCGCATTTTCTGCCATTCCTTTTGATACATCTTCGTAGTGATTGCTTCTTTGCCCGGAGCGAATTTAGGTCCTATTAAGAAGTAATCATTAGGATAGCCGGGAGCGAGTGTATCGGCCAGAATCTGTATCAGTTCATTAGAGAGCACGCAGTCACGCGCATAGCCGTTCTTGGTTTGTCCGGCGTCGAGGTGGATTACCTTGTTAGCAAGGTCAACCTGCCCAACCTTGATACGGCTGATCTCAACCGGACGGATGAGAGCATTGAAAACAAGCTCGCACACTATCATGTAGCGCGGGTTCTTCTCCATGAAGTACTCACGTATCTTCTTACGGTCTTCTGCAGAAGCCAGTGTGCGCTTCTTTTCTTCCTTCTTCTTGAGCTTGATATCCACGAAAGGATTCATCGTGCAGTATTCCTTTTGGAGCGCCCAAGAGAAGAATGCGCGGATCTGCTTGAGGATGTTATTATAACGGTTTGCACCGATATGCTTTTCCTCATGTTGGAGCGCCTTGCCATACTTGCGGGCAGAGCCTTCTTTCGGCCCTGTATAGGTATAGTCGTTATATACCCAATCCATGAACTGAATAGCAAGCGTTTTGGTGAAGTTCTTCATCTCCAACTCATCGCATTTTTTACTCTTGAGCCATTTGAGGAGCAGCGCGTTTACGCTCTTGTAATTCTTGAGAGAATCGGGAGCGAGTTTATCACGCGTTTTCTCTTTGATGTACTTATCCATCACGTCATGGATAGTCTCATAGTTGCGCACGTTTTGGGTCTCCATGAAGGGAGTCCATCCGGAGAATAATTTGGCGTTGATAGCGCAGACCATTTTGTTTGCATACGTGCGAAATTCCGCAGTAGTACGGAAGCGTTTCTTCATGTCATTAAGGCACATACGCACACGTTCTCTTTCACCCGTAGCAGGGTTGTATGCGTAGTAATCAATGCGCCATCCGGCTTGCGGGAGGTGTTTCAAAATTGCGGGGGAATAGGGCAATTCCGTGGGGGAAAAATCATGGGTAAAAGTCATTTTTTAAAAAGGAGATTGATTGTGAAAATCAACCTCCTAAGCTATATGACTTGCTGGCTAGATTTTGGCTGAGCTTGTTGCCAAATTTCGCCCTAAGTTACTGATTTTGTGGCGTTTATGTCGTTTTCCCCATAAAACCCACGACACTCGGAACCACAATCCGATGCTCTACCAACTGAGCTAAGACCACCATGTGGCTTTTTTTCAAAAGCGGGTGCAAAGGTACTGCTTTTTTTTGAATTGTGCAAATTTTCGTGCAAAAAAATGCAAGTCTATTGCATTATTTCCGCTAATGGCACCTTTACAAAGTCCCGTTGCTGCCATAATTGATGCGGAAGAGTTAATTCTGGTGTATCCACAAAGACTTCCAGTCCTTGCTCATCAACGGCCCGTATGAGATCGATGTCTATCGGGCGGTCTGAGTAGTGTCCGTCTGACTTCTCTTTTCGTCCTAAGGCGCGTTCGATGGCTTGCGTGGTATGCAGCACTTCTATGGGAGGGAGCGTTGTTTCTACGGCGCAGCAGAGGTTGCAGAAAGGATTCGGAGAATCAAAGCCCCAGGGTTCGGAATAATAAAAAGAAGAGCAACGTAGGATAGGACTTATCTGCTGCTCGATCATTCGCATCGCCCGGCGAAGCGTCTGTTCGCGTTCGCCGAGATTAGCGCCCAGAGAGAGATAATAAATCATGGGTTGCTTTCACCGCGTACGGGTAGAGGACGGATGTCTTTACGATGGGTTCATTCTCCTGCCAATGGAAAGCCTCATCGGTCTTATCCATGATGAAGACGGCGATGAGCACGAGCAGGCCGTATTTGAGTACGCCGAATACTCCTCCCAGGATGCGGTTTGCCCAACCGAGGTGGATGGCACGCAAAAACTTCGTGAGCAGTCGAGCCAGAAAAGATAAGACGATCGCTATCGCCAAGAAGATAATCACGTACGCCACGACGTTACATACGCCTTCCGGCCAGCCAAACCGAGTCAAGAACCATGCGGAGAAAGGCGGGGCAGCAAATCGCGAGCCGAGCACTCCGAGAATCACCACCACGAAGGCGATGATCTCGGAGATAAGCCCGCGCATCAGGCCTCTGACAAGGCCTACAAGAAGCGGCAGGAGGATAAAGACATCCAGCCAATTCATGGATTATTCGTCCGAATTACTGATGTCTTTATCAGGATAGTAGTAGTCCAAGTAGTAAACCGGATCGAATTCCTCCGGAACCCATTCTGTTCCGCGCGGAATACCCGGCAGAGGATAGTTACTCTTGAATTGGATATCCGGAATACCTATTCCCGGAACACCACGCGGCGTGATAGACCACTCCGAGCCCTTGAGATCGCTCTTCGGCGGGATATATGAGGCGTTATCGGCATACCATCCTACGATACCGGAGACTGTTCCATCCCAACGTTTGCAGTTGGAGACTGCTTTGGTGCTATCCGGTTGTGCTCCCGGAAGGAAGAAATATGCGAACTTTGCGTACTCCGAACAAGAGCAGCAGATAGCCTTGTCTTTTTCGTTGGAACTATTGCAGAGCACGTGGCTTTGCGGGTAGCCGACATTCTGGGTGGTTGGCGCAAACACGTTGGCCTCTGATACCGAATCCGGGTGTCTATATACGCAGTTGGCCAATTCGCCGTCTTGCGTGTAGTACTCGCCGGAGAAATGCACTTTCTGCAGACGCATAAGACGACCGTCGAAATGGCGCACTTTCTTCATGTCCTCCTTGGTCATGGCCGGTTTGCGAGGTATCATCGTAAACAATTTATCCAAAGTCACCTCGTCGTATTGGAGCAGGTCCGGATCCGGAGTGCCGATCATCTTCGTCGCGAGGCGGAATTTCGAACCGGGGATACGACCCGGAGCCCATCCCACTTTCTCATTGGCTTTGTTCGCGAACGCGTTGTCGTTATACGAGGGCACGCAAAGCTGCGGTTGGTTTGCATAACGTCCTATGGCGAAGCCGTTACAACGGATGAGAATCTCTTGACCGAGTTGGAACAGACCGCCGCTTGAACCGATATCCACGGAGATACGCAGGTTCTGTTGTTCGCCGTTAACGATCTGCTGGATGACCATCGCTTTGTAGAAGTTACCGGCATAGTCGTCAGTGGTGACACGGCCGCGGATATAAATACCTCTACCTGCTACCGGAAGGGTGTCCACGGAGAAGAGATAGATGCCGTTGCCGTTTGTAGAACGCGTACGGTAAGGACAAGTGTCGCTCAGGAAGTTTCCTTCTTCCGTCATGAATGTATCCACGAAATCATCCAGCGTGAATATTTTCCATCCCTCGGGATTAGTCTCGTCCAGCCATTTATGCAGATTAGCCTCTCCTTCAGTCGTCGTGTCGGACGGGAAGAAAATCGTATTCTCTGGGATAGCGTACGGCTCACAAGAGGTCATAAGGGCAATGAGCGGTAATACCAGCCACATTGCGTATGTATATATGGACTTTCTCATTGTTGTTAGAATTTATAGGTTACAGATAAGAAGAAGTTCACGCCCCAAGCGTAGTAGTACTTAGACGGGTATTTCCAAGCGTTAGCGGTGATAACCGAGTTGTGGTAATCCGGCTCTTTTTGGAGCACACCGCGCGGCAAACGAGCCTGCTGGTAACCGCCTGTCTTGAAATGCGTGTTGTTCGTCAAGTTCGACACACTGAGGTTGATCGAGATAGACTGACGTTTCGGCAGATAGATCAGTTTACCTACCGATGCATCGATGATGAAGCGGTTGAGCGGATTGGTTGCTGCCAACGACTCTTGCATCGTCATAATGTTATACGGATATTTGAGTACCGGAACACCGTTAGCGTCAAGTACTGCGTTCTCGTATGTCACGTTTCCATTCTCGTCCATTTCATAACGTACCTGTTTGTCATCGGTCGTCTGGATAGCGTTCGCGTATGCGTCTCCGAACCAACCGTTGACCGGCGTGCCGTCCGTACGAATACCGGTGTACAGACCTTGCATACGACGACTCGGCGCTACAGAGAGGTAGTTCCAGTCGTGGTAGCTAACCGTCACGTCAGCAAACCACATCTTCGGGTGGAAGAACGAGAGCTTCAAGCTGGCACTCGCTTGCGGACCGGTAGAGAGGTGTAAACCTTTCAGCAGCACTTTGTCGCGCACCTCATAGATGAGCTCTTTGGTTACGTCTCTTTGCGCCATCGGCATACCGTTCTCGGCCGAAGTCAGCGCCATAGCGTCGTTCGTATAGCGGTAATCGCCTACCGAAGCAACACCGGTGAGGGTGAAGTATGTACCGAGTTTGACAGCGATAGCAGCTTCCGCTCCGACGTGCTGTTTGCCGATACCCGTAATAGCCTGGTTGACGAAGGTACGGGACTCATCGTCATAGTAGCTGTTCAGCTCCGTACCATTCCACGAACGGGTGTAGAAACCGGTGACACGTCCGCGAACGATCGGGTAGTTGAACTCGTAGGTGAGGTCAGCCGACGCGACGCGCTCACTGGCTGCATAGAAATCCGTGATGTTCTTTGCCTGATCGTGCGTATAGATGTTATCCACTACGCGGTCGTGTACACGCTGCGAAATATAGGCATCGCGGCTGTACGGCGCGCGCGTCTGAGCCAGTGCGTTCAGTTTCAGGCGGTTACGGCCGTTGATCTTATACGTCGCGCCTAACTTGAACGACGGATCCACGAAGTGGTGGGTGTCGCCGTAATACATAGGACGAACTTCAAAGTATTGTTGTGTATCGTGACCAAGGTATTTCCATATTGTACCACGTTGGTATGCCAAGGTAGCCAAGTAAGCCTGACGGCCGTTGAACATACGCGTTGTACGTTGCATCGAGTTGTAGTCAAAAGCCAGTGCATAGTACAGATCCACCTCATTGAAGTTCCATTCGTTCTGGAACCACACTTTGGCATGACCCATGTTCATACGGTAGTCGTAGCCGAAGCGTTCGCCTGTGCGGATCTGCTTGTTGGGGTGATACAAGTCGTTCTGCATGATAATATTGATGTCTTGCTGCGTGAAGCCGGTATTATTCGCCAACTCTTTGATGTCGCGCTCAGCGAATGCATCCAAGTCTATCCATTGGTTTCCGCCTAATAGGTCGTCGATCGTCTTGTAGTGGATGCCTTGCGCAAACTTGCCTTCTACGCCGAGGGTCATCTTCAGATGATCATACTTGTCGTTGAAATACAGGAAGGAAGCACTGGCCTCTTGGATGTCATTATGACGGCGCTCCAGGATATAACGGGACGACGTGATGGTATCGCGTGCGGCATCACTCGCGTTATTGGAGTAGTTCGCAGCGTAGATAGACTCCCAGTCGATCTGTGTGGTCTTGTTGTCGCGCGTCTGCCAGAGGTGTACGAGGTCGTTGTATGCATCTTTGTCCACCGACGGACCAACGAGGTTGCCGTCATCGCCAATGAAACCGGAGCCGAGGTTACGGCCGTTCAGGTCCTCGCCGATGAACAGACCCCATGGGTAGTGGTTACCGTTTTCGTCGTAGAGCTGATCCTCGGTATACTTGGCGTTCGCGTTCGGGTTAGCGATCTGACCGTCCCACATGAATGACGGCAGATTGCGGTAGTAGTCCGGGCGCGGATCCGGTGCGTTGTAGAAGTTAATCGCCGAGTTCGAGTAGAGCGAGTAGTGATAGCCGACAGCTGCGTGGAGATGTTGGTTCTCATCGATCTTGTACTCGAAGGAAGCAATGAACGTCGGGTCGTACGACTTCACGATACGCGAGTTGCGCACCTTGCCGTTCTGGTAGCCCCAATAGGGGTTGTAGTAAATCGAACCGGTGAGGTCATACACCTCTTGCGTCACGGCTGCGTTCTGGCCGCGCTCGGTCGGAGCACCGAAAGTGATCAGTTTCAGCGCGGCGTTACTCCACATCTTCTGTACCGACAGGAAATAACCGAGCGAGTAGTACTTGATACCTTCGCCGATGATACCTTTATGGTCGATATACGGGGAGAAACGGTAAGCCAACTGCGCGATGACGGACCATCCGTTGGACATCACTCCGCTGGCGTAAGTCGCGTTCACACGGGCCTTGTAGTTACGGTTCGTACCCGCTACACCTACTTTCCATCCGGCTGCATACAGGTTCGCTCCCATCAGGTAGTTCGTCGAACCGGCGATACCGCCGAAGGTGAAGTTACTTGCCTCCATCGGGTTCAGCACCTCTTTGTAGCGGCTGGCGTCGTTCAGACCTCCCATAGCGGAGAAGTTGAAGTTACCGCGTTCTTGCGAGTTGAAGTTCAGACCTTCGATGTAGTAGTTCTCTACGTTCGATTGGTAACCACGGTTGCGGTAACGCGCGCTGGACCATGCGAAAGAGGTCGTGGAGTTGAACACATCCGTCGAAGCCGAAGACGAGGATGCTTGGGACTGCGAACGACCTTCATCGTCCGTCATCTCTTCTTCCGTGAGGTTCAGAAGAATCTCCTCCTGCGCCAGCGCAACCACATCCGGACCCATGAGTACGTCCTCCATGTCATTGATTTGGTTCTCTTGCAGGTTGACCAACTCGAGCGCAGCCACATAACCGTCTGCCTCAACGATCACCTCTTCGTCCGTCGGCTCCAGGTAACTGAGCATAAACTCACCGTCCACATTGGTGGTAGTAGAAATGTTCTGGTTAGCGAGCGTTACTTTGGCACCGATAATAGGTTGGTTGGTGTTGTTGGCAATCACGCGTCCCCGGAGAGCGGTCTGGATATACACTTTCTTCACCTCTTCTTGCGGCTGCTCCGCAACCACGGGCGCTGCCTCTTCAGGCTGCTCTGCAACAGCAGGAACTTCCTCTTTAGGCTGCTCCGCTACTACGGGTGCCTCCTCTTGCGGCTGCTCCGCAACAACAGGCGCTGCCTCTTTGGGTTGCTCCACAACAGCAGGACGTTCTTCGCCTACTCGGGTGACGTCTGTCGGTGCTAGCCAGGAATTGATACCACGGATCAGGATACCGTCTTTCCATTGCTTGGTGCCGATTTGACGGATACGATGCGTGACGCGATAAACCCACTTGGAGATTCTCTCTCCCGTCAGATAATGCGTCGCATCCTTGTTCACCGTAATGGTGTCTCCCACCTGCAGTTGAGGTGGTTGTTGCTGTTGCTCTTGCGCGAAAACGATACTTGTCGCCAGCCACAACATGCAAAGTAGCAATGCTTTTCTCATACGATTGTTTGTTAGTGTTTTTATGGTTAATATTATTGTGAATTAGAATTCAGCTGTTTTCGGTGTACGCGGGAAAGGTATGACGTCGCGTATGTTCTGCATGCCGGTCACGAAGAGCATCAGTCGCTCGAAACCCAGACCGAAGCCTGCGTGCGGAGCCGAACCGAAACGACGGGTGTCGAGGTACCACCACATGTCCTTCATCGGGATGTGACGGCGCTCTATCTCGGCGTTCAGCAAATCCAGACTCTCCTCACGTACACTACCGCCGATGATCTCGCCGATTTGCGGGAAGAGAACGTCGGTGCCTTGTACGGTCTTGCCGTCCTCGTTGATCTTCATGTAGAAGGCCTTGATATCCTTCGGATAGTCGGTCATGATGACGGGTTTCTTGAAGTGTTCCTCTACGAGGAAACGCTCGTGCTCCGAACTCAGGTCATCGCCCCAGTTGCACGGGAACTCGAATTTCTTGCCGTTCTTGATAGCCTCTTGCAGGATGTTGATACCTTCGGTATAAGGCAGACGCACGAACTCCGTGTCAACCACCGATTTCAGACGCTCGATGAGACCCTTGTCCACAAACTGGTTGAGGAACTCCAAATCGTCCATGCAGTGGTCGAGTGCCCAGCGGACACAATATTTGATGAAATCCTCCTCGAGGTCCATCAGTTCGTCCTTCTGGATAAACGCCACTTCCGGCTCGATCATCCAGAACTCCGCGAGGTGACGCGGGGTGTTGCTGTTCTCCGCGCGGAAGGTAGGACCGAAGGTGTAGATCTTTCCTAAGGCCATGGCGCCTAACTCGCCCTCGAGCTGACCGCTCACGGTGAGGGCCGCTTGTTTGCCGAAGAAATCGTCGCTATAGTCGATCTGTCCGTTCTCGTCTTTCTTGAGATTGTACAGGTTCTTGGTCGTTACTTGGAACATTTGTCCGGCGCCTTCGCAGTCCGAAGCCGTGATGAGCGGCGTGTGGAAATAGAAGTAACCGTGCTCATGGAAATAGGTGTGAATAGCCATGGCCATGTTGTGACGGATGCGGAACACGGCGCCGAAAGTGTTGGTGCGGGGACGGAGGTGCGCGATGGTGCGCAGAAACTCCATACTCAGACCTTTCTTCTGCAGCGGATATTTCTCCGGATCGGCAGTGCCGTACACCTCCAATTCCGTCAGTTGTATCTCCACGGCTTGACCCGCTCCCTGACTCTCTACCAACACACCGGTGGCGGAGATACATGCACCGGTGGTGACGGGTTTGAGACGCTCCTCGTCGAACTTCTCGAGGTCCACCACGATCTGAATGTTCTTGATGGTTGAGCCGTCATTGAGGGCGATAAACGAAACCTGTTTGTTGCCGCGACGGCTGCGAACCCATCCGCGCACATTGATCGTCGCGCCGAAGTCCGTTCGCTTCAAAGCATCTATGATAACTGTTCTTTGCATATTTTATAACATAAATTGACTGATATCTTCTCCTAAACTATTCATGCTTGACTGAATAGAAACCGTCTCCGGTTCTAAGGTCGCACCGCTGTTCATCTCATCGGCATCGATCGCCTCGTCCTCGTTCTGGAACTTCGCGTACTTGCCGCGGAAACGAAGCCATATGCTGTCGGTGGCGCCGTTACGGTGCTTGGCGACGATGATCTGTGCCAGACCGCGCAAATCCTTGCCGGTCTTGTCGTCGTTATAGAGGTGGTAATACTCCGGTCGGTGGATGAAACATACGAGGTCGGCATCCTGCTCGATAGCACCTGACTCACGGAGGTCAGCCAACTGCGGGGTCTTGCCTTCCACGCCTTGACGCGCCTCGACACCACGGTTGAGCTGCGAGAGGGCGATGATGGGGATGTCCAACTCTTTGGCGAGGGCCTTGAGGCTTCGCGAGATAATACTTACCTCTTGCTCACGGCTGCCGAAAGACGAACCCTGGGCGTTCATCAGCTGCAGGTAGTCGATGATGATCATCTTAACGCCGTGCTCACGCACGAGTTTGCGGGCTTTGGAGCGCAGTTCGAAGATCGAGAGCGAAGGGGTGTCGTCCAAGTAGAGCGGTTTGCCCTTCATGATGTTGATCTTCGTGTTCAGACGCCGCGTGTCCTCTTTGGTCATCTTGCCGGTCTTGATCTTGTCGCCCTCTAACTCGCATACGTTCATGATCAGACGGTTCACCAGTTGGACGTTACTCATCTCGAGCGAGAAGATAGCTACGGGGATGTTGCGGTCCACCGCCATGTTCTTTGCCATAGAGAGCACGAACGCGGTCTTACCCATCGCCGGACGGGCCGCGATGATGATCAGGTCCGGTGTCTGCCAACCCGAGGTGATCTTATCCAAGGCATGGAAGCCCGAAGGGATACCGGATATCGAGCCGTCGTTCTTCGCGGCTTTGTCCATGCGCGCGAAAGCTTCTTCAATGACAGGGTCTATCTGCGTGACGTCGCGTTTCTGGCTGCGTTGGCTGATCTCGAAGATCCCGGCCTCCGCTTCCTGCATCAACTCCTCTACATCCTGCGTCTCGTCAAATCCCTTCTCTTCTATCTGTGCGGCCATGGCGATGAGGTCGCGGGCGGTCGCTTTCTGCGCGATGACCTGTGCGTGATAGCGAAGGTGTGCCGTCGACGCCACACGGCGTGTCAGTTCGGCTATATAGACCACGCCGCCGGCTTTCTCCAGCGTGCCGAGACTGCGGAGTTTCTCACCTACCGACAGCGCGTCGATAGGCTGGTCTTTCGCGGCCAACTCGCGGATAGCCTCAAAGATCATGCGGTTCTGGTCCTTATAGAATACCTCCGGACGCAGCAAATCTGCTACCGTGCCATACGCATCTTTCTCTATCATCAGCGCACCGAGCACCGAATCCTCGAGTTCAGGCGCCTGAGGGGGTAACTTGCCCAACTCATTCGCGCCGACCTTGATGATCGTCGTCTGCGGGGTACGTTTGCTGTTTTTACTTGTTCCTGCCATATGCGGCTAATAAATTATGCGCAGCGATAAAACTGCTTATCTCGTTATTGAGCACCTGGCGTTCTGCCACTTCTATCTGGTGCTCCATCTTTTCGTTTTTGTAGAATCCGTCCAACAGCGCCTGATTGATGGTCTCGTACATCCAGTATTTGGCTTGCTCCGTACGGTGGGCGTCAAAGAACCCGTTCTTCTTGGTGAACGCGATGTAGTCTTCGATATTTTTCCATACTTCCATCACGCCGCTGTGGTCGATAGACGAGCAACAGATAGCGTCGGGAGTCCAGCCGGAAGCGGGGGGCGGGAAGAGCATCAAGGCGTTCTTGAAGCTCACACGCGCGGCGCGCGCACGTTCTATATTATTACCGTCGCATTTATTAATCGCGATGCCGTCCGCCATCTCCATGATACCGCGTTTGATACCCTGTAACTCGTCGCCTGTGCCCGTCACTTGGAGCAGTAGGAAATAGTCCACCATCGAGTGTGCCGCCGTCTCCGACTGACCCACACCGACCGTCTCCAGGAGGATCGTGTCAAATCCCGCAGCTTCGCAGAGCACGATCGTCTCGCGTGTCTTACGCGCCACGCCGCCGAGCGAACCCGCACTCGGGCTGGGACGGATAAAGGCGTTCGACTTGACGGACAGTTCGTTCATACGCGTCTTGTCGCCGAGGATAGATCCTTTGCTGCGTTCGGACGAAGGGTCGATAGCCAGCACCGCGAGTTTCTTCCCCGCGTCGCACAGTTCGCTGCCGAGGGCTTCGATGAACGTGGACTTACCTGCGCCGGGCACACCCGTGATACCTACGCGGATGGAGTTGCCGGCGAAGGGTAGGCAGAGTTCAATCACTTTCTGCGCCACCTCCTGGTCCGCCAGCAGGTTGCTCTCCACGAGCGTCACCGCCTGACTCAGCACCGTCATGTCGCCACGACGGATGCCCTCGAAGTACTCTTCGGGACTCAGCACGGTCTTCTTGCGTCGGAAGGTCGCGTAAGGATTGACGGACGGCAGGTTCTCTACGCCTGCATTCACCGTCAAACCCTTGTATTCGGCACTATTTTCCGGATGGTCTATCAAGCTTTCTACGATTTATTCAACGGTCCACTTGATCGTCACTTTCTTTCTCGGGCTCGCATAGTCGTTGCTGATGACGAGCAACTCACGGCTGTATGCACCGGGCTGCAGACCCTTGGTGTCCACCTCAACGGTCACGGCACCTTTCTTACCCGACTTGATGGCTTTCGGCGCCTTGGTGCGGATGTTCTGGTCCGCGCTATAGACGCGGCGTACCTCGAGCGGATTCAGACCGCTGTTCTTGAGCGGGAGCATATGCTTGAGGGTCTTGCCTGCGGCTACTTTGCCAAGGTCAAACTCGGCTGCAGTCTCCAGGATCGGCGCGTTCTGCTTAGCCTCTACGCTCAGTTCCGAGAAGTCCTCAACGATGTCGGCCTTGATGATGAGTTTGAAGGTCTCGCTGATCTCTTTCTTGCCGTCGATCACTACGTATGCAAAGACCTCTACCGGTCCGTAGAGACGGGTCTTCTTGGTGTCGAGCGCGAAGACGAACTTACCGATCTCGTTGGGTTTAACGGTCGGGAGCGTCACTTGGTTCACCAGGAACGACTCGGCTTGGTTAACAGCGAGGTCCACATTGTGATCAACGCTCTTGAGGTTGGTGTACTCCAACTCGCCGCTCTTTACGTCCCCTTTCTTGATGGTGCCGAGGTCGAGCACTTTGGTCTTCATGTTCAGTTCACCTACCGCCAGCGTGTATTTGTTCACCGGCTTGGCTTGTTTCGGAATAACCTCACCTTTGATAAACACTTTCTTCGTTGCCTCCGAAGCGTTGGAGGTGATCGTCACGGTCTTCTGGAAACGTCCCGGGCGACCGTTGGGGTTATAGGTCACGGTGATCGTTCCGCTCTGACCCGGTTCTACCGGCTCTTTGGTCCACGACGGGGTGGTGCAACCGCAACTGGCGCGAACGTTGCTCAATACGAGCGGCGCCATACCTTCGTTCTTAAAAACAAAGTCCACACTCACGCGACCGTCACCTTCGTTAATCTTGCCGAAGTCGTGCTCGGTCTTCTCAAACGTAATCACAGGCTGTTGAGCCATCATGGCTACTGCTGCGAGAGCCATGCAGAGAGTACTCAAAATCTTTTTCATTATCTTTTATCGTTAAACATTAACTGTTAATTTCCTAACTCATTAATTCGTTTCACGTCTTTGATGTCTTCGATCTTGCGGAGCGCCTTCAGCAGGTCGTCCAACTCTTTGCGATCATAGACATAGACTTCCATCGTGCCTTTGAAGATGCCGTCTTCGCTGGAGATGTTGATGGAGCGTATGTTGATGTGAAAATCCGTCGTGATGGTTTGCAGCACGTGGATGAACACACCGAATTTGTCAATTCCTTTCAGTTCGATCGTCTCTACGAAGGACTGCACGCGGTGGGTGTTCCAACTCGCGGAGTAGATGCGCTTGCCGTAACTGGTCTTCAACAGGTTTGCCTCCGGACAGTCGATCTTATGGATGTGCAGCAGTCCTTTCTCGTCCATGTATCCCAGCACTTCATCGCCCGGGATAGGATGACAGCAGTTGCTGAGCACAAATTTCTTCCCTAACTCATCATCCGTCAGTACCACCGCATGCGGCACTTTCTTCTTCGGCTTCTCTTTCTCTTTATCATTAGACGCCGCAGGCGTATCATTGAGCGGCTTAGCCGCGCTCATTTTATCATTCTTTCCAAGGAACGGTATATACGATTTCCACCCGCGTTTGGGGAAGACGATTTCGCGGATGTTATCCAGCCGGATAGCGCCTTGCCCTACGTCCGCATACAGTTCGGAAGGCTGCGTCATCTGGTAGTAGTTCAACAATCGTGCCAAAACGGTGTCGCGGTTCGCGTTCAGCTCCTGATCCATCTGAATCGCCTCGTCCACCAGCCGCTCGCCGTGCTTGATATACCGGCGTTCCTCTCGGTGGAAATACTGCTGCAAACAATTACGTGCCTTGGCGGTCGTCACCATGTCCATCCATTCTTTCTGCGGATGTTGGCTGTTGGACGTCAGGATCTCTATCTGGTCACCGCCTTTGAGACGGTAGGACAGCGGCACCAAGGCATGGTTCACTTTCGCGCCGATACAGTGTTCGCCCAGTTCGGAGTGAAGCATGAAGGCGAAGTCAAGAGCGGTCGAACCGAGCGGCATGGTCTTGATCTCGCCCTTCGGCGTGAAGACGAACACTTCCTGCGCGAAGAGGTTGAGTTTGAATGTGCTCAAGAACTCCATCGAGTCTTTCTCGGGGTGGGCGAGTATCTCTTTGATCTCGCGCAGCCACTTGTCGAGTTCGCTGTCGTCCGACTCGCCGGTCTTGTATTTCCAGTGCGCGGCATAACCGCGTTCGGCTATCTCGTGCATGCGGTCGGTGCGTATCTGCACTTCTATCCATTGGCCGTCTTTTCCCATGACCGTCACGTGCAGCGCCTCGTAGCCGTTGGCTTTCGGCGTGGAAATCCAGTCGCGGATTCGCTCGGGGTGCGGGCGGTAGATTTCCGTGATGGCGGAGTAGATCATCCAGCACTGGTCTTTCTCACTCATCGACTCGTTGGGCGTGAAGATGATACGAACGGCCAGCAGGTCATACACGTCCTCGAAGGAGCACTGCTGCTTCATCATCTTCTTCCATATCGAATAGACGGATTTGATGCGGGCCTTGAGCGTATATTGGTAACCCATGCTCGTCAGACGCTCGCGGATAGGTGCGGCGAACTGTTCGAAACTCACCAACTGGCGCTCTTTGATCTTCTCTAACTTGTCGTGAATCTCCTGCCAGGTCTCGGGGTGCTCGTATTTGAAACTCAGGTCCTCGAGCTCGGTCTTGATGGGGAACAGACCCAGGCGGTGGGCGAGCGGCGCGTAGATATACTGCGTCTCGCCGGCGATCTTGTACTGCTTGTCTTTGGGTTGTGCGCCGAGGGTCCGCATGTTATGCAGGCGATCGGCAATCTTGATGAGCACCACGCGGATGTCGTCGCTGATGGTCAGCAGCAGTTTGCGGAAGTTCTCCGCCTGCTCGCTGGCTTGGTCGCCGAACACGCCGCCGCTGATCTTCGTCAGTCCGTCTACTATCTGAGCGATCTTGTCGCCGAACAGTCCGCGGATGTCCTCCACCGTGTAGTCCGTGTCTTCCACTACGTCGTGCAGCAGCGCCGAACAGATACTTGTGGACCCGAGACCGATCTCTTTCACACAT
This sequence comes from uncultured Bacteroidales bacterium, assembly GCA_900321005.1. Taxonomy (GTDB): domain Bacteria; phylum Bacteroidota; class Bacteroidia; order Bacteroidales; family Paludibacteraceae; genus Colicola. The sequence goes on along the minus strand of ONUF01000020.1, from coordinate 44,681 downwards.
ATACGCGCGACGGCTATCGGGTGCAGGATATACGGTTCTCCGCTCAGGCGACGCACGCCGTAGTGCGCGCGATGCGCAAAGTTAAACGCATGCGTGATCAGCTCCACCTTTTGGCGGTGCGGCGTGTGTGCATAGTCGTCCAACAGCGCTTCAAACTCGCGTTGGATCATCTGCTCTTCGGCCTGAGTAAACTCACTTTTCTGCATACGTTATACGTGCGCTTTGTGCATACGCACCCAAAATACCGTGCAAAAGTACAACTTTTTTTTCATATATGCAAATATTTTTTAAATATTATGCATTTTTATCACCTATTGGCAGCAACTATGTGCGGCATTTTTTCATTTTTATTTGCATATGTCAAAAAAAAGCAGTACCTTTGCAGCGGCAAAGGTGTGGGACTTTTGCTGAAGGATAAAAAACGGTAAGATTATGCGTAAGACGCTGACGATCATATTGGTTCTCTTCTGCGCGCTGTCGATGATGGCGGCGAAGGGGTACACGGTGGTGCTCGATGCCGGTCACGGCGGAAAGGACCCGGGTGCAGTAGGTAAGTTCTCGCAAGAGAAAGACCTTAACCTGTCTCTCGTGCTCAAAATGGGCGAACTGCTTAAGGCGCAGTACCCCGATCTGAACATTGTCTATACCCGCTCGACGGACGTGTTCATCCCCCTGCAGACCCGCGCCGACATCGCGAACAAGAACAATGCCGACCTCTTTATCTCCATCCATACCAACGCTTCGGAGAACAAGAACTCCAAAGGCGTGGAGACCTTCATCCTCGGAACAGAGAAGGCAGAGAAGAACCTCGACGTCGCGATGCGCGAGAATGCCGTGATGAAACTCGAATCGGACTACAAGACCACCTATCAGGGTTTTGACCCCAACTCTATCGACTCGTATATCATGTTCGAGTTGATGCAGAATAACTTCATGGACCAGTCGCTGCAGTTTGCCACGCAAGTGCAGAAACATTTCGTCGGTCACCTCAACCGCTCCGACCGCGGCGTGCAACAGGCTTCGTTCTGGGTGCTGCTCAAGACCGCCTGCCCGGCTATCCTCTTCGAGATGGGCTTCATCTCCAATGCCGAGGAGGAGAAGTTCCTGAACGCCGACACGACGATGGACATGATGGCTACCGCCCTCGTCAACGCCTTTGCGGCCTACACCCACCGCCAGGAAGTCAAGAAAGTGGAGAAACCGCAACTAAACGCGCCGGAGGCGCCTATAAACGTGGCAGAGCCACAAATAAACGCTGCGGAGCAGCCTGTAAACGAGGCAAAGCCTCAAGCCCCCGCGAAGCCCCAGACCTACTACGCTCTGCAGATAAGCGCTTCCCGCGCACCCCTTGACGCGTCCGATCCGAAACTCAAAGGTGTCGTATGCGAGAGCAGGAAAGTGGGCGACTGGTACAAATACTACGCTATCATCGACACCGACCGCGAGAAGGTGGTGGCGAAGCAGAAAGAACTGCAACCGCTCTTCCCCGATTGTTGGATCACGAAGTGGACAGAGTAAAGAGTGAAAGAATTAAAGAGTTAAAGAGATATGAAGTACGCACGTGAGATAAAGGTAGGCATTTTGGCCACCGTCTGTCTTTTCCTTTTGTTTTTTGGTTTCAACTTCCTCAAAGGCGTGAACATCTTCTCGCCGACGAACAGTTACCACGGTGTTTTCTGCCACCTGCACGGATTGGAAGAGCAGGCAGCGGTGTATATCCGCGGTCATAAAGTGGGGCAAGTGGACCGACTGCACTATGACTTCACCCGTGACAGCGCCTTCCTCGTGGATATCTCCATCCGCAAGGACATCGCCCTGCCGCAAGGTACGAAGATGGCGCTCGTCTCTGACGGCATGCTCGGCGGCATGGCGATAGAACTGCAGTTCCCGGAGTCATCATCAATGACCAATGACCAATCACAAATGATTGAGAAAGGCGCCTTTCTCAATACCACCTATGTGCCGGGACTGATAGAGAGCCTGCAGAACGAACTGTTGGCGCACGTGGACGAAGCGGTACAGGAAGTGGACTCACTCGTAGCGGCGCTGCGTACGCAGGTAGAAGGCGATCATATCAAGAACTCGCTGGAGAATGTCGATCGAATCTCCGGTGACCTGACTTCCGTCTCGTCGAACCTCAAGCACATGATGAAGACCCAAGTACCGACCATCGTCAACAATGCCGATACGGCGATCGCCAACCTCAATACGATCGTGGCGGATATCAAGCAGGCGGACCTGAAGGCCACCGTAGCACGTGTGGACAACGCTGTGGATAATGTCAACGGACTTGTATCCGACGTTCGCTCGCAAGACGGCACGATCGGTCAGTTGATCTACAACAAATCGCTCTATAACCACATCGACGCTACCGTCGTTTCGGCTGACAGTCTGCTCGTCGATCTGAAGGCACACCCGAAACGCTATGTGCACTTCTCGCTCTTCGGCAAAAAAGATAAATAATCCGTTCCACACGCGAGAAATAAGACATTTTCTTATTTGTAGATTTTCTAAATAGCAAAAAAAATCACTTTTGCGTAACGCCCCGAAAAATACGGGCGTTACGCTTTTTTTACAAAAAAAATGCATCGGACTCTTGCAAAAACGGAAGTTGCTGATTTTCAACAAGTTGCATGTTGATAACTGTAGCTAAGTTGCTGAAAATCAGAATGTTACGCCTAAGTGCTTGTAAATGCGTAAGTTACGTGTTTTAGCCATTTGGGTCGAAAAGACAAAATTTGGTCAATTCAAAAAAATGTAGTACCTTTGCACTCGCTTTTGACAAAAATGACACCTACGATTCAACAACAATGGGCTCAGTGCCAGACCATTTTGGCTGACAACCTGACGTCGAGTGCGTACCAGACATGGTTCGCTCCCATTGTGCCCCTGCGTTTCGCGGAGGGTACGCTGGTGTTACAGGTCAAATCGCAGTTCGTGGCGGAGTATATTGAGGAGAACTACATTCCTTTATTATCGGCCGCGATCATACGTGTGTTCGGGCAAGGCACGCGCCTGGAATACCGCGTGTTAGTGGACTCCACCTCGGGCGCGGGTACGACCTTACCTTCTGCCGGTGCACCCGTCAACGCACGTCCGATTGCACAACCGGCGGTGAGCAATAACGATCTGCCAACGTTAAACGAGCTTTATACCTTTGACTCGTTCGTCGCCGGAGCACCGAACAAATTGGCCCGCACAGCTGGTCTGGCTATCTCCAAGCAACCGGGTTATACCGCTTTCAACCCGCTCTTCATCTACGGAGGCAGCGGAGTAGGTAAGACCCACCTTGCTTGTGCGATAGGCCACCAGGTGCAGGCGCTGCACCCGCAAGCACGTGTGTTGTACGTCAGTGCAAACACGTTCAAGTTGCAGTACCAAGATGCGCGGAAGGACAATCGTATCCCGGATTTCCTCAATTTCTATCAGTCGGTGGATGTACTCATCGTAGATGACATCCAGTATTTCGCCGGCTTGAAGGGAACCCAGGATACGTTCTTCCACATCTTCAACTACCTCCAGCAAAGCCGCAAACAACTCATCCTCACGTCCGACAGACCTCCTATTGAGTTGAAGGATATCGAGGAGCGTCTGCTGACCCGTTTCAAGTGGGGTCTGGCGGCGGAGATCCAGCGTCCGGATTACCAGTTGCGCAAGGATATCCTGCTGTCGAAGATGCGCCGCGACGGTATCACGCTGAGCGATGAGATCGTCGATTTCATTGCGCTGAATGTCCGTGACTCGGTACGCGACCTGGAGGGCATCTTAGCTTCGCTCTTGGCGCACTCGACCTTGACGGACCAGGAGATTGACCTGGCGCTGACGGAGAAGGTAGTGAGTCATATCGTAGCCGTTCAGCCGCACCGCACGACGGTGGACGACGTGCTGGAAGAGGTGTCGAAGCACTATAACGTCTCGCAGAAAGCCATCCTCTCGTCAAACCGCTCGAAGGAGATCAGCCAGGCGCGCCATGTCACGGCCTACCTGTGCAAGAAACTCACGCAGAGTTCGCTCACCGAGATCGGTTTCCGCCTGGGACGCCGCACGCACGCCACTATGCTGCACTCCATCGCTTATGTGAACGGTATGCTGGAGGAAGATCCGGTACTGCGTCAACACATCGCGCAACTGCAGTCCGCGTTACATCATTAACATGCTTTATTTCCGCGTAGCCGAACATATTTTTGGTATCGACACGACGCGCGACATCCTCGCGTGTTGTCCGAATTATGCGCCCTTCACCATTGAGCATAGCAATGACCAATTGCCCTTATTCACCCTTCGTCTCGACGAAGGAGAACTGCCTGCTGTCGAGGGTTGGGAGAATGTCTATACCGACCGCTCGGACGACGACATGCCGCGTATCGAGATGTACCGCCGCGAGGAGGAGTGGATGTTCCGTTTTTCGCAAAGCAGGGACGGAGAGATAGTAGGTGCGTTCGTGTGTGACGGACGGATGACGCAGGCGGTGTTCTACGGCGAGCCCACGCGGTTTGCGATCGACAACACCCTGATGCTCCTCTATGCTTTTGCCACGGCGAACAGCCGCACGCTGCTTTTCCATGCCTCGGTGATTGTGCGTGAAGGGGCGGGGTATATGTTCCTTGGCAAGTCCGGCACAGGCAAGAGCACGCATGCCGAGCAGTGGCTGAAAGCTTTTGCGGACGCCGAACGACTGAATGACGACAACCCCGTGGTGCGGGTCTTCGAAGACGGAAGAGTCATCGTCTATGGTTCGCCTTGGAGCGGTAAGACCCCGTGCTATAAGGCCGCGGACGCCCGTGTGATGGCACTCGTGCAACTGGCGCAAGCCCCGGAGAATACCATTCGACTCCTGCGTCCCACGCAGGCTTATCCCTATATCCTCTCGTCCGTGAGCGGACTGAAGATCCTGCCGGCGATGATGGACCGTCTCTATGAGACGATAGCGGCGCTGCTGGAGTCCACACCCGTCTATTTCCTCGATTGTTTACCGAACACCGACGCGGCGGAAGTATGTTATTCGCATTTACCACATTAGGTTGCAAACTCAATTTCGCGGAGAGTAGTGCCTTAGCTAAGGCACTCGTTGCGCGTGGTCATATGCGCGCTCAACGTGGTGAACAAGCGGATATCTGCATCATCAACACCTGCTCCGTCACGGACGCAGCGGACCATAAGGACCGGCAGATGATTCATCGTATCCGGCGTCAGAACCCCAATGCCATCCTCATCGTCACAGGCTGCTACGCCCAACTCAAGCCGGGCGAGATCGCGCATATCGAAGGCGTGGACTATGTCCTCGGACAAGAAGAGAAATTCCATTTGGAGGAGTTTATAGATCAACTCGAAATATCGGTGTCCCGCAATACCGACATTCCGAAAATCCAAACCGTTCCCATCCGTGAGGTCGATGACTTCCATTTTGCTTATAGCAAAGACGACCGCACGCGGTGTTTCCTGAAAGTCCAGGACGGCTGTAATTATTTCTGCTCTTACTGCACTATCCCTCTGGCGCGCGGCAAGAGCCGAAACCCGTCTATCGCCTCGCTCGTGAAGCAGGCGCAGGAAGCCCTCGAAGGCGGCGCAAAAGAGATCATCCTCTCCGGCGTCAACATCGGTGACTTCGGCCGCTCCACCGGCGAGACCTTCATCGACCTCCTAAAGGCCCTGGACCAATTATCAATTATCAATCATCCATCATCAATTGCGGATTATCGCATCCGCATCTCGAGTTGCGAACCGAACCTGCTGAGCGATGAGATCATCGATTTCGTGGCGCATAGTCGTCATTTCGCCCCGCACTTCCATATTCCCTTGCAGAGCGGCAGTAACACGGTGCTCAAGATCATGGGGCGCCGTTATACCCGCGAGCTCTTTGCCGAGCGCGTGGCGCATATCAAGTCCGTCATGCCCAACGCTTTCATCGGCGTGGACTGCATGGTCGGCGTACGCGGTGAGACGGCAGAATGTTGGGCGGAATACATAGACTTCATCGAGTCCCTGCCGGTGAGCCAGTTGCATGTCTTCACTTATTCCGAGCGCGCCAACACGCGTATGCTCGAGATGGATTTAGAAATTGTCCCGCAACGCGAACGCGAACGCCGCAGTAAAGAACTGCATGCTATCTCCACCCGCAAGACCGAAGCTTTCTATGCCGCGCATAAAGGCGAGACGGCTACCGTCCTCTGGGAGTCTGCGAAGAAAGACGGCTTCATGTTCGGCTTCACCGAAAACTACATCAAGCTCTCCCGTCCCTACGACAAATTCCGCGTCAACACCTTTGAGCAGGTAGTGATATGAAAAATGCGAGTTTTAGGTACTTGCGTATGTGCCTGAAAAGCAGTAATTTTGCAGCGTCGTTTGATGCTGCTTTTTTTGTACTAACCCTAAAACACCATGTATATGCGTAAATTTATTCTCTTTTTTGCACTTATGATGGCTGCGACAACCATGTTTGCAGCGAACAAGGGTATTCCTTCCGAGATCTTCAAAGACGGCAAAGCCAAGTACCTCAAATCGACCAACACCCTTGTGCTGGAGGATGGTTTTCTCTTTCGTCAGGGCAAAGGGCTGGTGGTATTCAATACGGGCAAGGACCTGCGTATCTTGCTGAAAGGCAATGCGGAGTTCCGCGCCTCGTTGGTGTTTGAGGACAAGGTGGTTGTTGACAGTGAAGGCGACCATAAACTTTCCGTCACGTCTAATGTCAGCGGCTCAGCGGTTAAGTGCCCGGCATTGACGGTGAACAAGGCAGTGCAATTGGAACTACTCTCCCGCAACTCGCAGGATGGCATGTATGCCCTCGACTGTCCGGATATCACGGTGAACGGCGGCACCCTTATCTCCGAGGTGACCACGGCTAATATGGCGGTCAAGACCGAGCGGCTGAACCTCAACGGCAGTTGGCTGGAGAAACCGAAGGGCGGCATCGTCGATGCAGAGAGCGGCAGGATATGTTTTGGAGACAGTATCCCCGCTAAACGTGTACGTATCACTCCTGAAGTACAGAAATGATGAAGCGTCTATCCGTCTTTGTGCTCTGCTCTTTGTTCTTCATGGCAGCAAAGGCAGAGTTGGCTATCCCTCGTGACTCGGTGCCGGAGGACCACTTGGCGTGGTTCGGTCTGCGCGGAGCGGTGAAGGAGGTGGTGGAGTACGATTATAATAACTACGGCAAGACCATCCGGCGTTTCGACACGCGCGGCCGCCTGACGGAGTATATCGAATACACCCATCCTTTCTTCGAGAACGGCGGTTGTGTTTTCGGCCTATGGGCGCATTATCGCTATGCCTATGATGACCAAGGGAAGATTCAGTTCATCGAGACCTATAATGCCGATCATAACAAGGTGGATGAGTGGGCGGATCTGACGCTCGAACTCTTCCCGCCGCAATACAAGGGCGCAACTTTCCGGGATAAAACGGAGAAAGAATACGGCGACACGACGTTCTGTTATAATCAATGGACGCCAGACGGCGAGTCAAGCAATTATTTCGGCATCCGCTACGACCGTAAGGGCAACTGGTTCGAAATGGTGCATACCAGCGAGGATGGCTACACGTGCGCGAGTGTGATCGTGCGCGAAATAAGGTATTATAAGGATATAGAGCTCTTCGACCTGCCGGCAGGCGTCAAGGCGGTCAGCCATCATTGGCAGTCGGACGGCAGACAATGGGGCAACCGCTATGAGTTTGACCGCGAAGGCAACATGACGGCTTTCCGTTCATGGGTGGATGACGAGGCATTGTACGAATGGAACCCCGCGACGGATGAGGAGTTAGGCAGCGATTTCATTGTGCCGGAAGCTAACGACAAGGCGCGTGAGGTGGAATACTGGTCCGCCGCCACTTTGGGTGAACTGAAGACGTTACCGGCAGAGGTCAATGAGAAGGATGCTTTCTACCTCTGTTTCGACTATATGGGCTACGCCTTCGAGGGCAGTCTCTATCCGCTGCATAACGGTTGGTGGGTTGTGCTGAGTCACTGGTGCCTGGATGAAGAGTTGACGATGTACCTCGATGAAGAGGACGAGAACGGCGAACCTGTTCCTGCCGCCTCGCGCTATAAAGACCCGTTTGCGGGTATGCGCTATCCGATCATCAAGACCGATTCGGTTAGTTTCATCTCCCGCAACTACGGCGGGCAGGTCATTAAGCTATACAAAGAGTCCGAGGGCAAGAAAGTGTGGGACAAACTGAAAGTGTCCTGTCATCTGGATGTGGTGGATGCCGACCCCAAGACGCGCCGCGTCCTATGCCGGACGAACCCGAATAACTGGAGCTGGGAGGAGTCCCCGCAGTACTACTCCGTCTATGGATGGATGGACGAAGAGTGGATTTGCGCGAACCTTTTAACCACGTGCCCGTGATGAATACCGTTCTGCTAATATTGACGATTATGATCCGATTTGAACGTGCGAATGTCTGCGCGGCGGACACTACCAACCATCCCGTGTCCATTGAGATGCAGGAGGATGCGACGGTGAAGGACCTCGTGCAGTTTATCATGACTTATAAGGAAGACGGCTACGAAGCGATTCCCAATAGCGGCGCCAATATATGGTGGCATCTGTTCTATGACAAAGGCACTTTGGTGCGTGTGTGCGATAATCGCCGCGAGTGCAGTTATGCGAACATCCCTGCGGATACACCGCTCAAGGATATACCCATTACAACCATTCATGCCCGTCCGGCAGAGTTGCCGACGGATAAACCCGGCGGATTATGATCTTCATCCTGACTCTCATAGTAATCATCGCGGCGGTCCTATGGTATCGGGAGCACCAAAAAAAGAAAGTGCAGAAATCCGAGCAACAGCAGCCCCAGCCCGCAAAAAAGGAACAGGCTAAGTCGAAACCTGCGCCGAATACGGAAGCAAAGAAGCCCTCCAATGTCATCTGGAATGATAACTCGCGGCTCTTGTCTTTCGAACCCGACGGACTGAGTCTGCGCTATAAGGGTAAGACATACCGCTTTGGTTGTGACGGCCACGAACCGATGGCAATCATCCTGAAGCGCGGCGAGGCGGTGGCGTATATCCACAATGCGTTTGACGTGGAGTACGAGTGTACGCAGTTCTGCAAGAATCCGGACTACCGGTGCAGCACCATCACCGGTCGGAAGCACGGCGCCGAACATTTCTGCCTGTTGCTCACGACGGCGATAGACGACGGCTATGATTGGCAGATAGATGAGTTAGAAAGCAAGGTAGATGAGTTGACACGCTTTGAGACGCGCGAAGTATGGTATAAAAACGACGGCATTGAGTTCGGCAGGTATGGCGAAGAAGAAGGGGGTAGGGAAGAGCACCACTATGAGCACGAGATACTCTATATGATTGTCGATGGCCATAAATACCACCTATGCGATAATGTCGAAGAAGCCGATGCACTCTATTTCTTCATTCCCGGATACTACGGACGCAAACAAGCCAAACTGCGTATCCATGGCACCCGAGGTGCCGTTCTGGCAGCCTATGCCGATGATTGGAAAAGCGGGAAGACCTTCACACCTTTCGGTCGGCCTTGCAACACCCAGACCTTCTGCACCATGATGGCCTATGCCCTTCGTTCCGGAAAGAAAGATTTTACCCTTCGTGAATTAGAAAACAACTATAAATTATGAGATTATCCGCATTAATCATAACAGCCATAGGGTTACTGCTCACTGCGTGGTTCATCCTCTTGGGCTATCGCGGCAAGACCCTTGTGTACGGCATAATGGTGATCATTTTCACCGGGCTGTGTATATGGGCGCTCATCAATATGAATGAGATATCGGTGTTCCTGCGCGAACATTTCGGCGTCTGGGGCATGTCGGGAGTCTTCCTCCTTATCGCCCTCGCCGTCTGGCTTTGTATTCACTTTTTGTTCTGAAATAGTAACAATCAAAATACACGTATTATGAAAACAAAACATCTCTTTTTATTCCTCTTTGCGACCATCCTGTCGCTCGTAGGTTTCACGCCGAAGGCGTATGCAGATGAAAAAGACATCAAAATCGGAGATCTGTATTATGATCTTATCGAGTCCGAAGACAGTAGGTATGCCGAGATCAAGTCTCATTTCTTTTGGATTGGGTTTATTGAACGCACTTTTGGTTCCGAGTATGATGCGGAGGAAATAGTTATTCCCTCTGAGGTAAGGTATCAAGGGAAGACATATATCGTAAAAAAGATAGGAAACAAAGCTTTTCGGTATTGTTATCAATTGAAGCACATTGAAATACCGAATACGGTAACTGACATTGAGTCGAATGCATTTGCGAATTGTGTTAGTCTAAAGGTAGAGGGTTTAAAGATTCCTACAAGTGTTGAATATATTGCGAGAAATGCTTTTGATTATACCGCTATGATCAAAGATGAATCCAATTGGGTGGACGGATGTTTTTATATCGGAGACTGTCTTATCAAAGCGGACACTGATATAAAAGGGAAACTATCCGTCAAAGCGGGTACGCGCCTTATTGCTTATAAAGCTTTTGTTGATAAATCCTGGGGAACCGATGAACCATGTCTTGGTTTGACAGAGGTTGTTTTGCCCAATACGGTAGCAGAAATAAATGCATGTGCTTTTAATGGTTGCGAAAACTTAACAGCCATAAACATTCCGCCTCTGGTGAAAGAAATTAAGGAAAACACCTTCAATAAATGTTACGAACTGAGATCCATCACGTTTTCTAAAAATATACAAACGATTGGTCCGAGCGCATTTGCAGAATGTAATGCGCTACAGGATATTTACTGTTCGTCTGAAGTAAACTATAACGATGATAGAACTAATCACTCTTTCCGTGGGTTGGACTTTTCAAAAATAACGGTCCACACGCCGTCAAGGTACAGAAGTTTCTACCAAAATAAATGGAAGGGGTTCGCCTTTGATTTCCAACCTTTTGAGCAAGACGGCATCTACTATGATATGAATGGTAGGAATCGTACGGCAACTATCCTTCGGGAGAAAGAAGGCAAAGATAATTACGCGGCGTTGACCGGAGTCGTGACTATCCCGAAGAACGTTATGGACGAATTGGACAAATTCAAAATAACGGACATGGAGGAGGACGCGTTCGCCAATGCGCCGATAGCGCGCATTACCATTGAGAGCGAGATCGTGAGCGTGTCCAAACATGCTTTTGCCAATGCGACCAAACTGACGGATGCCGTTCTTCCTAAGACCGTAGCAAGTATAGAGGACGGAGCATTCGAAGGCTGTACGGCATTGGAGTATATACCTGCTCTCACGAATACACAAAAGGAATTCCTTCCTAACCTTGACCGGATAGGTGAAGCGGCGTTCAAAGGCTGCACCAAACTGCCGAAGTTGTGGCTGTCTTCCGTCACCTCCGTTGGCAAAGAAGCCTTCCGCGGATGTACGGCATTGACAGAAATCACTATCGGTACTCAGGTGGAGGATATAGGCCAAGCGGCTTTCAAAGCTTGTACGAAACTGGAGAAAGTAACGAACCTCGCGGATAAACCGCAAACTTTCCCTGACAAACTCTTCGATGATATCGACAAATCCCAATTCATCATTTATGTCCATCGTACCAGCTACGAGGCGTTCAAAGCTGCTGACGGATGGAAGGACTATAACATCCAGATCATCCCCGAAGAAGTACAATATTTCGCTGTTTATCTGAAAGCGGACGACAAGTTCGGTACTGTTTCCGGTGCGGGTTTGTACAAAGAAGGCACCGTTGTGACCGTTACTGCCACACCGAAAGAAGGCTATAAATTCGTGCGCTGGTCAGACGGCGAGACCAAAGCATCGTACTCCTTCAAATTGACTGCGAACAAGTGGTTGTATGCGGTGTTCGAAGAGAATGTGGTTCATTATTACTACGATCTTAACTTGCAATCCGATGATGAAACGCTCGGAACGGTAAGCGGCGGTGGCACGCATATCGAGAAAGGTACTGTTGCTACCATTTCGGCAACGCCCAAGAGCGGTTGTGAGTTCCAGTACTGGACCGATTCGAAAGGCACTTATTGGGGCAAAATTACCGAATGGACAGTAAGCGCCGACGAGACGTTGACCGCGCACTTCCGCGTTAAACCCGACTACGACGAGTATCTGGTCTATGTTCTGGGCGAACGAGTCACATCTTCGAATGCCAATGATATCCTTGGAGATGGCGTTTGGAGTTATGACCGCGCTACGCACACCCTTTCTACCATGAAGGATGCTACCTATAAGAAAGAGAACGTAGAGTTCATCCAAGACTGGGAAACGGGGCTCGGTGCATTGACCGTGGTGGTGAATCACCATATAACAGCGGAAGTGACAAGCACTGACGAAACGATGCGCACGGCAATGATGGGCGCGACCAATGGTATGAGAATCATCGGCTCGAAGAACCAGGGCATCTGGCTGACGGTACATAATATGCGACCCATCCAAATGAGTAAGACCCTGACCCTTGAAAATCACGTAAGACTCTCTGTTACGCTGGATAATACAACGGAATTCGGTAAGACGAATTTCGATAAAATCATGTGGCTCACGGGTACACCGGCGCTGCGCGTGAACAGCGCTTGGGCGCAGTTCTATGCGTTCAACAACGGCAAGGTAAGTAATGTAACCGACGAGAAACTGGAATTGACCAATGCCGAAGCAGCCGGCTCGATGGATGATACCTATATGGAGATTCATGACTTGACACCGGTATATGATGTCACGTATCAAACCGAGGAGGCAATGAACATGTGCTATGTATCAGGCATGGGCTCGTTCTACGAGGGAGAACAAGTGACGCTCCGCGCTCAGCCGGAAACCAGTTATGAGTTCGTCAGCTGGTCCAATGATGTTACCGACAACCCTTATACCTTTATCATGCCCGCGCACGACGTGCTCATTGATCCGGTTGTCTTCGGCGAAGAAATCGACCCGGATGGAGCTATCGTATATGCAAAAGGGCAGTGGTTGAGAGGATACGTCGTGAATGAAAATGACGAAAGTGTTTATAATGGTGAATGGTTTCCTAATGGTACCAAGATCACACTCAAAGCGGTAGGAAAAAACGGATTCGTCTTCGCAAAGTGGTCTGATGGCAACACCGACAATCCTCGTTACATCACTATTGAAGCAGGGAAACATATTGATTTGCAGGCAGAGTTTGTGTATCCCGAATATTTCACCGTCACCTTCCTCGACTGGGACGATGAAGTGCTTAAAGAGGAAAAAGTGTTTGTCGGCGAAGACGCGCAAGAACCGGAACAACCCTATCGTCAGGGATATACCTTCACCGGCTGGGACAAAGACTTCACCAACGTCACCGCCGACCTCGTCGTCAAAGCGCAGTTCGAGATCAACACCTTTACCGTGCGGTTCTTTGACATGGAAGGTGTGCAGATAGGTGCTGACCAGCAAATCGAGTACGGCAAAGCCGCTACCGCTCCCGACGCACCCGAAGTGGAAGGGTATGTCTTCGTTGCTTGGGACAAGTTCCTTGACTATATTGAGTCGGACCTCGATGTGTATGCCCTATACGAACTCGAACGCTTTAAAGTGGAACTCATCGTCGGCGAACATGGTTCCGTGGTAGCAGATATCGAAGACTTGGATGCGGTGCCATCCGGTGAAACCATCATGCTGGTGGCGTTGCCCGAAGAGTATTACGAAGTGGAAAACTGGTCTATTGATGGCGAAGGAGACACGCGAACACTTGTCGTCACCAGCGACACCACCGTCAGCGTTACCTTTGTCAAGAAGCAATTTGAAGTCACCTTCATCGGCTTCGAAGGAGCGGTGATCGATGTAGTGAAAGTGCCGGCAGGTGAAGCCGCCACCGCGCCCGAACCGCCGATCGTGGAAGGCTACCATTTCGTGGAGTGGGACACGCCGTTCAACGAGATATGGGAGAACACCACCGTCACCGCTATCTACGAAGCCGATGCGGTTAACCAACCGCAGAACCTGAAAGTGGTACTGACGGAAATAGACGGCGACACGAAGATTGACTTCAGTTGGGATGTCTTGGAAGGCGCTACCGGCTATGCCGTAGGTCTTGGTTATGGCGAACAGGCGCAGACGCTTTCCGCTCCGACTAACAGCCTCTCATTCCTGCTCTCCGCTATCGTTGCTAAGTACCAAATCCAGCCCGGCACCTATACCATCCGTTGGTTCGTAGCCGGCGTGGATGCCGATGGCAATCCTATTGGCGATTGGGCCGAAGGTGAACCGTTCGAGGTAACTGTTAAGAAGAATGAACAAGGCATCGAGGACATCCGCGTAGAGGATAACCAAACACGGAAAGTGATGATGGACGGCGTGCTCTACATCCTCCGCGGGGATAAGATCTACACCATCCAAGGCGCAGAGGTGAAGTGATGTAGACCGAGCGGACTGCCGCCCTAAAGAAAGCTCAATATCCACCCTCTCACATGGGGTATTTGCCGGTTCTTTATACTCCGGATTTTCGCTGGGATGCATTTTGTGGCCAATGGAATTTAGTATGTCAACAAGAAGTAGTACCTTTGTCGTCGGAATTGGCTCGCAACACGTTTCGTCACTCTGTGACTCAGATAGGTTGCCGCAATTCCTCCTCTTCCCAAGGATTAAAAATCATTGGGAGCCCTAAAAAATATAATTAAACGACTATGAACTAAGCCCCTAATACACATTTTTGACGAGGTCCCTGTTCGTTTAGTACTGTTAGCCCCCCTATAGAGGGGGGTAACGTACGTACTAAAGAACGATAGGGGGACCTGTCAAACGCGAGATGGCATCTCGCACAACGGACGACGTAAACCGGCATACGATGACAGGGACCGTACAGAGACGTCCGTAATGGTCGCGAGATGGTCGCGGGTTTAACAGCAAAAAGAAAGCAACGAATAAGCAAAACATTATGAAAGTAGAACTAATTATTAACAATTAAAATCTATTGGTTATGAAAAAATTTACTCTTTTCCTCGCAGCCCTCTGCTGCTGCACAATGATGAACGCCGCTACTTACAGCCTGCAAGTGGCAGGCATACAAGTAACGGACGCTAACTGCTCCGACATTCTGAATGATGGCAAAGTGAGTTACGACGATGCGACAAAAACGCTGACGCTCAACAATGCATCCATTACCGTTACATCAGGTACTGCGATTTTTATAATGGCGGAGATGAAGATTCAGTTGTTGGGTAACAACACCATTACACTCAACCACTCTAACGTCGGCTACTCAGGTATTTCATCGAGCGGAATGGAAAAACTTATAACGCCCAAGGCGCAGAGGTAAAATGATAGGAATAAATAACTAACAAAAACTATTTGATATGAGAAAGTTTATCACTTTTGCAGCCGCGTTGCTGCTATGTGCTGCTTCTTATGCAGCCGTTATTAACGTGTACACGACCGATGATTTGACAAATGCGGTAGCGTACTCATCAGACACCATTCGCCTAAGGAATGATATCGTCATAAAAGACGGAGCGTTGTCTATTCCAGCGAAGAAGACCTGCGTCATCGACTTGAATAATCACTCCATTCGATGCGACATCAGCAAAAGGTCAGACGACTTCCTTTATGCCATTAAGTTGGGAAGTGATGCCAACCTGACGCTTATCAACGGTGAGGTGGCTTGCAACAACACCATCAGCGACTCGTTCTTCGCGCTCATCCAGACGGTAGGTGCTGTGTATCTGGCAGAGAAGGGTGCCGTGCTGAATCTGGACGGGGTGAGCCTCGTCGGCTTATTAAGAGGTTCTGCTCAACCAAGTAACTACGGTCTAGCTCTGGGCGAACAGAATAACCTGACCGTCAATGCGCGTTTCTCAGACATCAAAGGCATCCGTTCGAAGAATAGCGCATACACCCACACACTCAATATGTACCACGTTACCTTGGGTGATGAGGAGCGCAAGACCAAAGAGAATGGCCACGGCCTGAAAGTCGATAACGGCGATAAACTGCGCGGAGCGTTCATAGAAGGGGATATACACGGTACCAACCTCTCGGCGGCGCAACTCTTAGCGCGTATCCCTGAAAAAGGAAGTGAATACTACACCATCAGTGGCGGTGTTGCAACCGCAATCACTCGTGCACAAGTGGCGGCAATGACGGATCTGCAAGAGGTATCGCTCCGTGTTCTTCAGACGCCGAATTTTACGGTAGCAGGTGTAGCGGTTTCGGAAGCTAACTGCGATGACCTCCTCGGTGACGGCAAGGTGCGTTTTGATTATCTGACAAACACCCTCTATCTCGAGACCAAAAATGCGAGCGTCTTCAACACCATCAACGGCAATATCGTCTTTGACGATTTCAAACTGAATATCGTTGTGGACGGCA
Organism: uncultured Bacteroidales bacterium; assembly: GCA_900321005.1. Classification (GTDB taxonomy): domain Bacteria; phylum Bacteroidota; class Bacteroidia; order Bacteroidales; family Paludibacteraceae; genus Colicola. The sequence goes on along the minus strand of ONUF01000020.1, from coordinate 28,422 downwards.
AATGGAAGATCAACGGCCGTATCGTCGGCCATGACGGTGACCTCATCATTTCGCCGGCGCATTACGCATTGACCGAAGAAGATGGTGACCTACTGAGTCTCCACTCGCAAAACTCAACCGCTGTTTCGCTGAACGGTAAATCTTTCTGCGCAAAAAACAGAGTACGCGTTGTTATCGATGATAACAATACCAATACGCAAACAGCCGTATCCTGCGGCATGTTCGTCATCACCAATGCATGGTTCGACGCGTGGGGCAAGAAGCCGATAGTGGATTGCACGAATAGTTCGATTTCGAAAGCTACCATCAAGAGCGGTAGCCTGAAGAATGATGACGTGGTACAAATAGAACCTATCCGTCAGGAGTACGTGGTATGGGTAGATGCCTATGACAAGAATGCCGGTACGGCGACCGGTGACGGAGTAGTCAAAGAAGGTGACGAACATACTGCTTCTGCAACGCCTAATAGCGGTTATTATTTCCTCCGTTGGTCGAATGGCGTAACCCAAAATCCGTACACTTTCGTGGTGACGCAAGATACCGTCCTTTGGGCGCTCTTCGAGAAAGAAGTAGTGATTAATTACTACGACATCCGCGTTGCTTCTGCCGACGAGACCATGGGTTGGGTAGAAGGCGGTGCGCTCCAATTGGAAGAAGGACAGAAAGTAAATATCAAGGCGTATCCGAGATCCGGCTATCAGTTCCTCTACTGGATGGATTCCCGTGAACAAGTGGTTTCCGGTAAGGCCATTTATGAAGTGACGGTTAGCGGCGATGAGACCTATACGGCGCACTTCCGCGTTCAGCCGCCCGCTGATGCGTACATGCTCTGGGTGTGCGGTACGCAAGTAACGGCATCCAACTCCAACGACATCCTCGGAGACGGCGTTTGGAGTTATGACGATGCTACCCGTACGCTGACAGTCATGAAGGATGCTACGTACAACATCACTAATGATGGCTTCATCGAAGATTGGGCCGGAAGCGGCACGGATGAACCGTTAATCGTCAATGTGGGTAACCATAAGGTTGAGGCAATCTGTACCACGACAGACAATACCCTTCGTAATGCCATCGTAGGCACCAAAGGTATGACTTTTACCGGTACTACGTATCATGGTGTTACCCTCACGGCACAGAATATGTACGCGGCGAACTTTAGCAAACCGCTTACCGTGACCGGGCATATGGACTTGACGCTCAACCTCAAGAACACCACGGACTGGGGTAAAGACAATTTCAAAACCGCAGTGTTGCTGGCAGGTGTTACTCCGTCTCTGATCGTTGACGGAGCGAACTTGTACATTAACTCCGGCGTAGGTGAAAGTGCCGGGTCGGGTTATAAGGCTACCAACAAGACTGACCAGGCAGCGAACCTTAGTCTGAACAACGCGAGTATACAATGGGGTTCGATAAGCAGCCATGATCTGGGTATCTTGGATGACTCGCCCAAATACGAGATCAATTATATCACGCCTTCGCTGGAGAGTCTCTGTCTGACCAGTGTGTTTGGCCTTTCCTTCTTTGAAGGAACACACTTTAACTTGTATGCTTATCCGGCTCCGGGATATAAGTTCGTTAGCTGGAGTGACGGCAATACGGATAACCCGCGTCTGATCATCATGCCGGCGCATAATCTCTACCTCGACCCGATCGTAGAAGTGGACGATAGCCAGACACCGAAAGGCGCGATCATCAGCGCCGATGCTACCGAAGGACAAGGTTCGATTAGCGACTTCACTTCCGGCTGGTATGCCGAGGGTACGGAATTGACCATCACGGCGCATGCCGCAGAAGGCTATGAGTTCGTGCAATGGTCGGATGGCAACACCGCGAACCCATACTACTTGACCGTACAAGACGGTAAGAACATTTCCCTCACCGCCCTCTTCTACGAAAAAGGCTCCGCCACCGGCATCGAGGATATACAACCTGACGATGTACAATGTACGAAGGTGCTCGTTGACGGCGTGCTCTACATCCTCCGCGAAGGCAAAATCTATAACGCGCAAGGCGCAAATGTAAAATAAATTTGCACAAATCGCAAGAAATGTGTATCTTTGCACCGGAATTGAAAAGGTTTATTCTCATAGTATTTGCATTCTTCTCCGTCATGGCGACTCCCGCCATGACGCGAGAGGAGGCGTTTGCCGTAGTAGATAGTGCATACTCCCTCGCCATGGCGGGGGAGATAGAGCAGGCGGTAGCCCTCAATAACGACGGCCTGTCTGCCGTGCCCGAGGACTCAATGGATATACGATGCGAGTTCTACTCCTGTCTCCTATACTGTTATCATCGCCTGGGCGATTATCAGCAGGCACTCTATTATGGGGAGCAATGTTTGGCGTTTGACGAGCAGCAAGACGATCCGGCGAATATATCCGCCTCTTTGGGCAACCTCGCCGGCATTTACTCGTCCGCCGGACAGCAGGACATAGCCATCGCTTATCTCGAGCGCGCCATCTCCATTGAGGAGTCTCTTCTGGCATCCGACACCACGCATTCCCCGAAATCCCTCGCCATCCGCAAGGCGATGTTAGGCGAAGTACTGTTGGCGAAAAGCCGTCAGCTGTCAGACGGCAGCAATCAGCCATCTGAAGACAACCTGCAAAGAGCGTTGCAGTTGACCGAAGATGCGCTCGCTATCGACCGTTCGCTCGGACGCAGACTGCAGGAAGGAATGCGGCTTGCACAACTCGGACATATTTACGAGGCCTTGGGTGACGCGCGTAAGGCGAAAGACTATACCTCACAAGCCCTTGCCATCGCCCGCGAGACGGGAAACAAGATGACCGAAGTGCTGTGTCTCTTGCAACTGGAGCGCTACGAAGAAGCAGCGCAACAAGCGCGCCAACTCGGATTCAAGAAGCAGGAGTTCGAAGCCTGCGACCAACTCTACGTTCGCGCCAAGAACGCCGGTAGGTTCGAACAGGCCCTGGCTTGGCTCGAAAGAGCACGTGTGCTCCACGAACAACTGATGAGCGAAGAGAGCCAGCGGCAACTGACCATCGCGCAAGTCCAATACGACACCTATCGCAAGGAACAGCAGCTGGCGGACCAGCAGCAGGAGATACAGCGGAAACAGGCACGACTGAAAGCACTGCTCTTCTTCTCCATCCTTGCTCTGCTCGTCATCGCCTTACTCGTCGGCTTGGTCGTTCTGCTTCGTCATCGCAACACGCTCATCGCCCAACAGGCGGCAGATAAGAAACGTCAGTACGGCATCCTCAGTCATGACCTGCGTAACCCTGTCATGGCGCAGCAACAACTGCTGCAAATGCTCTACACCAACTACGCTTCCTACAAACCCGAGGAAGTGCATACCCTTGTCGGACAACTCCTTGCCGGCAGCGATAACCAGTTGGCGCTTTTGCGTAACCTGCAGGAGATCGTGCAGCTGGATCGTCAGGCACGATGCTTCCGAACCGCTCAACTCGATCTCGCAGCCGTACTGCGTGACACCATCCCGGACGTACAGAGCGCGGCCCTGCTCAAAAACGTGACCATCGATATGCATGCTGAGCGACTGCTCGTGGAAACCGACCGCGAGATGATCCGTACCGTATTGCGCAACCTGCTCAGCAACGCTATCAAGTTCTCGCCCCGAGGCAGTACCATCGAAGCGGGCACAATAGCACCGGCAGCCTTCTATGTGCGAGACCACGGCGTAGGAATGACACGCATGCAGATCCGGCGTATCCTCACTGATCAAAAGCAGCTGGAGTCGTCTGTCGGGACCGACGGCGAGAGCGGTACAGGCTACGGACTCATCCTCTGTCGCGAACTGCTTAACCTCTGCCACTGTAAGATGGATATCCAATCTGTCAAAGGCGAGGGCACTACGTTTACCATTGATTTACAACACGCTTATTACCCAATCAACAAATATGAAAATCGCTATACTCGATGACCATGAACTGATACGCGTCGGCATCTCCGGTACGCTGCAGTCCACTCCTCATACCATCACTATCAGCGTACCAACCGCGGCGCAACTCTTCGAGGCGCTAGAAGCCGGCACGCCCTGCGACATCGTCTTACTGGACATCCTCATGCCCGACACCAACGGCGTAGATGTTGCAGAACGGCTGCGTAGTGAGTATCCGGATATCAAGATCATCGTCCTCTCTATCGACAATCGGGAGTTTACCCTTATGCAACTCCTCAAGATAGGCATGGACGGCTTCGTCAGCAAGAGTTCTCCGCTATCCGAAATACCCCTTGCCATCGACTCCGTCGCCAACGATGTGCCCTTCTACGGACGGGATATCGCCATCCTTATACGGGACATCACCGATGCCAAACTTAATAACAGGAATATAGCCGCGCTCTCCAAACGCGAGATAGAAATCATCAAAGCCTGCTGCGACGGACTCATGGGCAAGGAGATAGCGGAGAAATACCATATCTCCCTCCGCGCCGTCAACAGCCACAAGACGAATATATTCAATAAACTCGGTCTGAACTCCTCCGTGGAGATGGTCCGTTTTGCAATCGAGCATGGTATCATTTAAAAAACTCTGTCTTTTAGCTTTCATATCTCTACTCTTGACTCCCCTCGCTGCGGCGGTCTATACGCCGTCTGAGGTGCCGAGCCCGAAGAAGCAGGGACAGGAGTACTATGTCGCTGACCCCGATTCGCTTCTCGCGGACTCCACCGTCCAATGGCTCAACAGCTGTGCGGCGATGCTTGATGAGAAGACCCACGTCGAGATGGCTATCGTCGCCCTCTCCGCTATCGAAGAGACCTCCGACGCCTTCGACTTCGCCTACGAGCTTTTCCAACGATGGGGAATAGGACGCGAGGGACAGAACACAGGCGTGCTCATCCTCTTCGTGCTCGACAGCCATGATGTGCGTATCATGACGGGTACGGGTATAGAAGGTGTCCTCACGGACGCCGTCTGCTCGCGCATCATACAGGATGAGATGGTTCCCGCCTTCCGTGCCGGAGACTATGACGAAGGATTGTGCCTCGGAGCACTCGCTGTCTATGAAATCTGTACCGACGGCGAAGCGCCCGAAGAACTGCTTGCCGTCCGGTCGTTCACCAACCGCGGGCAGTATGCCTGGGAAGATGAGGAGATAGAGTGGACTACAGGCGAGATCATCGTCCTTTGGATCATGGGACTCGGCGTTGTGCTCATCATCATCGCCTGCTGGTTCGCGGCGGTTAAGAAATGCCCGAAATGCGGCAAACGCAAAGCCCGCGCTATCCAATACAAGACCATCACCAAAGCCACCTATTCGCATAGCGGAGAGAAAGAAATAACCTATCGCTGCAAGCACTGCGGACATGTCTTCACGCGCCGCGAGATCATCCCGAAATTAGAACATTCATCGTCGTCCTCTTCTTCCTCTTCTGGCGGCGGCAGCTTCGGTGGAGGCAGCTCCGGCGGTGGCGGTTCCTGGGGCGGCGGTTCTACCTCCGGCGGCGGTGCCGGTGGACGTTGGTAAAGAAAAGTTACACTTTTTTTTGCATATGTCAGAAAAAAGTCGTAACTTTGCGGCGTTTTTTAAAATGTCGTATTATGGCTTTGAAAGAAAATATACAATCCTTGCTTGCGCAGGTGAATGAGTTGAAGGCAAATAACGCCGAGGAGTTGGAGGCGCTGCGTATCAAATACCTCAGTAAGAAAGGCGAGATCACGGCGCTGTTCAATGAGTTCCGTAATGTGCCGAACGATCAGAAGCGTGAGTTGGGCCAGTTGCTCAACCAGTTGCGTCAGACTACGGAAGCGCGTATCAACGAGCTCCGTGAGCAGTTCGAAGAGAAAGCGGCGGAGGCGGACAAACTCGACCTCACCCGCACGCCGGATCCTATCGCACTCGGCACGCGTCACCCGCTGTCGCTCGTGCGCGAGGAGATAGAGGATATCTTCTCCCGCATCGGTTTCACCATCGCGCAAGGACCGGAGGTAGAGGACGACAAGCACGTGTATGGTATGCTGAACTTCGCCCCGGAGCACCCTGCCCGCGACATGCAGGACACTTTCTTCATCGAGAAAGAAGTCGGTGTACAGAAGCCGACGGATGTGCTGCTGCGCTCGCATACCTCGTCCGTACAGACCCGCGTGATGACCAGCCAGAAGCCGCCGATCCGTGTGCTCTGCCCGGGCCGCGTCTATCGCAATGAGGCCATCTCGGCGCGTGCGCATTGTTTCTTCCACCAGGTAGAAGGATTGTATATCGACAAGAATGTATCGTTCGCCGACCTGCGCGAAGCGCTGCTTTATTTCAGTAAAGAGATGTTCGGTCCGGATACGAAGATCCGTTTGCGCCCGAGTTATTTCCCGTTCACGGAGCCGAGCGCTGAGATGGATATCAGCTGTAACATCTGCGGCGGCACGGGTTGCTCGTTCTGCAAAGGCACCGGTTGGGTGGAGATCCTCGGCTGCGGCATGGTGGACCCGAATGTGCTGGAGGCTTGCGGTATCGACAGCAAGGAGTACAGCGGTTTTGCCTTCGGCATGGGCGTAGAGCGTATCACGAACCTCAAATACCGCGTGAAGGACCTGCGTCTGTTCTCCGAGAACGATGTGCGCTTCCTTCGTCAGTTCGAGAGTTGTTAATTCTTCATGCGCAAGAGCCTGTCTATACTGTTGACGGCCTTGGTGTTGGTGGGGTGTGCGAACCGCGGCGTAGGGCCGCAGGGAGGACCCAAAGACTCTATCCCGCCTACGGCTGTCAAGTCGGTGCCGGAGAACGGCACCGTGAACTTCACGGGCCGGCGCATCGAGATCACTTTCAATGAGTATATTCAACTGGATAACATCAGCGCGAACCTGCTGATGTCTCCTCCGCAGCAGCGCCCGCCGGATGTCAAGGCGCGCGGCAAACGCGTGCTCATACAGTTTACCGACAGCCTGCGCGACAGCACGACCTATACCATCGACTTCGGCGACGCCATATGCGACTATACCGAGAAAAATCCCATCCATGGCTATTGTTTCGGATTCTCTACCGGCCCGACGATCGACACTTTGGAGACGACGGGTGTCGTACTGGATGCGGAGAACCTCAAGCCGCGCAAAGGTATCATCGTCGGTATCCACGATGACTTGAGCGACACGGCCTTCACCAAACTGCCTTTCCTGCGCATCGCCCGCACGGACTCGATGGGTCTGTACCGCATTGCGAACATGCACGCGGGCACCTACCGCCTCTATGCCGTCGATGACGTGAGCCGTGACAATCGCCTCACGCCGGGCGAGTCCGTCGCTTTTGCGGAACATACCATCACGGTCACGGCACCTGACACCGCGGCTACGGACAGCCTGCCGGCGCATCGCGACACGCTCTATCTCTTCATGCCCCAGCAGCAACGGCTCTATCTGCAGCGCACCACGCGCGACGAGCAGCACCGTATCCGCATCGCTTTCTCTACCGGTCCGGACAGCCTGCCGACCATCCGTCCGCTCATCGACAGCCTGAACTATAACACCTATTTCTCGAGAAACAACGACACGGTGACGCTCTGGCTGTTGGACAGCGCGTCCATCCGACCCGACTCGCTCTATTTCGAGGTGCGTTACCGCCGTACGGACAGCCTCTTCCACTTGGAGTGGGCTACCGACACCGTCTTGGCTCGCTGGCGCGCACCGCGGCTCTCCGCCAAAGCACAGGCAGCGCAGGAACGCAACCGCCGCAACAGACGCTTGGTCATCAAGACCAATGCTTCCAAGAACTTCGAACTCTACGACACGCTGCGGCTCACCGCTGCTACACCGCTCGCGTTCATCCGCGAAGAGGCCATGCACTTGTACGAACGCAAGGAAAAGGATACGGTCGATCATCCTGTGCCTTTCACTATCGCGCCGCACGACACGCTGCCGCTGCAACTGCTGTTCGTCGCCAAACTGGAGCCCGGCAAGAAATACGAACTGTGCCTCGACAGCGCTGCTTTGACGGATGTGTATGGTATCACGCATGTCGCCGGCAGTTATTCGCTGACCCTCAAGACCCCCGAAGACTACTCGACTATCCGCGTGACGATCGAGCCCTTCGACCCGAGTATGCGAATCCAGGTACTCAACGGGAGGGAGCAAGTGCTGCAAGAGCAGTCCGCCCAATCCGACGGAGCCCTCTTCCGCTACCTCAAACCCGACGCGTACTACCTGCGCATGTACAAGGATGTCAACGGCGACGGGAAGTGGACCACCGGTAGTTGGGATGACAAGCGCCAGCCGGAGAAGGTCTATGTGAACCCGACGAAGATACAAACGAAGTCCAACTGGGATTTCGAGGAGACCTGGACCTATGACGCGCAATAAAATCTTTGATTTTAGCTTCATCGCTTTCGGACTGCTCGTACAAGTAGTCACGTACTTCATCACTAATTCCCTCAACCCTCATTCCCTCACTCTCGTCAGCCTGATCTCAGGCTGTTTGGGCGTCTGCTCCGTCTGTCTCGCGGCGCAGGGCAATATATGGACTTATGCCTTCGGTTTCGGCCAGGTACTGACTTTCACCTGGCTCTGCTGGACCCAACGCTTCTACGGCACCATCGCCATCAATGCCTACTATTTCGGCACGATGGTGTACGGTATCTTCGTGTGGAAGAAAAGGCTGAGAGCCGAGAACCAAGAGTCAGGAGCCGAGAGAAGGGTAGTGCCGCGGTCGCTCACGCCGGCGGTGATGACAGCGATCCTCGGTGCCACGGTCTGCGCCTCGACTTTAGTAGGATGGGGGCTGTCCGCATGGACGGATGATACCCAGCCGTACCTGGACGCATATACGACAGTACCTGCGCTCGTGGCACAGGTACTGATGATTCTCGTCTATCGCGAGCATTGGTTTATCTGGTTGGCGATCGACATTCTTAGTGTCGCTTTGTGGCTCCGCGCCGGCGACTACTGCATGGCCGCCCAGTATGTCTTCTGGTGCATGAACTGCCTCTACGGTCTTCACCGTTGGCGTTCATTAGGCATCTCTAAGGTATAAAGAATAGCTTCTATCTGCCGTAAGGCATTGCGCTTCTTTTGTCCTGCCGCGAAGAGGAACGCTTCGGCGGTGACCACGCGTCCGTTCACTTGGTCGAGTCGCGTGAGGCTCACGAACGGACCGCCCATCGCTTCGCCGTCCAGCATCTTCCATAGACCGCGCGTCTCGATCGCGTAGAACCCGCCGACGCTGTCGCGCAGCGCCGCTACCTGACGGCTCACCGGCGGGAAGTGTTTGTACTCCGTGCCCATGTGGCTGCCCGGCACTTGCGCGGTGATGAGGCGGCCCTCTATCTCATTGCGCATCTCGATGATCGACTCGCCGGAGAACTGCTCCTGCGCCGTATAAGGATAGTCATATACCAGCACGTCCTTGCGCATCGGGCCTTTGTTGTTGCAGGTCCATAGCACATGGATATCCTGTTCGTTCAGCACGAATGTCGTGTCCATGATGAGCATGAAATCCTCCGGCACCCATATGTCGTACCCGCGCTTGTTCAGGTGCGCGCGCGCTTCCTTATTCGTACTCGCGCGATAGAAACGGATCTGACGCGCCTGCTCTTCGCGTACGAACCACTCGCGGATCGTCTCGCCGTTCTCGCCCCAATAGGCCAGGAACTCCTCCGCACTCGGCGCCTGGATACGCACCATCGCCTGCGGTTTGGACCATACATCGCGGCTCTGCTGCGCCTTGACTTGGGTGTACTTGTGCTCGTTGATATCGACGAGCAGGATGTTTCGCGTGGACTTGAAGAAGTCGTCGAACTGCGAAGCGGGCACACTCGACACGGAGAACACCGGCTCCATCTGCGGCAGACCGTATAGGTCCGCGCCCATGGTCTGACTCACGGCTTGCAACACTTCACCCGTCGGAGCGACGACCAGACACTCATAGATAGAACCCGTAGCGGAAGTGAGCAAACGGTCGTTTTTACCGCACGCTACGCATACCAGTGCGACCAATGCAAAAAAGAGAGTTTTTTTCATGACTTTGTTCAGATTAGGGTGCAAAGTTACACATATTTCTTAAAAAAACAAAAAAAATCGCCAAAAAATTTGCATATATGCGATTTTTGTTGTACTTTTGCCCCCAAATTGATAATTAATACCGCAAAGTACTATGATTTTACACAACGAATACCTGTTCTTGACCGATGAGGTGGCAGGTTTCCGTCAATTCCGCGAGACGCTTTCTGAGACATCCACGACGATGGTGCTGTGTAAGAAGGGCTATGTCGATGTCTTTTTCCACGGCGAGATGCTGCGCGTGAGCCAAAACGAGTTACTCATCCGTATTCCCCGTGCGACCGAATTGGGCCCGTACGAGTTCTCCGAGGACTTTGAGTTCCTGGAGCTTGCTATCCCGAATAAGATTTTCGAGGAGTTGATGTACGAACTGATGCGTGTCGAGCCGATGTGGTGGCAGAAGCAGGAGTACCTGAAGGCCCATCCCTTGTTCCAACTCAACGAGGTGTCGATGGAGTTCTGCGAGACTTATTTCCACCTGCTGAAGTTGCAGATGTCTGAGCCGCTCAATGACTACCGCCGTCAGATCCTCAAACTCATGGCGCGCGCCGCGACCTTGGAGATTCTCGCATATCTGGATAAGAAGATCTCGACGGAGGATCTGAATGTCACGCGTCTGGCGTCCAATACGGGTGATTATACCTTCCATACCTTCACCAACTTGCTGCGCGAGCACCCGCACAAACGCGAGGTGCAATGGTTTGCCGAGCAGATCGGTATCACGCCCAAGTATCTGTCGGAGATTTGCAAGGATCGCAGCGGCAAGTCCGCCAGCGAGTGGATTGCCGACGTGACGATCGCCGAACTCAAGCACCTGCTGCGCGAAACGACGATACCTATTCATAAGATCGCCGAGCAGATGGAGTTCCCCAACGCCAGCTTCTTCTGTCAATATACGAAGAAGCACACCGGCCTCACGCCGAACAAGTTCCGTAAAGAACACAAGAGCTAAAATAATCCTCCGCAACTCGCGGAGGATTTATTTTTACCATGCAAACAGCGGATGTCTCGTCATCTCGCGGTTCACTTCTTCGCGTACCGCGGCGATGACCGCTTCGCTGGTCGGGTCGAGTAGAACGCGGTCGATGAGATCGACGATCCACGGCATCTGATCTTCTTTCAGTCCGCGGGTGGTGATAGCCGGCGTACCGAAGCGCAGACCGGAGGTCTGGAAGGCCGAGCGGCTGTCGAACGGCACCATGTTCTTGTTCGTCGTGATGTCGGCGCTTACGAGCGCTTGTTCCGCTACCTTACCCGTCAGGTCCGGGAATTTCGTGCGCAGGTCGATGAGCATGGAGTGGTTGTCCGTGCCGCCGGAGATAACCTTATAGCCCTTGTCGATGAACGCTTGTGCCATCACGGCGGCGTTTTTCTTCACCTGCTGCTGATAGACCTTGAACTGCGGACTCAGTGCTTCGCCGAAAGCCACAGCTTTGGCGGCTATCACATGCTCGAGCGGTCCGCCCTGCGTACCCGGGAAGACGGCGGAGTCGAGCAGCGCACTCATCTTTTTGATCTCGCCTTTCGGCGTGGTCTTGCCCCAGGGGTTGTCGAAGTCCTTGCCCATGAGGATGATACCGCCGCGCGGACCGCGCAGGGTCTTGTGAGTGGTGGAGGTCACGATATGTGCGTGCTTCAGCGGGTTGTCCAACAGACCGGCAGCGATGAGGCCGGCAGGGTGGGCCATATCGACCATGAAGATCGCGCCTATCTCATCCGCCACGCGACGGATACGGGCGTAGTCCCACTCGCGGCTGTACGCACTCGCGCCGGCGATGATGAGCTTCGGCTTGTGCGTGCGGGCTTTGAGCTCCAGGTCGTCGTAGTTGACGCGTCCTGTCGCTTCGTCCAGGTCGTAACCGATAGCGTTGAATAGCAGGCCGGAGAAGTTAACCGCCGAACCGTGACTGAGGTGACCACCGTGGCTGAGGTTGAGTCCCATGAACGTGTCGCCGGCTTGGAGGCAGGCCATGAACACCGCCATGTTCGCTTGCGCACCGCTGTGCGGCTGCACATTCACATACTCGGCGTCGTAGAGGCGTTTGAGACGGTCGCGGGCGATATTCTCTGCAATGTCCACTACCTCGCACCCGCCGTAGTAACGGTGACCCGGGTAGCCTTCTGCGTACTTGTTGGTCAACACGCTGCCCATCGCCTCCATCACTTGGTCGCTCACGAAGTTCTCACTGGCGATCAGTTCGATACCTTTGGTCTGACGCTCCCGCTCCCGCCGGATGACGTCAAAAATCTCATTGTCACGATTCATATCCGAATGATTTATCAATTGATGGTGCAAAGGTACTACAAAAATTGCACATGTGCAAGATTTTGGGCGCTTTTTTTTCTTTTCTCTTGCGTATGTCATTTTTTTTGTGTAATTTTGCAGTCGCAAAATCAAAAAATAAGAGCATGAAACAAATTTTTACTCTTTTTCTTGTGTTGGCTGTCGGTGTGTTGTCTGCTATGGAAACGGGGGATAGGATACCGGAGCCGATAGATACTTTGCTGGAGCGATTTGACCGAAAACCGGGGCTTGAGAGAGCGCGAGAGTTTTTCGCTTACATGGACAAAGAGGATTTTATGGATGAGCCGGTGGTGTTCACCGCCTCTACTCCTGTGGATACGATGAAAGCGCTTGTCTGGTATTGGGCGGGCGAATGGTATTATGCCGAGCAGGATTATCCCCGTGCGGAGAAGAACCTGCTGCGTGCGCTGGATCTCATGGAGTATGCGGACGATATATCCATCTCGGATAATTTGGCAATGTTAGGATTGACCTACATGCGCCAATCTAAATACGAAGAGGCGCTGCATTATATGCGCCGATGCTACCAGTTGGATGTCAAGAGCGGCGATCCGGATCGTATCAGTTCGTCCCTGAACACGATAGCCGGAACGCTGATGGCGGCGGGTAATCCCACCGAGGCGGAGGGATATATTCTCCGGGCAATCAGTTATGCCAAGCAGGCGAATAACCCCTCGCGCATGGCGATTATTTATGGCATGGCGAGCGAGATAGAGCATGCACTGCATAAGGATGAGATAGCGCTGCTGTACGCCGACAGTGCGTATGCCGTAGAAGCCACTACAGGCAACACCTATAAGATGATGGTCCGTCTCTCACAGAAAGCGTCTATTCTCGCAGGTCTGGGACGTTATGACGAGGCATACGTCATCTTCCGTGAAGTAGTACCGTTCTTCCGTACCGTAGGCGACCAGATGTCGCTCGTTATCTCACTCAACAAGGCGGGACTCGCGGCCCATAGTCTCGGTAAGGACGACGAGGCGTTGCGTTACCTCTACGAGGTCATAGACATATGCGGGCACATAGGCGATATATATAATGAAGCGTACGCGCAACGCGAGGTGTATGAGATCTTGTTCAAAGAGAACCCCGATGAAGCGCGCTTGCATATGGAGCGATATCATCTGCTCAAAGACTCGCTCTATTCGCACGCGACAGCGGAGCAGTTAGCGCGATTTAATGCCGAGTTCGGCAGGGATGAGTTAGAGAAAGAGAAAGAAGTCTTGACCAAGCGCAATCACCGCCTCATATGGTATGGTATAGCCGGCGCCATCATTGTCCTAATCGGTATTCTGATTTCGCTCATCATGCGCCGCAAACGTCAAGAGAAGATAAACCAGCAGTTGAGTTCTATGATGGAGGAACTGAATGAAGCGCGGCAATCTTCGGTCAAGGCGCAAGAAAACTCACCGGCTGAAGAACAGGAGGAATATCTGACCAAGGAGGATAAGCAATTCCTGAAAAAACTCATCCTAACCGTCACGCAGATGATGGACCATCAGGCGGTTACGGTGACGCAGGTGGCGGATAAGATGTGCATGTCTCCCAAGACGCTGAACCGTAGGGTTCAGTATCTGACCGGCGAAGGAGCGAAGCGTTATATGATGCGTATCCAGTTGGAGCAGGCGCGTATCATACTCCTCAGAGACTCGGAGATACCCATCGTGGAAATAGCTTATCGGTGTGGATTTGAGGACCATAGTTCGTTCACTCGCACCTTCAGTAGTTACTTCGGAATGTCCCCTTCAAACTATCGAACGACCCGCGGACAGGGGTAGAAACGCCAGTTTGTCCGATTTTGTAAAATTTCTGTCCGCTTTTGCAAAAGCACTTTCGTGAATTTCCATTACCTTTGCACCCGAATTCGATCGGGTGCTTTTTTGTATTGCCCGTTGAGGTATGGAAGACGCAAAAAACGACAAACAAACAGGGCAGGAATCATTGTCAGAAGTGCATCCTCGTCATAAACAGGCGAGGGAATTTACGCGCGAGTTAATAGAGGAGCAGCTCTCTTCTTCTTCCGATACGTCCGATTCACCCGGGCATACGAAGTAATCTTACCCGTTTTTGTTTTTATTTCTTTTTGCGCGAGTGTGCGCAGCGCATACCCACACAAGCAATCGTTAAAAAAATTATAATACAATGAAAAAAATCTTTACTTTCTTCCTCGCCCTCATTGCAGGGGCAGGAACAATCTTCGCCGAAAGCGGAACATGTGGTGCCGAAGGCGACAACCTTACATGGGACTTGACGGACGGAGTGCTTACGATTAGTGGAACAGGAGAAATGGCGGATTATGAATGGGGTGGTCCTTGGTATGCAAATCGGGAAAGTATTACAAGTTTAATCATCGGCGACGGTGTCACCAGCATTGGAGATTGTACATTCGGTGATTGCAGCGTTTTAGCAACTGTTGAGCTTCCCAACAGCCTCGAAAGCATTGGAGTTTATGCTTTCGCCAATTGCTCCGGTATAACGAGCGTTACCATTCCTAACAGTGTCACAGACATTGAAGATTATGCCTTCTATGATTGCACCGGTCTGACAAGTGTGACTTTAGGTGAGGGTGTTGAAAACATTTGGAGTTGTGCTTTTTCCGGTTGCAAAGGTCTGACAAGTATTACTTGCAAGGCTGTGACTCCTCCGACTTGCATGTATCTGGCATTTTACGAAGTGGACAAATTTATTCCGGTCTATGTTCCCGCAGCGAGTGTGGAGAACTACAAAAATGCAGAAGGATGGGGAGATTTCAAGTATATCTTTGCTATCGGAACGGAAGTGAAATTTAATAAACTGACCTTCAATCTCAATTTGAATTATGCGATAAATGATGATTGTGTTGTCTATGCGGACGATGAGTATGTCAGCGACGGGGAAAGCCTGAAGGTGGTAGCCGGTGAACCCGTCCATTTGCGTTTCGAACCGCAGCAATTCTGGGCAATAGAGAAGCTGCTACTCAATGGTGTAGATATCACCGACAAAGTGGTGGAAAACAAAGCAGACGTGACGGTAACAGAGGATGCTACCTTGGAAGTCCAATGGTACCAACCGACCACTCCGTACGATTTTGCTGAAAAGGTCGCGAGCGGACAAACCCTCTATTTTATGATAACCGATAAGGCGAATCGTGAGGTGGAGATTGTCAATCAGTCCGGTGGCAGGGGTTATGCCGGTCGCCAGCAACACGCCTATATTGAGAAGAATGGAGAGGGAGTATGGGAGGCATCCGTTGACTTGCAACCCAAGGGAGATTTGATTATCCCGACTACCATCAAGCATGACGGACAAACTTATACCGTGACCGCTATCGATACTATGGCTTTTTGCGATTGCGGTAAAATTACCTCCGTTTCTATTCCGGAAGGCATAACTACTATCGGCGCTTCAGCGTTTATGTTATGTAGAGGAATTTACGGCAAAGTGGTTGTGCCTATTTCTTGCTCGGCAGTAGGCGAATGGGCGTTCCGCGATTGTAACTTGTCGGAAATTGACTTTGGCGGCGCAACCTCATTGGAAGAATATGTGGTGTTAGGAAATAGTTACATGAAACAAGTAGTTACCGGTCCGGCAGTGAAGATGTTTAACACGAACTGCCTGCGTAGTGTGTGGTATCTGGAATATGTAGTGATAGGTGAGAATGTCGAGTTTGTCAACAGTGGCAGTTTTGGAGGAGACTCAAAACTCAAAACGGTGAAGATTCTGGCTAAAACTCCTCCTGCTGTCAAGTGGAATCCAGAGGGCTATGAAGAATCGTACTGGTACGATTATGATCCGTCTCCGTCGGGTATAGACGCTACGCTGATTGTGCCGTCGTCGCCGGATCATAGCATCTTGGATGCCTACAAAAATGCTGAATGCTGGAAGCTGTTCGGTACGATTGTGGAGCAAGGTCCCGTAACCGCCATCGAAATGTCAAATGACCAAATGTGAAAATGCGAAAATAATCCGCAACGGACAACTATACATACTCCGGGACGGGAAGATGTACAATGTTCTGGGACATGAAGTCCGTTAAACCGTTAAGCTGTTAAACTGTTAAATTGTTACAGAATATGAAAAAGATTTTTACTTTCTTCCTTGCGCTTGTAGCAAGCGCGGGAACACTATTCGCCGAAAGCGGCACCTGCGGTGACAACCTCAAATGGGAGTTGAACAGCAGCGGTGTGCTTACCATTAGCGGTTCAGGAGACATGACGGATTGGGTGATTGAAGATGCCCCGTGGTATTCCTCCCGTTCGTCCATCAAGACAGTTAAAATTGGAAATAGCGTGACAAGTATCGGAAGATATGCTTTCTATAATTGTAACAATATAAGTTCTGTCACTATCGGCAGTAGTGTCAAGAGTATTAAAAATTATGCTTTCAAGAATTGTTACAATCTACTCTCTGTAATTATCCCGAATAGCGTTACAAGCATTGGTAAGGAGGCTTTCCATACTTGCAGCAGTCTGGCTGCTGTATCCATCGGAGAAGGCATTACGAGTACGGGCTGGGGAACAAATGTATTCCAAGATTGCAATAATCTTGAATCAATCGTTTGGAATGCAATAGATGGTCCTAGTGCTCCATTTACTGATGTGAGAGAAAATATACGTTCATTTACTTTCGGAAGCAACGTGCAAAAAATTCCCGGGTATATCTGCTACTACATGACCAAACTAAAAAGCATTACCATCCCGAGCAACGTTACAAGCATTGGGGGTGCTGCTTTCAATAATTGCACCGGCTTAACCACTATCGTTTGGAATGCAAAAAACTGTAGTGCATCGCCTTTCAGTTCTGCGGCAGAAAATATAACATCTTTTACATTCGGCAACGAAGTGGAAAGTATTCCTTCTAATATATGCCAAAACATGAACCGACTTACAGAAATTACGATTCCTAATAGTGTAAAAAGTATTGGAGGCGCTGCTTTCTATAAATGCACTGGTTTGTCCTCTATAACCATTCCCAACAGCGTCACAAGTATTGGACACAATGCTTTTAGTGATTGCACCGGTTTGAAATCTGTAACGATTGGTAACAGCGTCAAAACCATTGAAGACCAAGTTTTCAGTGGTTGCACCGGTTTGACCGCTATCACTATTCCGAATAGTGTCACAAGCATTGGAAAGCAGGCTTTCCTTAATTGCAGTGGTTTAACATCGGTTACTATTGGCGAAAACGTTACCAGCATGAGCGCCGATGTTTTCACTAATTGCTCCGGCTTAAAAACGATTGTTTGGAATGCAAAAAACTGTAGTGCAGTAGATCTTTTCTCTGCTGTGATAGGAAATATAACCTCATTTACATTCGGCAACGAAGTGGAGAATATTCCTGCTTATCTCTGTATGGATATGAGCAAACTCACAACAATTACCATCCCGAACAGCGTTACAACCATTGGATACAAAGCTTTCAGTGGTTGCACCGGTTTGACCGATGTAACGATTGGCACAGGCGTTACAAGTTTTGGAAATCAAGCTTTCGATAATTGCACCGGCTTGAAAACTATCGTTTGGAATGCAAAAAACTGTAGCGCAACAGAGCCGTTCAACTCTGCGAAAGGAAATATAACGTCATTCACATTCGGCAACGAAGTGGAGAGCATCCCTGACAATCTCTGCATCCAGATGAGCAAACTCACGACAATTACCATCCCTAATAGCGTTACAACTATTGGAGATCTTGTTTTCACTAGTTGCTCCGGTTTGAAATCTGTAACGATTGGCAGCAGCGTCACAAGCATTGAACACCAAGCTTTCTATGGCTGCAGCGGTTTAACCTCTATCACCAGTTTGGCAGTTACGCCGCCTACCTGTGGTACTGAATGCTTCTTCGGCGTGGACAAGTCGATTCCAGTTTATGTACCGGTAGGGTCAGTAGCAAGTTATAAGAAGAAAGGAGAATGGGCAGATTTTTATAATATAATAATTGCTTCCGGCACCTGCGGTGATAACCTGACTTGGGTATTGGACGGAGACGGCGTACTTACCATCAAAGGTACAGGAAAAATGACGGAATGGGTGCAAGGTAAAAACGTTCCGTGGTATGACTACCGTGCTTCCATTAAGTCAGTAGTAATCGAAGCTGGCGTAACAAGCATCGGAAGCCTTGCTTTCAACGGGTACAGCAGTATCACTTCTGTTACTATTCCTGCCGGCATCCCAAATATCGGGTCATACGCTTTCTATGGTTGTACCGGTTTGAAATCAATAACCATCCCTGACGGCGTCACCACATTAGATGAAGGAGCATTCCAAGCTTGCACAGGCTTTACAACGATCACTCTTCCGGCAAGCGTCAATACCCTTGGAGAGAATGCACTGTCCGGATGTTCCGGTTTGCAGTCTATTACCTGTGAAGCCACCACGCCGCCACACTGTGACGACGAATGTTTCGTTGGCGTGACCAAGTCCATTCCGGTTTATGTGCCATATGGAACAGTAGATGCTTATAATAATGAAAACTATTGGAATTACTTTACCAATATTCAGGAGATGTCTTGCTATCTTGGTTCCGGCACTTGCGGCGCAAGCGGCGACAATCTTACATGGAGTCTCCCCTGCAGCGGTGTACTCACCATCAGCGGAACAGGAAAAATGGCGGATTATACCTCTTCTTCGGCTCCGTGGAATGCGCATAAAGCAAGTATCAACTCCGTTGTGATCAGCGATGGTGTCACGGGCATCGGAGAGTCTGCTTTTGAAAATTGCAGCAATATGACTTCCGTAACCCTTCCCAACAGCGTCATAAGCGTTGGAGCGGGTGCCTTCCGTTATTGCAGCAGTTTGACTTCTCCTTTATATAATGAGAATGTATTGGCCTACATGCCGACTTCCTACTCAGGCGCATTTGTTGTACCGGAAGGAATCAAGTCCATTGCGGGATACGCTTTTAGCGGTTGCAATAAGATAAGCTCTGTAACGATTCCTAACAGCGTCACAAGTCTTGGCAAGGGTGCTTTCTATGAGTGCACCGGCATACAATCCATCACGAGCCGAGCTGCTACACCGCCTGCTTGCGGATCGAATTGTTTCTACTATGTACCCAAGACCATTCCGGTTTATGTACCGGCAGGCACAGTAGCGGATTATAAGGCTAAAGACGGCTGGAAAGACTTCGGTGATAATATTCAGGAGATCGGAGCCGATCAAGTGGCATATGAACTTGTGGATCTCAGCAAAGAGAGCATTGCTGAGGGCGAATACCTCATCGTCTTTGATGACAACAAAGCCCATGCGAAGGTTAGCGGTAGTGACCTTGCCGCTTCGTCGGACGAACTGACCATTGTTGGCGATGTGGCATATGTGCCGAAAGAGACCGCTTGCGCCGTAACGATTGCACCGCTTGGCACCGATAGTTTCTCTATCCGTCTGGCAGATGGTACCACGTACCTTGACCTGCAAAAGAAGAACTCTGTCGCTACATCTGCAACGGCCTCCGCGTTTGCTATCACCGACGGAGGTAACAAGGACGTGGAGATCGCCAAATACCTCCCATCGGAGAGTAAGACGTATGTCCTTAAGCATAACGGTAACTATTTCCGTATGTACAGCAATAACCTGTACACCCTGCCGAAACTCTATCGCAAGAAAATAGTGAAGTACACGATTACGTGGAAGATGGACGATGGCACTGTCATCGATCAGACCAAAGTGGAGGCAGGTGTGGTACCGACGCATGCTGACCCGACCAAAGCTGCTACGGCAGAGTACACTTACACCTTCGCAGGTTGGGAGCCGAAAGTAGTAGCCGTAACCGGTGATGCGACTTACACGGCAACCTTCAAGGAGACGAAGAACAGTTACACCATTACATGGAAGATGGACGACGGCTCTGTCATTGCCAAAGAGACTTACGCTTACGGCGACATGCCGAGCCATGCAGCACCCGTCAAGGAATCCACGGCGCAGTACACCTATACGTTCACGGGCTGGACTCCGGCATTGACAAGCGTAACCGGCGATGCGACCTACACGGCTGTCTTCAGCGCTACGGAGCGCAGCTACACCGTGACCTGGCTCAACTGGGACGGCGCCGAACTCGCCAAAGAGACCTACGCTTACGGCCTGACGCCTTCCTACAACGGCGCTGTTCCTGTACGCCCCGCTACGGAGCAGTTCAGCTACACCTTCACTGGTTGGACACCTGCGGTCGTTCCCGTAAGCGGCGATGCGACCTACACGGCGGTCTTCAAAGAGACGAAGAACAGTTACACCATTACGTGGAAGATGGACGACGGTTCGGTCATCGCACAGGAGAACTATAACTACGGCGACATGCCGAGCCATGCTGCTCCCGTCAAGGAAGCCACGGCGCAGTACACCTATACGTTCACGGGCTGGACTCCGGCATTGACAAGCGTAACCGGCGATGCGACCTACACGGCAGTCTTCAGCGCTACGGAGCGCAGCTACACCGTGACCTGGCTCAACTGGGACGGCTCGCAACTCGCCAAGGAGAGTTATAAGTACGGCGCTACTCCGTCGTTCAAGGGGGCAACACCGTCACGCCCCGCCACGGCACAGAACACCTTCACCTTCACGGGCTGGAGTCCTGCCATAGCACCTGTCAGCGGCGATGTGACCTACAAGGCACAGTTCAGCGCAACCGGTCAGACTTACACCATTACCTGGAAGATGGACGACGGTTCTGTCATCGCGAAGGAGACCTACGCTTACGGCGACATGCCGAGCCAAGCAGCACCTGTCAAAGAACAGACGGCGCAATACACCTACACCTTCTCGGGCTGGAATCCGGCTATTGTTCCTGTAACCGAAGACGCGACCTACACGGCAGTGTTCAAGGCGACCGTTCGCAGTTACAAGGTGACCTTCCTCGACAAGGACGGTAAGGAGATCGAGGTGCAGGAAGTGCTGTATAACGAGGCGGCTGTCGCTCCCCAAGCACCCGAAGTGGAAGGCTACGTCTTCATCGGCTGGGATACCCCGTTCGATGCAGTCAAGTCGGATCTGACGGTGAAAGCGCTTTACGAGGAAGTGAAAGACTACACTCCGTCAAACCTGAATGCACTCTTGGTACCGAAGGCTGACGATGTACAGATCACGCTGTCCTGGGACAAAGTGGAAGGCGCTGTGTCGTACGAACTGCGTGTGCTTGCCGACGATGTGGAGTTGTTCTCGCAGAACACGATGACGCAGAACATTATCTCAAGCCCGCTGTCAGACATCGTGAACACCTATAAGATCACCCCGGGCACGTACACGATGACATGGTTCGTCCGCTCTACGGATGCTCTCGGCCATGCTATCAGCGACTGGGCGGAAGGACCGCAGTTCGAGGTCACCGTTAAGGGGCAAGGTTATGAAACGACAAAAGACGAAGTACAAAGCGTCAAGATCTACCGGAACGGCATGATCTTCATCCTCCGCGACGGCAAGACCTATACCGTCACCGGACAAGAGGTGAAGTAACCCTGGCTCTGCGGGTTTGATCGCCCGCAGAGTTACAAAGCCCGAACGGGCAAAAAATGGTATGCCATATAACAATCAAAACAATATATTATGAGACGAATTTTTACATTCTTCCTTGCCCTGACAGTCGGGGCGGGAACATTGTTTGCCGTGAGCGACGCTGAAGGTGCCCTTTCCGGTCTTTTCACCATCAATTCCGATGATGAACAAGTTGTCTTCTCGAAAGGTAACTTGCAAGCAACAACCACTGACCTCGGTGCCAACTGGGCTTGGTCTTTTGCCGAGAACCAGTGGGACTATGTAGGTAAAGCAGTCGCCAATACTACTATCGGATCCGGCTCTACTGTAACTAAAAATGGTACGGTCGATCTATTCTGCTGGAGTACAGGTGCTACCTACTATGGTATCAATAAAAGCACGCATGGTTCCGACTTTGGCGGTAATTTTAAAGATTGGGGCGATGTCATCGGTAACGGTTGGAGCACATTGAGCAAAGCTGAATGGCTGTATTTGTTCAACACCCGAACCGGAGACGAAGCCTCTACAGTGGCAGGAACGGCGGATGTCCGTTACGTGAAAGCAACCGTTCATAACGTCACAGGTGTTATTTTGTTCCCTGACGGCGGAACTTTTGCTGCGAGTGAGTTCACGGCTGTTGCTTCTCTGAATGAGGCTACTGCAGCGTATGATGTTACGACCTGTACGGATGCGCAGTGGACGGCTTTGGAAACGAAGGGGTGTGTCTTCCTGCCCGCTGCGGGCAGGCGTTCAGGCACGAATGTCTATGCAGCCGGCACTTACGGTCAATACTGGTCATCTACGAAGATGGGTACTGCCTCCGCGTACTACTTTCAGTTCACTGCGGACAACATCAAAACGGAATGGAGCGATGCATATAACGGCAGTTCAGTTCGCTTGGTTCTCAGACAGGGACCGGTGTTCGTAGATAGTGGCACGTGCGGTGGTGATACATACAACAACCTCACATGGACGTTGAGTACAGCGGGTGTGCTGACCATTAGCGGAACAGGAGCCATGGCAAACTGGGAGAGCACTTTGGATATCCCGTGGTATAAACATCGGGAATCCATTCTATCGGTAGTAATAGAAGAAGGCGTCACAAGTATCGGAGATGCAGCTTTCTTTAATTGCAAAAATCTGCCTACTATAACGATTCCCCAAAACATTACACACATCGGCGATAATGTTTTCGTCGGCTGTAACGGTTTGACCTCTATTAACGTAGATAAAAACAACACTAATTACAGTTCTTCTACAGATGGCGTCTTGTTTGATAAAGACCAAAAGACACTGATGCGCTTCCCTGCCGGCAGATCAGGCTCCTACGCCTATGTCATTCCAAACAGTGTCGATAGTATTGGCGAATATGCGTTCCAGAACTGTACCGGCATGATTTCTGTCACTATTCCCAAGAGCCTCAAAAGTATCGGCTGGAACGGCTTCGATAATTGTTCCGGTTTGACCTCTATTACCAGCAACGCCGTTACCCCGCCTGACTGTGGCGAGGGTAATGACCGTTTCGACAAAGTGGACAAAGATATTCCGGTCAATGTGCCGGAAGGATCGGTAGAGGCATACAAAGAGGCTCCCGGATGGAGCGAATTCACTAATATCCGGTATCACTGCATCTCCGCTTCCGGCTATTGCGGAGCAAGTGGAAATTACACCAACGTCACATGGGAATTGTCCTGCGACGGTGTACTTACCATCGCAGGCACAGGAGATATGGGAGATTATCGGTCTGACGAACATACTAATCCCGTCCCCTGGGCGATAAACAGCATCAAAGCGGTGGTCATTGAATCCGGTGTCACTACCATAGGAAGATGTGCTTTCTATGGCGGCGATTATCTCACCTCCGTCGAGATACCCAACACCGTCACAAGCATCAAAGAAAAAGCCTTCACTCACTGCCCCGCCTTGACGGATATCAATGTCGCAGCCGATAATCCGAATTTCTGCTCTGTTGATGGCGTGTTGTTCAACAAGGACCGGACCACGCTTGTTCAGTATCCTGCCGGCATTAAGAGCACCGAATACACGGTGCCGAGCGCCGTCACCTCCATCGGAGACCGCGCTTTCGAAGGAGCTGACAATCTGACCGCTGTGACACTTCCTCAAACCCTCAACAGTATAGGGGCTTATGCCTTCGCCGATTGTCATGGTCTGACCTCTTTTGAAATACCAAAGAGCGTTACTGCTATTCAAGCCGGTGCGTTTAAGTACTGCACGCACTTGACCTCCATAAACCTCCCCGACGGCATCACAAGCATCGAGGCTTCCACCTTCTATGGTTGCACCGCTTTGGCGGATGTAGTTCTTCCCAACAGCGTCACCAGCATCGGCGAAAGTGCCTTCTGTTTTTGCAGCGGTTTGACCTCCATGGATATTCCCAACAAGGTCACAACCATCGGAAAGGAGGCTTTCCGTGATTGCGACAAATTGGCCTCCGTTACCCTCCCCAAAAACCTCTCATCAATTGGGGAAGGGGCTTTCAAGTGGTGTAAAAGTTTGACATCCGCCGTTATCCCCGAAGGCGTTACCACTATCAGTAAAAGTCTTTTCTCCGGCTGCTCCAAATTAGCTTCGGTTACCATAAAAGGCGAGGTGACAAGCATAGGTGGAGGTGCTTTCGGCAGTTGTAAACTGCTGACCGATTTCGACATCCCCGCTACTGTCACTACCATAGGAAGTGGTGCTTTCAGTTATTGTACCGGTCTAAGTTCAATCATTATTCCCGATAGCGTCAAGACGATAGAGGAGAGTACGTTCTATGAATGTAAAGGTCTTGTCTCTGTAACCATTCCCGAGAAAGTGACCAATATCGGGAAAGAGGCTTTCTACTACTGCTCCGGTCTGGAAGCCATTATGTGCAAAGCCGCAGAACCGCCAGTTTGCGAAACTGACGCTTTTGGCTACACGGACGTTGCGCATATAGATCTCTATGTACCCGAACAATCGGTGGAGACCTATAAGAACACCGAACCTTGGAGTCAGTTTAAGTACATTAGTGCTATCACCGCCCCTTCCGGCACTTGCGAAGATAACCTTAGTTGGAACTACGCCAACGGCATCCTTACCGTCTCCGGCACGGGCGAAATGCTATGTACGGGCTTCTGGGCTCCGTGGAGCGCCTATAGAGAATTTATCAAATCGGTAGTGCTTGAAGACGGTATCACCACCGTCGGAACTTCTGCTTTTTCCAATTACCCCGCTTTGATTTCGGTTGATCTGCCCAAATCCCTCACGAGTATCGGTCAGAATGCGTTCTATTGGTGCGACAAATTGACTACCGTCACTATCCCCGCCGGCGTCACCGAACTGGGAAAGACCGCCTTCAACGGTTGCAAGGGTCTGAAATCAATCATCTCCTATGCCGTTGAGCCGCCTACATGCGGAGCCAATTGTTTCTATAATGTGGACAAATCCATCCCCGTGCTCGTGCCGAAAGGCTCGCTGGAGAAATATCAGGATGAATCAGCAGACGGTTGGAAAGACTTCACGAACATCCAAGTCAACCCTATTGCAGCTTCCGGTTTCTGCGGAGCAGAGGGTAAGAACCTCCAATGGACATTGAATATAGATAGCGTTCTTACCATTTCCGGCGAAGGAGCCATGGCAGATAATGTGTCTTCCTGGATACCTTTCCGGGCAGACATCAAGTCGATAGTAATAGAGGACGGAGCTACAAGCATCGGCAATGAAGCCTTTGCTGATTGCGCAAATCTGCTTTCCGTAACCGTCCCCAACAGCGTAACCCGCATCGGCAGCAGTGCTTTCAGCGGATGCAGCAAACTGAGTGATTTTGTAATCCCTGCACGCGTTATCGAAATAGGCAAATACGCCTTCTCCGGTTGTGCCGCCTTGACCACGATCGAGATTCCCGATAATGTGACCCGGATAGGCGAAAAGGCGTTCAACAACTGTTCCGGCCTGAGCTCTATCACCTGCATAGGCGTACCTGCGGAGTGCGGTGCGGAGTGTTTCTCCGGCGTGGACAAATCCATCCCGCTCAATGTGCCGGAGGAATATGTGGAGGATTATTCGAATGCCAAAGAGTGGGAAGATTTTACCAACATAAAGGGCGTGAAATGCGATATCGCTTCCGGCGTGCTGGCCTACAACAACCAAATCAGTTGGAGAATTACCTGCAAGGGTGCCCTGATGATTGAAGGCAACGGAATCATTCCTGCGGTCGGAAAACCGTATGTGATGGAATGGGATGACTACCGTGATATCATCAAAAAGGTGGTTATAAGTGAAGGTATTACCGAAATAGGCGAGCGTACATTCGGTAATCTTTACAATGCGGAGTTTTTGCTTCTTCCTAACAGTCTCAAGACTATCGGCGCCTATACTTTCAACTGGTGGGGTAGTATGGATTTGGAAACGATCATTATCCCCAACAGCGTCACGACCATAGGAGACGGTGCTTTCTCCGGTTGCATACATGTGCGCTCTATCATCTTGGGCTATGGCGTAAAAACGATGGGTGAGTTCGTGTTTGCCGAGTGCTATAAGAATCACCCTTATATGATTTGTCTGGCCGTCCAACCTCCTGTATGCGGGCAGGGATTTCTTAGCCACCAAAGTACCGAAGTAGGCGGTCACACGCTCTATGTACCGGCTGAATCGGTCAACAAGTACAAAGCCGCTAATATATGGAAAGAGTTTGAAGAAATCCTGCCGCTCGAAAAGACCCCCGGTACGCACATCATCGCTTCCGGTACGATCGGCGACATCACTTGGGAACTGGACTCCAACGGTATTCTCACAATCCGTGGAGCAGGCAATTTGCCGGACTGGACCAAGCCGGCTCCCAAGTCGGTAGGCAAGCACTACCTGCCGACGGAGGACCCGACAGCACCGTGGTATCCGTACTTGTCTGAGATCCTGTACATCGTCATCGAGAGTGGCATCACGCACATCGGCGACTACGCCTTCTACGGCTGTACCAACATCCAGTCCATTACCTGTTATGCCGTCGAGCCGCCCACCTGCGGAACAGACGCGTTCGGAGGAATAGATCCGTCCGGTTTGTTGAGCGTGCCCGAGAATTCGATACCTGCTTATCAGACCGCTAACCAATGGCAAGACTTCCTCGAAATCCAGGCGATTGAGCAGGATACCGAAGACATCCCGACCATACTTACCAACGATGCACAACCTGCAACGAAAATCCTTTACAATGGCCATATTTACATCCTCCGCGGGGAGAAGGTATATACCCTCACCGGACAGGAAGTAAAGTAAACCTCCCAAAAATTACAAAAAAGTGACATGCGTGCTTGCGTATGTCATTTTTTCGTTGTACCTTTGCAGCCATATTTCACTTGTTCCCTTTTTTGCTTGTTTATTTTTCGTTTTTTATACAAAAGGGAACAAGCTAAGTACAACACTACCAGATTATAAATCGTTCATAAAATATAGTTATGAAAGTATTTTTAAGAAACACCGAAGAATGCGAGGTATACATCGCGAAGGTGGAAAAAGCCTTGCGGAAAGCAGGTATTGAGGTGGTCAAAAAGACCGACGCGACGAACGAAACGGATGGCGCTGAGATGGCTCATCTATGCATAGACGTTCGCAAGGGTGGTCAACTGAAGAAGGAACCGGAGTATTGGAAACATATGGAGAAAGTGCGTGAACAGAGATTGAAGAACGAGCAGGATATGCGTTCCGTTACTATAGACAAGGTGGATGCCCGTGTGTGCCGGCTTGTGAAGGCTATCGGCAAAATGACCGTGCCACGCACGTATATCTTGGATGCATTAGGTCTTCAGCAAGGCAGTCGCCGTGTGTTCATTTATCATTACCTCAAGCCCGCTGTTGCAAAGGGGTTTGTAGTGATGGCTCATCCTGCTCATCCGAAATTGCCGGAACAGGCCTACCGTCTCACCGCCAACGGTCTGGATCTCCTCGCCCAGATTATCAAGTCTTCCACATACTCATCTCACCCCAAATAGCATGTTCCCTTTTTGCTTGTTTCTTTTCCTATTTTTAGTAAAAAGGGAACAAGCATAAGTAGAGACAGCGAAAAAATCTATCTCCTAAGATAACAAAAAAAGAGCCTTTCCGAAGAAAGACTCTCCTTTGCCATGCGGCTCGGCTTAGTTGCCGTGCTGCTGATCGTACTCCTCGCCGCAGATG
Organism: uncultured Bacteroidales bacterium; assembly: GCA_900321005.1. Taxonomy (GTDB): domain Bacteria; phylum Bacteroidota; class Bacteroidia; order Bacteroidales; family Paludibacteraceae; genus Colicola. The sequence goes on along the minus strand of ONUF01000020.1, from coordinate 562 downwards.
TGCCAGTAGTACGCCTTCATGGTCTTTTTGCCACCGGCAGTGTCCTTCTGTGCGAGGAAGGCTGCCTGGTCGGCTGCAATCTGCATCAGGTCTTTGCTGCGCGTGCGAACCATTGCGCTCACTTCCGTGAAGCGCGAGCGAGCTGCGAGCTCTTTCGCCTTCGGCAAGGTCGAGCGGCTTACTGCGCTCAAACCGCGGAGGTACAAGCGGCTGCAACAAGTGCTGGTGGTTGCCGCGGTGCGGTGAGTTGCCAAGACCATCTTCTGGTCAGCCGCGTGCTGCGACTTCTTGTTGATCTTCACCAATGCGCCGGAAACAGTCTTCACGGCGTCATTCCATTCCACTTTTGCCATAATCGTGTGTTTTTCATGGTGTTAGACATTACCGGAAAACGTCCGGTGCGTTCACAGATTCTTCGTTCAACCTATCCGTGTTTCAGGTTATTTCTTGACCCCTTGATACTCCTCCACCGTTTTGGTAGAGATGGTGGTCGTGGTTTTGCTTTGCGTGGAGTCGTTTTGCTGAACGTAAGTTGCGGAAGTGGTGACAGTCCGCCATGCTT
>ONUF01000036.1 GCA_900321005.1 uncultured Bacteroidales bacterium | reverse complement strand
TGTCCGATACCGACAAACCTATATGAACAACATGTCAAAGAACATGCATACATCTAACAACATTTACTAACCCTGTCCAACTAAATGGGGTCACCACAGTATAGGATAAGTATAGTTTTTAAACCCTAATTTTGTGAAAAATTCCCCTCTTTTTGAATTCGTCTGCAAAGATACAACAAAAAAATGACATTTCCAAATTTTTGTTTTCGGAAATGTCATTAATATTCATTTTCTTCTATTTCAGGGCGATACCATCGCCCGCTTATTTCGTTGGCTCGCGGTGTAGGCGGTGATCACTTATCGCGCTTCGCCGGCACTCTCTCCACGTTCGTGCCGAGTTCTTATCTCGCTTCGCTCGAACGATTACTTCGCCCTCGCGTCCGGTGTTTTTCTCTTGTATCCGTCCAAGCTTGGCGGATAGAAAAACACCGCCCCGCCCGCTTCGTGCTCAATGCGGATGTAGCCTTTACGTCGTCCGTTGTCCCGAATGTTATTTGGTTATTTTTCTATTAATTAGCGTTTATGCGCCGCATATTTATGTGCGGCTTTTATCCCGCTACGTTTTCTATGTCCCTTCCGCCCGATGCCATCGGGAAAAAAACAGCAGCGACATTTGCCGCTGCTGGTCTATTTCCTTTCATTTCAGGGCAATCCGATTGCCCGCTTATCACTTCACTTCCTGACCTTGGAGCGTATATACTTTTTCTCCATGGAGAATGTAGAGGTGACCGTTTAATAGGACTTTTTGGGGAGCGGAGCCAGAATCATTGCGTGAGTACAAAGGCACATTGTTGCCAGACAACTCTTCACCATCATACTCACAGCCGTATTGTTCTGCCAAGCTGGAAAAATATACTTGTTCACTGTTTTTGTAGGCGCATAAAACTACTTCTCCATAGTCGCCGGCGCAGTCAAACGGACAAAGATTTCCGCTTGGACCAAAAGTCATACCTACACCATCTATCCATTTGTAATCTTCCCACCATTCGTCAAAAACGTATTCATACCCCACGACAAATATTTTCGGAGAGGTTTCTTTGATTTCTCGCACGGTTGCCCTTCTGCCGTTGTTGGAGAATCTTCCACCAACCCACATATTGTTAAGCGTGTCGCCAATTTGCGCGTTAAATGCATAAAGCAGATATTCGTGCGTAGTACCATTGGGAACATAATAAATATCCCTGTTTTCTCCTTCTCGCATGGCACCAAGATACTTTTCACTTTGTTCCAATTTGGCGTATAGATTACCGCCTATAACAGTATCAGTTGTGAGGTTTTGTGTATGAGAGGAGAAGTGATTAATTCCGTCAAAATTTACTATTCTCAATATATTCCACTCATCACAGAAGGATGGTAATTTTGCCACCTCCTCTATGTGGCGCTTTAGATACTGGTAATAGCAATACGGTCCTTCGTCATCGCCATATATGGTATACTCCCATTCCATCCAATTATTGTGAAGCTGATGTATGATGATGGGAGAGCGACCACTGCTCTCCGCCGGAACGTCGGGTGTCGGAGTATCAAAACGTCCTTCAACAGTAAGTAGCCATTTGCCTTTTTCTAGTGCCTCCAAGGTATAAGTTGCTGGAGCAGAAAAGCAGGAAATAGACGGTGAATACATGGTGTCGTAATTAAAAACCCATCTATAATCGCCTTCATCTATTTCTCGTGTGTGTGTCTCATGTCTCGGTATGCCTTGTTCGTCGTAAAAAATACCGGTAATGTCTTCTTTGTAAACATCCCATTGCCCCGACAACAGCTCTTTTGGTTCGGTCTCGGTGAGAGCAGATGGCAAACACCGGTGGTCGGCTTTACTCATCATCCATACGCTGCTTACTATCGCAAGCAAGAACGTGAAAATCACTTTTCTCATAGATGAAATTCCTATTCTTCTTCTTCGTATATAGCTTTAATACTATCGCAAACTCCCCTCGGATTTCGCAACAGCGGGCGGGTGGAGTAGAAACACTCGCCGGAGATCTCGGGGATGGTGCGGTTGAGGTGCATCTGGCGGCCGATCTCGTTGCCCGTATTCCAGGCGTTGGTTTTGCCTTTGGGCGAAGCGTTCTCGAGACGGTAAGGCGCCATGCCGATATAGAGACGGACACTGTTGGAGGGATCGAGTTCGCGGGCACGCTTGATCTCGTTCGCCCACCAATGCGCGAGGACTTCGTAGTCCGCCACTTTCTTGCCGATCTCCCAGTAGAGTTGGGGCAGGACATAATCTATCCAACCGGCCTGAATCCACAGACGGATATTGGCGTAGAGGTCGTCGTAATTGGTGATGCCGGCTTTGGTTGCGCTACCCGTCGAATCGACATCCGCGTTGCGCCACACGCCGAAAGGCGAGATACCGAATTGAACATTAGGACGGCATGCCCGAATGGTGGCGCTGATATCCTGAATGGCCATATCGACATTGTTACGCCGCCATTCCTTAATATCTTCGTACCCGCGCGGGAGACGGGCGAAGGTAGGCTCATCGGGAAGGGCTTTTCCGCCCACCGGATAGGGGTAGAAATAATCGTCCATATGGATGGCCTGAATGTCATAGCGCTCTACGATATCTTGTACAATAGTACAAATCCACTCGCGCGTCTCATCGAGTCCCGGGTCAAAATACCACTGTTTGTTATAGCACCAGAACCACTCGGGATGGCGCCGCATCAGGTGATTCGGCGCGAGAATAGAGGTGTCCGTTGTTGCGAGATTGACGCGGTAGGGATTGAGCCACACATGAACTTCCATATTCCGGGCGTGCGCTTCGTCGATGGTCCACTCCAAAGGATCCCAAGGTGTTTGTTCACCCCAAGCGCCTTGCTTGCCGGTGAGCCAATGCGCCACGGGTTCTAACTCGCTGTAATAGAGCGCGTCCGAAGTAGGACGAACCTGAAAGATGATGGCGTTGATGCCGAGAGACTCCAACGAATCGAGGATCCAAATCATCTCCGCTTGCTGCTTCTCGGTGTTGCCCACCGCTTCGGGCGAGGGCCAGTCGATATTCGCAACTGTCGCAATCCACGCGCCGCGAAAAGCAATCTCGGCGCTTGCCGAGAGCGTTATAAGCAGCAATAGGAATATGTTACGCAATTTGGCCATTTTCTACATGGAAGATTTTGGCATCCGGGCCGGGTTGGATGATGTCAGAGAGGTGTTGGCGGTCGGTGTCGGTAATAAAGATCTGACCGAACTGCTCGCCCTGCACCATCGCCACGATGCGCTCGACGCGTTCGCTATCGAGGCGGTCGAAGATATCGTCCAACAACAGGATCGGCGCCTCGCCCGTCGTATCGGCTAAGTACAAAGCCTGTGCCAATTTCATCGCGAGCACGAAAGTGCGTTGTTGTCCCTGGCTGCCGACCTGCTTGAGCGGATAGTCTCCGAGACGCATGTCGAGGTCGTCTTTATGCGGTCCTTGCGAGGTCCAACCGAGGATGAGATCGCGCTTGCGGGTGCGAACATACGCTTCGCGTAACTCGCGGTCCTGGAGCTGGGAGATGTAGCGGAGAACCGGAGTCTCCGGATTTTCCGGAGTTACCGGACAGATTGTCTTATAAACCTCTTGGAAATAAGGCTCGAACTCGCGGAAGAAATCCGTGCGGGCGCGGAAGATGTACTCGGCGGGTTCGACCATTTGCCATTCCAAAACCTCTAATAAATCGTCCGGAGGGTTGGGCGCGTCAGCATATTGCTTGAGCAAGGCGTTGCGTTGCTTAAGCAGCGCGTTGTAGGTCGCCAGACAATCGAGGTATTTGCGGTTGCGCTGACCAATGACGACGTCCATGAAACGGCGCCGCTCGTCCGAGCCTTCTTCGATGAGTTGATGGTCCGCCGGACACACCATGACTAAGGGGATGAGACCGATATGATCCAACAAGCGCGGATAGTCTTTTTTGTCCTTGCGGAACTGCTTCTTCACGCCGCGCCGCAATCCGCAGGAGATAACCACGGGCTGATCACTGACTGCTGATTGCTGATAACTTCCTTGCACCATCCCCATCTCTTCGCCGTGCGTGATATTAAGGCTGTCCTGCGCGGTGAAAGCGGACTTGGTGAAGGACAGCAGATAGATGGCGTCAAGGATGTTCGTTTTTCCTTGTCCGTTGAGGCCGACGAGGCAATTGAGTTTGGGGCTGAACTCCAAACTCGCTTCGCGGATGTTGCGATAATTGAGAATATTGAGGGATTGCAGGATCATGCGTACATATTCACGTCTTCGGCGGTAATGGTGTTGCCGGCAAGGATGATGAGTCGTTCGATGACGTTGCGCAGTTGGCGGATGTTTCCCGTCCACTCTCTGGATTGCAGCGCCTTGATAGCACCTTCGTCAAAGGTCTTCGGCGCGATACCTTGTTCGTCGCAGATGCGCGCGGTGAAGTGCTCTACGAGCAAAGGGATATCTTCGAGGCGGTCTTTGAGGGGCGGCACGGCCACCGGAATGACATTGAGGCGGTGGAAGAGGTCTTCGCGGAAATTGCCTTCGGCGATCTCTTTGACGAGGTCTTTATTCGTAGCCGCAAGTACACGCACATTGACTTTGATCGGTTTGTCCGAGCCGACGCGGGTGATTTCGGACTCCTGAAGCGCGCGCAGCACTTTTGTCTGAGCGGCGAGCGACATGTCGCCTATCTCGTCGAGGAAGAGTGTACCTCCGTCGGCCTGCTCAAATTTCCCTGCGCGGTCTTTGACCGCACCGGTGAAGGAACCTTTCATGTGTCCGAAGAGTTCGGATTCAATCAGTTCCGACGGGATGGCAGCACAGTTGACTTCGACCATCGGTCCGTTGGCGCGCGGGGATTGCTCATGGATGAGGTGCGCCACCACTTCTTTTCCCGTTCCGTTGGGGCCGGTGATGAGTACGCGCGCTTCGGTAGGCGCCACCTTATCAATAATCTCGCGTACGCGGGCAATAGCGGCACTCTTACCGATCATCTGCGGCCCGTGGTCGCTGATTTTCTTGCGCAACTGTTTGGTTTCTTGTTTGAGCGATTTGGACTCCAGCGCATTCTTGGTAGTGATGAGAATACGATTGAGGTCGAGCGGCTTGAGCAGAAAGTCGTACGCACCGAGTTTGAGGGCCTGTACCGCTGTCTCTACGTCGCCGTGACCGGAGATCATAACGATAGGTGTGTCGATTGCTTCTTCGCCTTCCTTAAGTGCTTTTAGCACTTCTATACCATCCATCTCGGGCATCTTGATATCCGAGAAGATGAGGTCGAACGCTTTGGCTTGCGCCATCTCCAGACCTTGCTTACCGTTCTCGGCGATTTCTACCTCATGTCCTTCGTCCGCCAGGATCTCGCGAAGCGTATTTCGAATGCCGCGTTCGTCGTCTATAATCAGTAATTTTGCCATAAATCCAAAATGATTGCCAAATTTTGCGCAAATATACTGCTTTTTTCTGAATTACACAAATAAATCTATTATTTTGCAAAAAAAAGCAAATTTTATTTGGTCATGTCAAAAATTATTCCTACCTTTGCACCGCAAAGTGGGCATGTAAATGATTTTTATGTTACACAACATATTTTAACCCAATTTATTCATTTAACTAAAATTTAAAACAATGAAAAAGTTTTTCTCATTAATCGCTGCTGTGCTTTTCGCCGGCAGTATGATGGCAGACGTGGTTATCTCCGGTAGTGCTTTTGCGGGTCAAGGTACCTCGAGCACCGGTAGCCCCGTTTCCGCTACGGTTGAAGGTGTTACATTCGAGTGCGACAAAGCTTACAGCGATGACGCTCACAGCACGTTGCGTTGTTACAAGAATGGTGTTATCACCATCACTGCTCCGGAGAAAATCACTAAGTTGATTTTCCAATTTTACCAGACTTATAACGGCGGCTTGGCAAATGAGGTAGTTGTTGACGCAAATGAGTGGACTTACACTCTGGCCAGTCAAGCTCGTATCGAGCAAGTAACTGTTTCCTTCGGCGATTCACCAGCTCCTGTGGTTGACACGCTGAACGTGGCTCAGGCAATAGAGATTGCCAGCGCGTTGGCAGACAATGCTTCGAGCAAGGAGTATTTCATCGAAGGCTTTGCTGTTAACGTGGCCGATTATTACGTTGAGTCCGGAACTCCGAAAAATCAAACTTTCTATATTGTAGAAGATGCAGCAGCTCCGGATTCCGTACTGCAGGCATTCCGTGCTACTCCGCAGAAGGAAGGCAAAGCTTACCCGGTACTTGCTGGTGATAAAGTTCGTTTGTTCGGTAAACTTCAGAAATATGTGAAAAATGATAAGACCCAATTGGAGGTTGTAACCCCGACTGTTGAGTTTCTCAGCGAAGTAGAGGGCGATCGTACCATTGATATTCCAGTGGTAGAACGCGATACAATCGATGTAGCGAAAGCTCTGGAGATAGGTGAAGCATTGGATAAAGGCAAAGCAACAGATATTGAGTACGTTATCAAAGGCTACTCGTCAGTAATTAAAACCGCTTATGATCCGGGGTTCAAGAATGAGAGTTTTTGGATAGTAGACGAGAAGGGTAGCAAAGCAGCAAGCAATGCCGACGGCGCTTTCTTGGTATATCGTGGAAAACCGGACACCGAGAAATCTGTAGGTATTGGTGCATTGGTTTATGTAACGGCTAAGATTCAGAAATACAGTGATGGTGTTATCGAGAGTTGGTCTAACTGCGCAGTTCACGTGGAGGAGCAAGGTGGTGAGGAGACAGTCGAGTCTATCAATGTAACCAAGGCTTTGGAGATCGGTAATGCGCTTGCAGACAAAGCCGTTTCTCCTGAGAAATATGAGATTACCGGATATGTATCATATATCTACTCGTTCTTCAGTAAGGACTTTAATAACGAGACCGTTTGGATTTCCGACAATCCGGAGAACACTACTACGGAGAATGCATTTGAGATTTACCGCGGTAAACCGAATACTGCAGCAGAAGTAGGATGGGGCGCAAAGGTGAAGATTGTATGCCAAATCAAGAACTATGGAGGAACTATCGAGAACGATGGTACTAACTTGCCCTTTGAGGTTCTCGAGGCAAGTCCTTATGTTCCGGATACGTTGAGTATTGAAGAGGCTGTTGACATTGCCAATGCGTTGGGTGAAGACGCCAAGACTCCGAAGTATCATGTAATAAAGGGCTTTATCCAAGACGCTCCGCTGCCTTATAACTATAAGGGTTCCGATAATAAATGGAAAAACACGACTATAAAGATGTCGCAGTTCCCGAACGAGCAAGAAGGACCGTTGGCAGTATATAAAGCTAACATCCTGAAGGCAGATACTGCTAAGTTGGTGCAGAATTCGTATGCATACGTGCTCGGTTACTTGACCAAGCATGGCGGTGCTCAAGTAGCAGAAGGTTCGAATGTAGAATTCGTAGAGGCTCCGGATATGGATACGGTTCATGTAAACGTAGCTGAGGCTCTTGCGATTGGTACGAATCTGCCGGTAGAGGGCAAGTCTGATCGCATCTACGCTGTTACCGGTTTTGTAAACAGCGTTGATGGAGAGTTTGCTGAAGGCGTTGAGACTTTCTACATGGCAGACGATGCAGCCAGCGAGGCGATGAACTTCTTGGTACTCGATGTAGCGATTGAAGCAGAGGCTCCGGTTGGTCAAAAGGTAGAGGTAGTTGGTCGTCTGCAGAACGCAGATGGTGAGACGGTTACCATAGAGAATGGTAAGGCACGTCTGCTCTGGCCGGAAGGTATTGAGAGCATCGTTCTGACCGAGAAGGCACAGAAAGTGGTTGTTGACGGTGTGATCTACATCGTCCGTGACAACAAACTGTTCAACCTCCAAGGTGCACAAGTTCGTTAATCAACCGTACTTGAATAGATTTGGGGAGGCTTCACGGCCTCCCTTTTTTGTCAAGTAGAGTTAACAAGGAAACTATAAAAGTGAAAAAAGTTTCCAAAAAACTTGCACATGTCAAAAAAAAACAGTACTTTTGCAGCCGTTTTGTGAAAACGATGTCAGAAAATCAGAGAAGTCATATTATCAAGACGGCAGGCGAATTATTCTTTCGCTTGGGTATACGCAGTGTGTCGATTGACGACATATGCCGCGAGCTCGGCATGTCGAAGAAGACATTTTACGTCTATTTCGAGTCGAAGGATGCGCTGATAGAGCAGATGTTGCAGGCTAATTTGGACTACATGGCGGGGAAGATGGAGGAGTTGGTAGCGATGAAGGATTTCCGCCAATTGGTGAGAGTCTTTATCAAGCGTCAGGAAGCAGAGAAGAACGATGTGCGTCGTGTGCCGCAATTGGTGTATGACCTCAAGAAATACTACCCGCGTCAGTTTGCGGACTTCCAGATAAAATGCTTTGAGACCCAGAAGAAGTATATCATGCAATACCTGGAGCAAGGTGTGGCACAAGGTCTCGTGCGCGCGAACCTTAATATAGAATTAACGGCTGTGCTGTTTGCGAAGATTCATAACGATGCCATTCGCGACTTCGAGATCATCGAGGCGCACAACCATAACATGCACCAGTTGGCTCACACGGCGATGGATGTGTTCGTAAGGGGTGTGCTGAGCGAAGAAGGAATGAAGTTATTCCAATCCGAGTAATCCGAATAATCAGAATAATCAGATAATAATGAAGAAGATTGTATTTTTAATGACGGCGCTTGCGATAAGCGCCACAATGATGGCCGAGGACCATGTGATGGCGGCGACGCACGGGTCGAAGAAGTCGGCTGAGGAGGCAGCGCCAAAAGTGTTGACCCTCAGTTTGAGTGAGGCTCAAGAGTATGCGGTGAAGCAAAACCGTACGCTGAAAAATGCCTCGTTGGCAGTACAGGAAGCGTACGCACAGCGTTGGCAGACCATCGCGGCGCTGTTGCCTTCCGTTGATGGAAATTATACCTACAGCAACTATTGCGGGTATAGCGCAACTTTCGATTTGGGGACAGGCCCGATGCAGTTTCCTATGCCGAATGTCGGTGCGCTGGGTGTGACGGCTGCGATAGGCCTGAACGGACAAGGTGTCGTAGGCATACTGCTGAATAACATTGCTATTCAGATGAAGAAACTGGCGGCAGAGCAATCGGAGAATCAGTTGCGCGGAAGCGTACGCACCAGTTATGTATCGGTGTTGGCGCTGCAGAGCATAGCGGGATTGTTGGATTCCAGTTTGGTCAATATCCAGGAATTGGAGCGTATGACGCAGCATGCAGTCGATGCCGGCGCAGCAGAGCAGACGGCCGCAGACCAAATCCGCGTGCGCGTGAATACCATTAAAAACTCGATCAATGCGCAGAGACGAAATATCGAGTTGGCGACCAACAGTCTGAAGGTGCTCCTGGATGTGCCGGTAGAGACGGAACTGGTACTGACGGACCATATCGACGCGGCACTATCGCCCGAGAGCGTATTGGAACTCTTGGGAGCCAATTTTGCGATGGAGAACAACCTCAACTATCAGATGCTGCAAAAGCAGGTTGAGTTGGCGAAGAAGAACGTGCACATGGCCGGTTGGGCATATGGTCCGACGGTGTCTTTGGCCTATAACTACACCAACCAGCAATACTACGGCGAAGGCGGTATGCGTATGACGCCGCCGAATGTGGTACAAGTGACGGTGCGTATGCCGTTGTGGTCGAGCGGAAAGCGCGCTGCAGGAGTGGTAGAGAAGAAGATTGCGTTGGAAGAGGCGAAGAATACTCTTTCCGAGACGACGGAGAACTTGGAAATCCAGTACCGCCAGTTATGCTTCAACCTGACGAACGCGTATGAGACCTATCTGAACGAGAAAGAGAATCTGGATGTCTCGCAACGCGTGTTTGCTTCGGCGACGAACAAGTATAAATACGGCGCGGCATCGAACGTCGAGTTGACCAATGCGTCGAACGACCTTATCAATGCGCAGAGCGCGTATGTGCAGTCGATCCTCTCGCTGGTAACTGCGCAAGTGGACTTGGAAGAATTTTTGAATAACTGATAATATGAAAAAGAGTTTTATTTATGTACTTGCCGCACTGACATTTATCGCTTGCGGCAGTGAGAACACGACGGAGCAGGAAGAGCGCATAGAGCAAGTGCGCACCATGGTGCTCCATGAACAAGAGATCGAGCGTGAGATTTCCGTCTCGACGAACCTGCAGGGCTATCTGACGCAGAACGTAGCGCCATCCTTGACGGGTAAGATTGAGCATATCTATTGCGAAGTAGGTGACCGTAAGGCAGCGGGCGCAGACCTCGTTCGCATGGATCAGACCCAGTACAAGACGACGAAGATCTCGTTAACCAACCTTGAGATTGAGAAGAATCGCGTGGAGATGTTGCTCAAGACGGGTTCGGCTACGCAACAGCAGTATGACCAGATTATCGCGCAGTATAACTCCACCAAGGAGCAGTTGGAGTTCTTGGAGAAGAATACCTATGTGAAGGCTCCGTTTAGCGGCGTGATTGCGGCGAAGAACTACGAGGACGGCGAGCTGTACAGCGGTCAACCGATCTTGGTATTGACGCAGATAGACAAGCTGAAAGCGCTTGTAGCTATTCCCGAGAGATATTTCCCGAAATTCAAAGCCGGTATGAAGTTGACCTTGGCCTCGGAGATCTATCCCGATCAGGTCTTCCCCGCTACGGTAGAAGTCGTTTATCCGACGATTGATGCTACGAGCCATACTTTCCAAGTGAAGATCGTCATCCCGAACGGAAAGAACTTGCTTCGTCCGGGTATGTACGTGACGACCACAATCGGTTTGGGTAAAGCCAATACGATTGTAGCGCCGTATCAGGCGGTAGAGAAACTCGTTGGTGCGAATGACCGCTATGTATTTATCAACGAGAATGGCCGTGCGAAACGCGTAGGCGTAGAATTGGGTCAGCGCTTTGACCAGGATATCGAGATTATCTCGCCGGAGATCGTAGATGGCGTAGAGATGGTGGTTGTTGGCCAGCACAAACTCGTAGATGGCGTTAAACTCAACGTAGTAACAGATTAATATTATGGCAATCTATAAATCAGCAATTGAGAAACCGGTAACCACCGCCCTGATCTTTGTGGCGGTTATTATCGTGGGTATCTACAGTTTCATCAAGCTGCCGATAGATATGTTCCCGCAGATGGATCCTCCGTATATCACGGTGATGACCACCTATCCGGGAGCGTCGGCCAGCGAGATGGAGACGAATGTTACCAAGTATATGGAAAATGCTTTGACCTCTGTGGACCACCTCAAGCATATCACGTCGCAATCCAAAGATAACATGTCGATTGTGATGTTGGAGTTAGAGTGGGGTGCCAACATGGACGAAGCTGTAAATGACGTGCGCTCGTATGTCGATATGACGAAGAGTAACCTGCCGGATAACTGCGGAACGCCGATGATCTTCAAACTCTCGACATCCGCCATGCCGGTAGCGCAATACTCGATCACAGCCGACGAGACGTACGCGGGTCTGGATAAGATCATGAATGACGAGGTCATTCCGCAATTGAACCAGATTGACGGTATCGGAAATATCTCGTTATCGGGTGCGCCGGACCGTTATATATATATCAATATCGATCAGCAGAAATTGGATGCGTACGGGTTAACGATAGAACAGGTAGGCCAAGTGGTGCAAGCCAACAACCTCAACCTTTCTTCGGGAACCATCAAGATGCCGCAAGAGCAGTATCAGATGCAGGTCCGTTCGGAGTATATCGAGAGTTCGGAGATTGAGGACTTGATGGTAACGATGACGCCGCAAGGCCAGCAGGTCTTCATTCGCGACATCGCGACCGTTAAAGATACCATCAAGGACCTGTCGTTGGACGAGAAGACTAACGGACGTGAAGCCGTTCGTCTGATTATTGCCAAGCAGACAGGTGCCAACACCGTCAAGATCTGTAAAGATGTCCGTGAAGAGTTGGCGAAGATCCAAAAACAATTGCCGTCCGATGTGAAGATAGAGAAGATCTACGACCTGAGTGATACCATCCAGAACTCTATCAACTCGCTGGAGGAGTCTGTGATGTACGCCCTGCTATTCGTTGTATTGGTGGTGCTCTTCTTCTTAGGCAAATGGCGCGCAACACTCATCATCGGTATAACGATTCCTATTGCGTTGATAGTTGCCTTTATCTATTTGGGTGTAGCCGATTCGTCGCTTAACATCATCTCGCTCTGTTCGTTAACCATCGCAATCGGTATGGTAGTGGACGATGCGATTGTGGTGCTGGAGAACATCACCCGTCACGTAGAGCGTGGCGAAGATCCGCACGAGGCGGCTATCTACGCGACGAACGAGGTGTGGGTATCCGTTATCGCGACGACCCTGGTGCTCGTAGCTGTATTCGTGCCGCTGACGATGCTGAACGGTATGGCGGGTATTATGTTCCATGAGTTAGGATGGATCGTGACGGTCGTTTGCTGTACATCTACGCTTGTCGCTATCTCATTAACGCCGATGCTCTGCTCCAAGCTGTTGAAAGCAAAGAAAGTGCATGTAGATGAAGAAGGAAATCTGGTTGATGACGAAGCAGACAAGAAGAGTTGGTACGACCGTACCGTAGTGCGCATGCTTGATACAATCGATATGTATTATGCGCGCTCCCTTGGTTGGTGTCTCAAACATAAGGCGCTTACTATTCTTATCATCTTCGGTACATTCATCCTCTCGCTCCTGCCTGTTATCACAGGTCGTATCGGTACGGACTTTATGCAAGAACAGGATAACGGACGTTTGTCTGTGACCGTGAAACTGCAGCGTGGTACGCGTATCGAAGAGACATTGAAGACAGCGCGTCAATTAGAGACGCGTTTCATGGTGCTTGTTCCGGAGATAGAGTTGATCAACACCTCCGCAGGTTCTAATGACGATGCTACCATAGCGGCGTTGTTCTCGAGCACGATGAACAACAAGATATCCATGACCGTACGTCTGCCGAAGAAATGGGAGCGTGACAAGACGGTATGGGAGATTGCAGAGATTCTCCGTCAAGAGATGGCGCGTTATCCGGAGATTGTTGAATACCAATGTCAAGTGGCTTCTAACGGCCCCGGCGGAGGTGGCGGTAATACCGTGAACGTGGAGATCTACGGATATGATTTCGACAAGACGAGCCAGCTCGCGGAGCAGACGCGCCGCTTATGCATGGCATTGCCCGGAGCGCGCGATGTCAATATCAGCCGCGAGGATGATCGTCCGGATATCAAGATTACCGTAGATAAGGAAAAAGCTTCCCGTCTGGGACTGAGTTCCGCAACCATCTCAACGTATCTGCGTAACCGCGTAGCGGGTATGAACTGCGGCTATCTGAAAGACGATGGCTCGGAGCATGATATCGTAGTGCGTTTGCAAGAGGAAGACCGTAATTCCATTTCCGACATCATGGATCTCACGATTCCGACACCTACGGGAAAGAAAGTGAAGTTGAGCGAAGTGGCTTCTGTCGGAGAATATTGGGCTCCGCCTACTATCGAGCGTAAGAGCCGTCAACGTATCGTAACGGTTAAAGTAACGCCGTATAATACCTCTTTAGGTGAACTCGCTGGCCAGATTGAAGCGAGTGTATTGCCTCAATTGGATCTTCCTGCCGGTTATAGTACGAACCTTGCCGGTAACTACGAAGACCAGCAGGAGACATTCAGTGATATGATTTTGCTGATGGCTTTGATCATTCTGCTTGTATATATCACGATGGCTTCCCAGTTTGAGAGTCTGCGCATGCCGGCTATTATCATGCTGACTATCATTCCGGCCTTCACGGGTGTGATCCTTGCGTTGTGGATAACGGGACGTTCACTTGATATGATCGGTGCGCTGGGCGTGGTTCTGCTCGTAGGTATCGTGGTGAAGAACGGTATCGTGCTCGTGGATTATATCAATCTGATGCGTGAGCGCGGTTACGAACTCAATCAGGCAATCACGATGTCCGGCCGTAGCCGTATCCG
>ONUF01000034.1 GCA_900321005.1 uncultured Bacteroidales bacterium | reverse complement strand
CGTCACGGCGTAACCGTTTCGGTTGACCTGAACTTCCGTAAGAAACTGTGGACCAGCGAGAAAGCTATCTCGATCATGCGTCCGTTGATGAAGTATGTAGATGTATGTATCGGTAACGAAGAGGATGCAGAGCTGTGTCTCGGCTTCAAGCCCGATGCAGATGTAGAAGGCGGCGAGACCAATGCCGAAGGTTACAAGGGCATCTTCGAGCAGATGATGAAAGAGTTCGGCTTCAAGTATGTTGTATCGACCCTCCGCGAGAGCTTCAGCGCTACGTTCAACGGCTGGAAAGCGATGATCTACAACGGCAAGGAGTTCTATCAGTCGAAGCGTTACGAGATCAATCCGATCATCGACCGCGTAGGCGGTGGTGACTCGTTCTCCGGCGGTCTGATTCACGGTATGCTCAAGTATCCGGGCGACCAGGCTTCGGCTCTTGAGTTCGCAGTGGCAGCTTCGGCATTGAAGCACACGATCAACGGCGACTACAACCTCGTAAGCGAGGATGAGGTATTGAGTTTGGCAGGTGGCAACGCTAACGGACGAGTTCAACGCTAAAGCGTAATTCACAATTCACAATTCACAATTCACAATTTACAATTCACAATTACGAATTATGGCAAAGTTCGATAAGTTTGAGGTGATGGCCAAGATTAAGGCCGCTCCGATGGTTCCTGTGTTCTACCACAAGGATGTGGAAGTTTGCAAGAACGTTATTAAGGCTTGTTACGAAGGCGGTGTACGCGCGTTCGAGTTCACCAACCGTGGCGATTTCGCGCACGAGGTATTTGGCGAACTGAGCAAGTGGGTGGCAGTAGAGTGCCCGGACTTGGCGCTCGGTATCGGTAGCGTCGTAGATGCTCCGACCGCTTCGCTGTACTTGCAGTTGGGCGCAAACTTCGTGGTAGGTCCGTTGTTTAACAAGGACATTGCTGTTGTCTGCAACCGTCGTTGCGTGACTTACTGTCCGGGTTGCCTCACCCCGAGTGAGATCGGTCTGGCGCAGGAGGTAGGCTGCGACTTCACGAAGGTCTTCCCGGGCGATGTAGTAGGTCCGAACCTCGTGAAAGGTCTGATGGCTCCGATGCCGTGGTCGAAGATCATGGTTACCGGTGGTGTCGCTCCGGAGAAAGAGAACCTCGAGAAATGGTTTGCTGCTGGTGTATACTGCGTAGGTATGGGTAGCAAGCTCTTCCCGTCCGACAAGGTCAAAGCCGGCGACTGGAAGTACGTGACCGACAAGTGCAAAGAATGCTTCGACATTATTTCCGCGTGTCGGAAATAATTCACAATGCACAATTCACAATGCACAATTCAAAATTCACAATTAAAAATTAAGAATTCAAAATTATATGAATGACGTTAAGAAAGCTGTCATGACCAACTGGCGTTGGGTCATGTGTGCGATGCTCTTCTTCGCCACCACGGTCAATTATATGGACCGCCAAGTGCTGTCTTTGACCTTCAAAGAGTTTATTCAACCCGAGTTCCACTGGACGGATAACCATTATGGAACCATCACCGGTGTGTTCTCTATCGCGTACGCTATCTTCTGCCTCTTCGCCGGTAAGTTCATCGACTGGATGGGTACGAAGAAAGGCTACCTCTGGGCGATCGTCGTTTGGTCGCTCGGCGCTGTGCTGCACGCGGCGTGCGGTATTGCTACCACCTGGTTTGTAAACGGTGTGGACAGTGTAGAGGCTTTGCGTGCCGTAGAAGCGGGTTCGGCCCTTGCCAGTTCGATAGCGATGGTGAGTGTGTGGCTGTTCCTCGCCTGCCGAATGATCTTAGGTCTCGGTGAGGCGGGAAACTTCCCTGCTGCCATCAAGGTGACCGCAGAGTATTTTCCGAAGAAAGACCGTGCGTTTGCGACCGCGTTGTTCAATGCCGGTGCGTCGGTCGGTGCGCTTGCTGCTCCGGCTACTATCCCTCTGCTGGCGAAGGCCATGGGATGGGAGATGGCATTCATCATCATCGGTGCGCTGGGCTTCATCTGGGCAGGTATCTGGATCTTTGTCTATGACAAACCGACCGAGTCGAAGCATGTGAACGAGGCGGAGTTGGCGTATATCCACTCCGACGAGGCAGAGGCTCCGAAAGAGGAGGTGAAAGAAGAAAAACAGATGTCGTTTGGCGAAGCGTTCAAGCACAAACAGACCTGGTCGTTTGCGTTTGGTAAGTTTATGACCGACGGTGTTTGGTGGTTCTTCCTCTTCTGGGCTCCGGCGTATTTCCAGGATCAGTTCGGCATCAAGGCTTCTGACCCGCAAGGTATAGCGCTCATCTTCACGCTCTATGCGATCGTGACGGTAGTGTCCTTGTTCGGCGGTTATCTACCGAAGATCTTCGTAGAGAAGAAAGGTATGGAGCCTTACGCAGGTCGTATGCTGGCGATGTTGATCTTCGCATTCTTCCCGATCATTGCCCTCTTTGCCCAACCGCTGGGTGGCATATGGGGTCCATGGGCAGTAGCGATCATCATCGGTATTGTCGGCGCGGCTCACCAGAGTTGGAGTGCGAATATCTTCTCCACCACGGGTGATATGTTCCCGAAATCGGCTGTCGCTACCATCACCGGTATCGGTGCTATGGCCGGCGGTATCGGTTCGTTCCTCATCAACAAGGGTTCGGGTATGCTCTTCACGCACGCAGAGGAGATGGGCGAAGCGTTCCGTTTCATGGGCTTCAGCGGCAAACCCGCAGGCTACATGATCATCTTCTGCATCTGCGCCGTGGCTTATCTCATCGGCTGGTCAGTAATGAAGGCTTTAGTTCCGAAGTACGAACCGGTTGTGGTAAAGTAACAACTAATCGGCCAATAAAAAAGCGACTCGTGTGAGCCGCTTTTTTTTGTTACTTCACTACTTCTGCTTCCTCGAACTTGTCTTTCGGATCTTCCGGACCTTTCACAGGCATGATGAGTGCCAGAATGATGTACAGCAGGATGCCGGGGAAAGCGGCAGACAAGACTGCGAGTGCAGCGTAGCAAACGCGAACCAAGGTAGCATCTACTTCGAAGTACTCAGCGATGCCACCCAATACTCCAGCCAACACTTTGTTGTTGGAGCGAGTTAATTTTTTCTGTGCCATAATTATCTTTTATTAAATTGTTAAAGTGTTTATCTTTGTTTATTTTCTATTATAACAAAAACTGTACCAATGATAAAGCGGTCATGGCTTCAACAACTGGCACGGCTCGCACAGCTACGCACGCGTCATGCCGACCTTTCACGCCCGCCTTCGGCGTACTCGGCGTAGGTTTGAATACGCAGCGGAACACTATCTCCGAACCATCTGCTATACCGCCGGCTATACCTCCACTGAGACCATTGATGGCACTGCCGGGTTCGGTCACGCCGCCAAAACCCGTGCCGTACTCAAAACCCTTGCAGGCGTTGATACTCATCATCGCGAACGCCAGGTGGGCTTGGAGCTTGTCGAAGATCGGTTCGCCTGTTCCGACGGGCAGGCCGTTAATACGGCACTCGATGATACCGCCTATCGAATCGCCCTTTTGCTGGTAACGAGCAATCGTCTCGGCGAATCTCGCAGGGTCTTTCTCCGCGCCTACTTGTATGAGTTCCGCCTGTATATGAACTCCCTGCGCGGCGAGTTGTTGCTTGGCGATACATCCGGCTACCACGCGTGCGGCTGTCTCGCGCGCACTCGCCCGACCGCCTCCGCGCCAGTCGCGTATTCCATATTTCTGTTCATACACCTTATCCGCGTGCCCGACGCGATAGGTGTGCTTGAGATATTCGTAATCCTCCGGCCGCGCATCTTTGTTGCGAAGGATAAACGCAATCGGCGTTCCCAAGGTCTTTCCATCCATCACACCCGACAACCACTCCACTTCATCCGGCTCACGCATCGCTCGCGCAGACACGCCCTCACTCCCTAACTCACTCACTCCCTCACGCCTTCGCTTCAACTCTTCCCGGATCATGTCGAAGTCGATAGCGATGCCTGCCGGAACACCATCCAGCACACCGCCTATCGCCGCTCCGTGCGACTCACCGAACGAGGTGAAACTCCACTTGTCTCCGAATGTATTGGCCATATTCTCACTTTTGCGCCTGCAAAAGTACTGCTTTTTCGCGATATATGCAAGACTTTACTGCATTTTTAAATTTTATTTGCATAAGCGGTGGAGCTGCGGGTGCTTTTTTTGTGGTATTTGCTGCGGTGTTTCGTCAGTCAGCCGACGGTTAAGGCTAAGGTACTACCTCGGTAAGGCACCTGTCACTTCCCAAAATTTTGTCCTTTTTCGGTTGTAAATGTAGAAAAAACACACTATTTTTGCATTTTTTTGCGAAAAAATTTGGTCATATCAGAAATTTGTTGTACTTTTGCACCCGCTTTTGAGAAGAAGCAGTGTTCTTATACTTGTTAAAAGAATAAAAGATTGCGGAAATAGCTCAGTTGGTAGAGCACAACCTTGCCAAGGTTGGGGTCGCGAGTTCGAGTCTCGTTTTCCGCTCTTTTTTTTTGCCCAGATGGCGGAATTGGTAGACGCGTGCGTTTCAGGTGCGCATGCCGCGAGGTGTGCAGGTTCGAGTCCTGTTCTGGGCACCCAAGCGCAGGTGGTGAAATTGGTATACACGCTACTTTGAGGGGGTAGTGGTCGCAAGATCGTGTGAGTTCGAGTCTCATCCTGCGCACAAGAAAAACAGACAGCTTTCGAGCCGTCTGTTTTTTTGTTTTCTATTCCTCGTCCTTCTTTTTCTTCGCCTCGTCGAACATCGCCTTCATCGTCGGGTTGCCGTAGGTGAGTTTTTTGACCGACAGGTCCATGGCGTTGTTGTTCGCCAGGCGCAGCTGGTTGGCCGAAGTGGTGAGCGCTTCCTTCACTTTCTCGAGGTTGCGGATAGAGGTGTCAATCTGCTTGATGGCCTCCTCGTAGTTCTTATGAGCGCTGAGCACATGCTTGCCGAAAGCATCCTGGAAAGCCGCTAACTTATCTTCGAAATCCGTCACATCGACCTGCTGCTCCTTGACCTGCGCCAACTCGCGGCGGGTGTCGAGGCTCTTCTTATTGGCCTGGCAGAGCAGTGTGATAAGGGGGATGAAGAACTGCGGACGGATGACGTACATCTTCTCGAAGCGGTGACTCATATCGACGATGCCGCCGTTGTACAGTTCGCTCTCGGGTTCGAGCATCGACACCAGCACCGCATACTCGCAGTTTTTCTTCTTGCGGTCCGAATCCAACTTCGCGAGGAAGTCTTCGTTCTTATGTTTCGACGCCGTGTCGTCGTTCTCGTTCTTCATCTCGAACATGATAGACACGTACTCGATGCCGTCGTCGCTCTTGTCGCGGAAGACGAAGTCTCCCTTCGTGCCACCCACCACTTCATTGTCTTTCTCGAAATAGGCGTTGGGCATGATGGGCCGCAGCAGTTGGTTGAAGAGGGTCGAGCAGTGTATCTCCAGCGTCTCGCCCACCATCTTCGTGGACTGACGAAGCTTGAGGTCCTTGTAATACTGCACCTGCTCCTGCGCCGCCTTCAGTTGGGCATCAAGGCGCATGTACGACTCGGTCGCTTTCTGGCGCACCTCCATGACAGCCAGCTGTTTCTGTTGCTCGGCCTGCTGGTTCTGCGCCTGCAGTTGTTGGATCTGCGCCTGCAGTTGCTGCAGCTGCAACTGGTTCTGCACCTTCTCCGTCTGCAACTGCGCGGTCATCTTCGCCTGTTGGTTCTGCTCTATCTCATGGAGCCGGCGACTCAACTCGTGCTCGAACTCGGAGTTCTTCACTTGGTTGAGCAGCGCCGCGTAATCGCTCTCATCGACGGTAAACACATTTCCGCAATGCGGACATTTCAGTTCTTTCATAGAGTATTTTCTATTTGCGCTGGCAAAATTACTACTTTTTTTTCATTTACGCAAATAAATATTTGGTTATGTGGTTTTTTTTCCGTACCTTTGCAGCCGCAAAGGTTATGTGAATATGAGAAAGGTTATCTTGATATTACTCGCGCTGATGGCGATGAGCGGCCAGGCTCAGGTGAGCGCGATCTTAGGCGATTGGCGCACGGTGGACGACAAGACCGGCGAGAAGCGGTCGATCGTGACAATCTATAAAGGTTCGGACGGCCTGTATTACGGCAAGATCAGCAAAATGCTGATGTACACGGACATGGACCTGAAGTGCGACCAGTGCAAGGGCGAGGACTATAACGCGCCTATCGTCGGCTTGGTCATCATCCGCGGCATGAAAGCCGAGAAGGGCGAACTGGTGGGCGGCAAGGTGCTGGATCCAGAGAGCGGGAAGTTCTACTACGGCAAGATATACCTCAAGGACGGTAAACTCGTGCTGCGGGGTTCGCTCGACAAGCGCGGGTTCTTAGGGCGCAATCAGACATGGGTACGATGAAAATGGTTTTAGTATTTGCATCCAATAACGCGCATAAGTTAGCGGAAGTGCGGGCGATTATGCCGGCAGGAGTGAAGGTGCTCAGTCTGCACGAGATCGGTTTCGAGCAAGAGATCGACGAGACGGGCGTGACGCTGGAGGAGAACAGTATGATAAAGGCCCGCACGGTGGCGGACTTTATCAGCAGTCAGCCATCAGTATTCAGTAGTCAGATTGACGGTGTGTTTGCCGATGATACGGGTTTGGAGATTGATGCGCTGGGCGGCGAACCGGGTGTCTATACCGCGCGTTGGTACTTGCAAGATCCCGGCGCCAAGGAAGCAAAAACGGACCTGGAGAACTTCGCTCGCAACCGCGCGAAAGCCTTGCGCGAGTTGAAGGACAAAGACAACCGCGGATGTCAGTTCCGCACCGTTATCACGCTGATAAAGTTTTCAGCCATCAGTGATCAGCATTCAGCCCTTCAGGTGGAAGGCATCGTGCGCGGGCGGATGGCGACCGAGGAATACGGCGAAGGAGGTTTCGGGTACGACCCGATATTCATTCCCGAAGGCTACGACAAGACCTTCGGCGAACTGCCGGCAGAGTTAAAGAATACAATCAGTCATCGTGCACGCGCGCTGGCGGAATTAGTTAAGGTTATCCATGATTAAACGACTCACATATAGCGTTCTGTGTCTGCTGCTGAGCCTCCCCGGCATCGCAGGAGAATGGACTTCGTACTTCGCATACAACAACGTCACGCAGATTGCGATGACGCCCGACAAAGTGTATGCGGTATCGGACGGCAGCCTCTTCAGCGTCGATAAGCAGACGGAGCAACTCACAGTATATAACCGCCAGTCGGGTCTGAACGGCACGAACATCACTTGTATCGGTTACGACGAGGTGTCCAAGACCCTGATCATCGCCTACGAGGCAGGCCGCATCGACCTGATGAACGCTCACGGCGTCAAGTATATCGGCGACCTGTACAACAAAGATATGACGCAGGAGAAGACGATATATAACATCACTATCCATAACCGCACCGCCTATCTGGCCACACACTATGGCGTGCAGCTTTTCGACCTGCGCGACCACCGGTTCACGGACAGTTACTGGCTGCGCCCGAGCGGCGAGGTGACGCCCGTCAAAGATGTGCTGCTCACGGCGGACAGTATCTATGCCTTCGCGGACGACAGTCTCTACTGCGCGAAGTTGACGGATAACATCGTGGACTATCATTTCTGGAAGCGCGAGAAACGCTCGGCACGCATCGCTCCCGATCCGGACAAGGGCATATCCTACCACGACGAACTGAGTGACTGGTACGCCGGTCATGCCGAAGGGGTCGTGCGTCAGACGGCTACCGAACGCTTGAGTTACAAGCCCGAAGGTCCGTTGAGTAACATCCCCTATTGCGTGCATGCGGACCAAGGCCTGGTGTTCGTCGTACAAGGCGGACGATGGAGCTCACAGGACGAACGCCCCGGCGTCGTGATGCGATATGACGGTGCGCACTGGATCAATATTCCTAGAGATTCGATTGCTTCCACACCGTCCGAGAAAGTGCTGGACTTCGTCAATGTAGCGGTAGATCCGATGGATAAAGACCATTATTTCGTCACCAGTTACGGCACCGGTCTGTATGAGTTCCAAGGCGCACAGTTTGTGCAGCGATTTATTGCCTCCGACGACAACACCTTAGGCGCAGCCGACCCAACCGCACCTGCTACCTACACTCGTTTGGATTATGCAACCTTTGATGTGCACGGAAACCTCTGGATGGTGAATGCCGGCGAGGTGCCGTATCAACTGGTATGCCTAGATGCCGATCGGCAGTGGCACGGACTGCCTCTGATAGTGGGCAATGAGCAGATTCCGCTGCATACTCCGGGCGGTCTGGTGCTGGATCGGATGAATCCCCACTATAAATGGATGGCCGCAGCGCGGTATAACACCGGTCTGTTCCTGCTCGACGACGGCGGCACACCTTTGGACGCTTCGGACGACAAGGCGATAGGTCGCAACGAATGGGTGACGGAAGACGGGCATGCCGTGACGGCAGCGACTATCCACGCACTCATGCAGAGTTCCGACGGGCGTCTCTGGGTAGGTACTGACATCGGTATCGTGATCATCGACTCCAATACCGATTACTTCACTTCCGACCTCTGCACGCGCCCCGACCTAACCGATAACAACGGCGAGAACCCGATGACCGAACTGAGGATCACCGCCTTGTGCGAAGATGCAAACGGACAAATATGGGTGGGCACAGAAAATCTTGGCATTTACGTGCTCAACAGCACCGCCACCGAGATCCTCGCGCACTACACGACCGACAACTCCTCCATGCCCTCCAACGGCATTCTGTCTCTGACCTGCGACGAGCAAGGGAAGATGTATATTGGTACCGGCAACGGACTGGTGGCATACGACGACTCGTCCATTCCGGAGCATAACTTCAGCACGACCGACGCAGAGGGCCGCGAGTTAGGATCGATCGAGCAGTGGCGACTGCACTTGTCCTATACCAACCCGACGCAGATAACCGCTTCGCCTTCCCGCATCTACGCCGTGGCGGACGGTTCGCTATTCTATTTCGACCGCGCGTCCGAACAGATTGAGTACATGAGTAAGGCCACCGGTCTGAACGGCAGTTCGATAGCTCGCATCGCGTATGACAGTCCTTCGGAACAACTGATCGTAGCCTACGAAGACGGTCGCATCGACCTGGTGGACGAAGAAGGCGAGGTGCGTCAGATGCCGGACCTGCACCTCAAAGCCAGTTCGATGTCCGTAGCCATCAACGCCATCTCCAGCGGCAAGAAATATGCGTACTTGTCGATGTCGTTCGGTATCATCGCCATCAACCCGAAGAAGGCTGAGATAGCCGACACCTATTATATCGGCGAAGACGCTAACGCGGTCAATGTAGATTTTGCACTGGAGTTCGGAGACTCGCTCTATGCCTTCACCGACGGCTATCTGTACAGCGCCTCGTTGCGCGACAACCTCGTCGATTATTCATATTGGCACAAGACCGCACTGCCGGCAGGTACAATAACGAATGCCTTCCTCTTCCGCAACACCTTGCATATGCTGCTGCAGAACCGCTTGTACAGTCGGGTCAACGGCACATGGAGTCCTGTCAATAACACCGACATGCAGTGGGTTCACTCGGAGGGAGGACAACTGTTGGCATCTGTCTCCGGCAATCTCTATCGCGTCAATGACGAATACACGCTCACCGGCTTAACCGGCCAATACACCGCCATCAACGACGCGCTCTACTCCATCGGCCAATATTGGTTAGCGCATGAGAGTTTAGGTCTTATCCTGCTGCACTCCGGCGGCGACAAGATCTATTCTACGGACGGCCCGAACAGTAACATGGGTTATTTCCTCCATTCTGCGCACGGGCGCGTATACGCCGCGAACGGCGGACGCTGGGCTTCGCAATATATGCGGTATCCGCGCCTGAATATCTTTGAAGGCAACAACTGGAAACGCATCCAACCGTGGGAGGTACGGACGGGCGACGGCGTATGGGGCATCGACCCCGTGAGCATCGCGGTGGACAAGTCCGACCCGGACCATTTCTACATCGCTACCTACACCGCCGGCGTGTTCGAATACAACCATGGTGTCCCCACCCGCTATGGAACACACAACAGCACCTTGGATGTAGCGGTAGCAGGCATTGATCCACAGTACTACACGCGTACGGACGGTGCGATGATGGACGAACAGGGCAACCTGTGGGTACTGAATGCCACTGAAGTGGGTTATCCGGTACATGTGATGACGCCGGATCACCAATGGCATGCCCTCGACGAACGCAGTGGAGGATCGAATATCGTGCTAACCACGCCGACAGGCATTTGGACCGACCGCCGGAGTACCAAACGCAAATGGTTCATCGACCAGCGCTACAGCCCAGGCGTGTTCCTGCTGGACGACGGCGGCACACCGACCGATGTCAGCGATGACCGCTGTCTCAAACGCAGTTCCTTCGTGGACCAAAACGGCAACACGCTAACCCCGGACTTTTTCTTTAGCTTCGCGCAAGATCACACTGACCGTGTATGGTTGGGTACGGAGAGCGGCATCCTCGTCATCCCGGCGAAGACGGATTTCTTCACGAGCAACAACTGCCGCCGCATCATCATCCCGCGCAATGACGGAACAGGTCTTGGAGACTACCTGCTGGGCGACGAACAGATCAACTGCATGGCGGTAGATGGCGGCAACCGCATGTGGATAGGTACCGCTAACTCGGGTCTGTACCTCATCGAAGACGACACCATCACCGTCGCGCACTTCACGGAAGACAACAGTCTGCTGCCGTCGAACGACATCCTGTCCATCACCATCGTGCCCACCACCGGCGAGGTGTTTGTCGGCACAGGCAAGGGTATCGCGTCCTACCGCAGCGACGCCAGCGAACCGCAGAAAGACATGAGTAATGCATATGCGTTCCCCAACCCCGTTCGACCGAACTACGGCGGAAACATCGCCATCACGGGACTGATGGAGAACACCATAGTGAATATCGTCGATGCCGGAGGAAACCTGGTATGCAAGACCAAGAGCAACGGCGGTACTGCCGTCTGGGACGGTAAATTACCGGACGGCCGCCGCGCGACACCGGGTGTCTATACCGCGCTATGCAACGCCGCTGGCGGGCACACCGTAGTGAAGATTCTCGTGATACGCTGATGTCGAACAAGGTACTAACGAACATTCGCAGCGCGGTACTCTTTCTAATACTGCTCTTCCCGAACGGCTATGCCTGCCTCATGGCCAGCGACCTTGCCTCGCCGATGAAGGTGTTGGCGTACCTGCTGGTTGTCGCTGTCGGCGCATGTATCCCGATGCTTTTCCTTCGCCGAAGGGTGTATTTCCTCGTCTTGGGCGCGCTGACGATGTGGTGCGCACCGATCGAACTCGCCAGTCTCTACCTCAACCATAACCCTGCCACCACCACGTTTGTGGGACTGATATACGCGACCAACGCGCACGAAGCGGCCGGTGTGCTCGGTGCGGCCTGGCCGCTGGCGGTACTATGGTTCGTGGTGTGGAGCATCTATTTTGTTCTGGCCGCCCGCCAGCCCAACGAATGGATGATTAATCGGCGCATCGGAATATGGGCGGCGGGTATCGGTCTTCCGGTTCTGGCCCTGGCGGCTCTCCTTTTCTTCAGCGTCTATGCGCGCCGCATCTACCACATGCAACGTCCCCGCGAGGTAGCTTCGCTCGCAACCGAGTTAGTGCTGCTGAAAGGCCATAAGATATACCCGTATAACATCTACCTCAACTCCTTCCGGGTAGCAGAGGAACGGCGGGAGCGCAAGCGTATGGAGCAGGCGCTGCAGCCCTTCCGATTCGGGATAAGCGCGCCCGCGGATGCAGAACCTGAATGCTACATCCTCATCATCGGCGAAGCAGCGCGCAGTGCCCATTTCGGCCTGAACGGGTACACGCGCAACACCACTCCACGGCTGATGCAACGAACCAACCTCATCTCCTATCCGCATCACTACTCGCAGGCAGGTACGACCGAGCAGTCCTTGCCGCATATGCTCAGCCGCGTTCCTGTCACCCGACATGAGGACGTATGGACGGAGAAGAGTTTGCCCGAAGCCTTCCAAGAAGCAGGATTCAGCACAACGTGGCTGACCAATCAGGCACGCATCCTCTGCACCGAACGCGTCAAGCACGCGGTGGATCAATTCTACGAGACAGGCAAAGATATGAGCGTCACGAACAACTACGACGGACTACTCTTAGCCCCTCTGCAGCAGCGCTTGACCGAAGGCACAAAGAAGCAGTTCATTGTGCTGCACACAATGGGAAGTCACTGGCGCTATGATAGTCGCTATACGCCTGATGATGAGCAGTTTACGCCTGCCTTAGGTGCGGATTTCCAACTCTCGATGATTCGGCCGGAGAACCGCGAGCGACTGGTCAACGCCTACGACAACACGATAGTCTATACCGACCGGTTTATCGACTCCGTCTGTGCGCTCGTGGCGCAGCAGCATATCCCGGCGGTGGTGCTCTATATGGCAGACCATGGCGAGAACCTCTATGATGATGAACGGAACTTAGTGCTGCACGGCAACTACAGCGCCAGCCGATGGTTGTTCCATGTGCCGCTGATCGTATGGTACAGCGACGAATACGCGGCGCTGCACCCGGAGAAGATCGCGCAACTGCACGCGCATGCAGACTATTATGACAACTCGTCGGTGCTCTTCGCCTCGATGCTCGACGCGGCGGGACTGAACTATACAAACGACACTGCGAGTAACGCGGCTATGCGTACTCGCAGTATCTTCTCTCCCGGCTACCGTGCTCCCGACACACTCTTCGTGCTTACCGCCGAAGGGGCATGTGTCGCGCTGGAGGAACGTTAGCCCTTTATCAGTTTCATAAACTCCTCGCGGGTCTTGGCTTGATTGAAGACCCCGGTGAAGTCAGAGGTCACAGTCATAGCATGCTGTTTCTGCACGCCGCGCATCTGCATACACAAGTGCTCCGCCTCAATCACCACCATCACGCCCAAGGGATCTAAGGTGTTCTGGATACAGTCCTTGATCTGCGTCGTGAGGCGCTCTTGCACCTGCAAGCGGCGGGCGAACACATCTACCACGCGGGCGATCTTGCTCAGGCCCGTGATGCGGCCGTTCGGGATATACGCCACATGTACCTTGCCGAAGAACGGCAACATATGATGCTCGCAGAGCGAATAGAAATCGATGTCCTTGACCACCACCATCTGACGATAGTCCTCCTCGAAGAGCGCCGAACGCAAGATAGCCTCCGGGTCTTCCCGATAGCCCTTGGTAAGGAACTGCAACGCCTCACCTACGCGGTGCGGGGTCTTCTTCAGTCCTTCGCGCTGCGGATCTTCGCCGATCTGCGTCAGAGTGGCTTCCACCGCCTTCTCGATAGCGGCAGTCACTTCCGGATTACTGTGAAACGCTTGCAAATCCATTACTGCAACACTTGTATTTTATCCCGTACTATATAGGTATCGCCCATCACGGAGGGGAACTGGTCCACGAAGAGTTTCTTATACTGCTTGGCCTCCTCGTAGGTGCGGAAATCGCCCAGGCGCACCTTCCAGAACGGCGGCATGTACAGCACATACACCGTCTGGTTGATCTTGTCTTTGATCTTCGCCTCCAGCTCCAGCGCTTCGGACTTAGCCACCTGCTGCTGGTTGGACGAATAGATCTGTACGCGGTAACCGTCGATCTCGACCCATTCCATCTTTCCTTGCATAGCCGCTTGCAAAAGTGCGCCTACTGCAGAGTCCTGCAGCACCTCTACACCCGGCATCGAGTCCAACAGGTTCGGACCCGTCACCCGCAGCGAGTCATTCGCGCGCAACTGCAGCGCGGCGAGGACGAGCAATACTATGATCGTTATTCTTTTCATGTCTGTCTTCATTCAACAAGTTCCGTGCCATTAGTAGCGGAAGGACGAACCACCGACGAACTCGCGCAAGAACGACGTAGGCGGAATCTCGCGTTCGGGAATCGGAACGAAATACTGCAGGAACTTCAGCAGGCGGTGCGCCTCCGTATATTCGTCGCAGAACTTCGGCACCTCTTGCAGGATCGGTTCGGCATGGCGCTTGAGCACCGCGAACTCGAAGATCAGGGCCGAGTTAAACATCACATCCGCTTCTTCCTGGAACGGATACACCCAGCGCGTCTCTCCGCGAACTACCGACGGACAGCGCGCAATCGTCTCACGCGCCGAGTATCCGCGGTACTTATAGTCGCGTACGATGCGGCGCAACAGACGGATATCCGTGGTCGGAATCCAGTTATGGTTATCGATATTGATGGTCGTCAGGGCAGACACGTATATCTTATACGTCAGCTCGCGCGGCACGTCCTGCTCGCGCGGCACGAAGGCGTAGAGCGGACCGAGCAGCGCGCCGTGCGTGGGATAGGGGGCGTCGAAGAGGTTGCGTCCGCCGTAGGGCAGCGACAGCTCCTCGCCGAGCGGCGCGATGCCGCTCGCGCGGTGCATGATCATCCGCCAGAACGCGCCGGGGTCCGGCGCGCTGGCGAACCGGCAGCTCACGCCGACGATCGCGATCGGGGACGCGTCCATCCCGAAGCCTCTTCCTACGAGCGGATCACCCCGTCGCCGGAGACGACGTACTTGTAGGTGGTCAGTTCCTCAAGACCCATCGGGCCGCGGGCGTGGAGCTTGTCGGTGGAGATGCCGATCTCCGCGCCCATGCCGAACTCCGCGCCGTCCGTGAAGCGCGTGGAGACGTTGTGGTACACGGCGGCGGAGTCGACGTCGCGCAGGAACTGCGCGGCGCGGGCGGCGTCGGACGTGACGATGCAGTCGCTGTGGTGCGAACCGTACGCGTTGACGTGCGCGATCGCCTCGTCCACGCCCGAGACGATGCCCACGTTCAGATCGAGCGAGAGGTACTCG
>ONUF01000035.1 GCA_900321005.1 uncultured Bacteroidales bacterium | reverse complement strand
TACATACTTCATCAACGGACGCATGATCGAGATAGCTTTCTCGCTGGTCCACAGTTTCTTACGGAAGTTCAGGTCAACCGAAACGGTTACGCCGTGACGTTTTGCAGCCTCGCAAGCGAGTTTCGTAATCTCAGCAGCCTTGTCCGAGATAGCCGGAGTGATACCGCTCCAGTGGAACCATGCTGCGCCTTCCATGATCTTGTCGAAGTCAAAGTCCTTCGGATCAGCCTCAGCGATAGCGCTGTGAGCACGGTCATAAATGACTTTCGACGGACGCATCGAAGCACCTGTCTCGCAGTAGTACAGACCTACGCGGTCACCGCCACGAACGATATAATCGTCCTTCACGCCGTAACGACGCAGCGAGTTAACGGCAATCTGACCGATCTCATGTTTCGGCAGTTTGGTTACCAGATAAGCCTCGTGACCATAGTTAGCGCACGAGATAGCTACGTTAGCCTCACCACCACCGGGGATGATACGGAAATGATCAGACTGAATGAAACGATCTTGTCCTTCCGGACTCAGGCGGAGCATGATCTCGCCCAACGTAATAATTTTAGCCATAGATCTAAAAATTAAATGATTTATATTTGTGTTAATTAATATTTGCTATTTGTTTTCTCTTTCAAGTGGTTTGTCGGAATTTCCGACATACCTCCACCTGTCTTCCGCCTGTCTCCATCGGATGCTGATCGGGTGCTCATCGGATGCTCATCGGGTGCTCACTATGACGTCACCCTAACATCTACGGGAGAATACCCTGCTTTCTCTCCTCGCTCAGCTCATGCTTGATATAATCGTACAACCTGCCTTGAATCGGCTTGTTATATTTCCTTGCTTTCTTTAGTGCCTCCTCATATCGTGCCTGCCATTCCGCCTTACGTTCCGGATCATGCATAATAGCCTTCGTCTCCGCCATCAGTTCCGCAAAGGCCTTTGCCGTCGGGTGTTCCGCCTTCTTTTTCTTAGTCTTCTTGCTCAACTCCGGCTTCGCACACACCGCCCCATATTCACCATTTCCCGGAATCCGCCGTGCATAATGTCTCTGATCCACATTTCCCTGCAAACTATCCACTATATTCACCCACTTCGCTTTCATTAGGTTACTAATAATGTTTACAGATTCATTTTAATTTATTCTATTATATACACCACTGTTCGAGCCTATTAAGCAATCTTGCTCAGGCATATAAGTAAAAGCCCCTAATAACTCTCCTCTTGCAGATTCCTTCCAAAAACTACTATAATCATAGAACACCTCAACATTGCATTTTTGAACCTTGTACGTAAGATGAGTATAAGTTGATGTTGTGCCTTGGTTGCATGAAGTTAACTGTGCTGTTCCAGATGGAGAAAAATAGAATGTTTCCCAATTCGAAGCATCATTATATAATTGATACGAGTGCCCAATTATAGCGCGTGCTTCTCCTTGATTTTCACAACTAGTCAACACATTAAGTGCAACAATTATAGAAAATAGAGAATATAATAATTTTTTCATTGATCTTTAGTTTTAACTTTAACAATAATCATCTATACAATCCTCTCCATCCCATTCTTTACCTTGTTCAAGAACGAAATATTTATGTCCACCTGTTTCACTAAAGTATGTATGACGACTCAAATGCAAGAAACAATTTTCGTACATCACAATTTCAGTTACTTTCCATGGTTTTATATCTCCTTTCTGCTCTGCCAATACCCATAGATGCCTTTTGTCTACAGATATAGCATAATCAAGTATTACGGATTCTCCCCATTGTGTTTTTGCGAAAACAGAGTCTTTCTTCAAGTTTGCAAAATAGTCTTCAAGTGGTGTGGCTGTTATTTGTGCAGGACAGCATAAAAATTCTGTCGGTGTACGCCAATTTCCTTGTAGAGCATTGGGCGTAAGAGAATCGCTAAGCACGTAGTCAACATCTTCGCCTATACCACTTTTCAGTACGACATGTGGTACATCTGGGAGTTCTCGTGAAGGATATGATATTTTCTTCTCATTCAAAGGATTTCCCCAAGGGTCATATAGAGTTTTAGACTGCTGGTTAGAAAATATCCATTCTCCCAATCTTCCGCCATGTGATTGCGTTTCGTCTTCTGATGTGGCAGCCCAACTCATCACACGTTCATAGGCATTTCGGGCTTCTTCTTTTGTAACAGTGCGCATCCACATTACATCTTGATTTGTACCAGTTAAGTCTCGTAAACAAGATGGATTGTCTATGAACTTTTGAATGTCTCCTCCACAAAGGTATGCTATACGCTTGCGCGTCGCTGGATTATTCAAAGCATTCTCTAACCGTGTCAACCATCTTAAATTATCGGGGCGATTGTTACATCGGTTAGTATCAATGTGATCTACTACCAATTTAGTTGAATCATTTTCTCCATGAAATGCAGTTGCTACTATAATATGCACTCGTGAACCGCAGAATATCATATAGCCGCTTTTTTCTTCCTTATTTCCAAATGACCATATATTATCACCTTTGCGTGTTGGTTTTCCTTCACGAGCATGACGCATAATCGCTCCATTATCCCTTACAGAATAATGTTCTCCCTTGTAGTCGCATTCGCGAATTTCAGAATAGCTATCAATATCAATAATACTTTCTGACAACTTACAATTTGTATTTTCTCAATATATTTGCCTAATTCATAATAGGCAACAACCACCCGCCCACCTCTCGTTTGGAGAGGCAAGCGGGGTGTGTGAGAGGGATTAGAACTTGAAGTAGTTCTTTGCGTTGTTGTAGCAGATGTCTTCGACCATCTGTTGAACGCGGGCTTTCTCGTAACCGGTGTACGGGATCATGCCGTTCTCGATGTCGTTGCCGAGGACGTTACAGAGCGTGCGACGGAAGTACTCATGACGCGGATACGAGAGGAACGAACGGCTGTCGGTCAACATACCTACCAGGCGGCTCAAGAGACCGAGGTTCGAGAGCGCCATCATCTGCTTCTCCATACCATCTTTCTGATCGAGGAACCACCAGCCCGAGCCGAACTGAATCTTACCCGGAACAGAACCATCCTGGAAGTTACCCAACATAGTTGCGATTACTTCGTTCGCACACGGGTTGAGGTTATAGAGAATGGTCTTAGCGAGGTGTCCTTCGCTGTTCATCTCATCGAGGAAATGACTCATCGCCTTCGCCGTCGTGAACTCGCCGATGGAGTCGAAACCGGTGTCTGCGCCGAGTTGAGCAAACATCTTGCTGTTATTGTTACGGATAGCGCCGTAGTGGTATTGCTGAGTCCAGCCCGAAGCGTAGTCCATCTCAGCTTGTGCGTGCAGGTAAGCGTGCTTGTACTGACGGATCTCGTATACACTGAGCTCTTTGCCTGCGAGAGCTTTCTCGAAGATGGCGTTGATCTCTGCGTCCGTGTACGGCTCATCGTAGAACTCCTCGATTCCGTGGTCAGACAGACGGCAACCCATCGACTCAAAGAAGTCATGACGTTTCTGAAGAGCATCTACCATGTCGGCGAAGTTGCGGATCTCAACGCCGGCAACCTTAGCCAGTTTCTCGATGTATGCTTTCCAAGTAGCGGCTTCGATGTTCATACCTGCGTCCGGACGCCAAGTGGGCAACATGCGTACCTCTGCGGTCGGATCTTCTTTGACCATCTTGTGCCATTCGAGGCTGTCAGCCGGATCATCGGTCGTACAAACGAGTTCTACGTGATAGTGCTTCATGAGTCCGCGCGGACAGAACTTCGGATCATTGGCAATCAGGTCGTTGCACTTGTCATAGATAGCACGTGCGGTCTCAGGATTCAGACGCTCCTCAATACCAAAAGCGGTCTTGAGCTCCAGATGGGTCCAGTGGTACAACGGGTTGCGGAAGGTATAAGGAACGGTCTCCTTACCGGTGCAGAAACGCTCATCTACACCGTTGGAACGCATAGCACGCCATTTGTAGTGGTCGCCCATGAGCCAGATCTGTGCGATGGATTCGAAACGCTTGTTCTCGGCAACCATTTGGGGAATAAGGTGACAGTGATAATCGATAATCGGCATTTTAGCCGCATGATTGTGATACAACTCCTGTGCGGTCTCGGTCTGCAACAGGAAATCTTTGTCCATGAA
The DNA here is from genome assembly GCA_900321005.1 of uncultured Bacteroidales bacterium. Lineage (GTDB taxonomy): Bacteria > Bacteroidota > Bacteroidia > Bacteroidales > Paludibacteraceae > Colicola. The sequence continues at coordinate 23,458 of ONUF01000035.1, read as the reverse complement.
AGGCTTCATAATGTATTATTTTTTAGTTAAATGATGATTGCGTACTATAACACGCTGCAAAATTACATAAAATATTGCAAGCCTATGTGTAAAAATTGACGCATTTTTTGCACATGTCAAAAAAAAATACTACCTTTGCAGCCGGTTTAGACAAAATGGACTCTTTATCGAACATACGGCAGCCTATTTCGGCGCAGTGGAAGCAGTACGAGCGGATGATGGAGACCTCGTTGCGGGCGGACAATAAGTTACAGCAGGAAGTGCTGTCTTACGTCGGTTCGCGCCGCGGCAAACAGCTGAGGCCGTTATTAGTGATGCTCGCCGCGCAGATATGCAATCCCGTGACGGACAAGACGCTCCGATCGGCAGTGGCATTGGAGTTGCTGCATACGGCGAGCCTCGTTCATGACGATGTGGTGGACAGCTCCGATACCCGTCGTGGTATCGCGGCCGTGCATACAAAATGGACCAACAAAGTGGCGGTGCTTATCGGCGATTATATGTTGGCGAAAGTGATCGGTCTGGTGGCGGAAGTGCGTAATATCCGTATTCTGGAGATTGTGTCCCAGTTAGGCAAGAGCCTGTCGAGCGGCGAGATGGTACAGTTGCATGTGGGACAAAGCATGTGGATTGACGAAGAGCGCTATTTCCAGGTTATCAACCAGAAGACCGCGCAGCTGTTCCAGGCCTGCGCCGAAGCCGGAGCAGAGAGTGCCGGTTGTACGCCGCGCCAACGGGCAGCTTTACGCGAATACGGTCATCTGTTGGGTTTGTGCTTCCAGATCAAAGACGACATCTTCGATTATAGCGATTTGGAGGAACTGGGCAAACCGACGATGAGTGACCTACTGGACGGCAAGGTGACCTTACCGCTCATCGAGGCCTTGCGTCGTGCGCCGCAGAACGAAGCCGAACATATCAAAGCGCTTGGCGAACTGTTGGCTGCTCACAGCGAGACGCTGAATACGGAGAAAGCGCTGCAAGAGATCAAGGCGTTTGTGCTGCGCTTTAAGGGCGACGAGTACGCCGTGCAGCGTATGTTAGCATATAAAAAACAAGCCACGGAGGCCTTAAGCATCTTCCGTGACAGTCCAGAAAAAAACAGTCTGTTGGCGTTACTCGACTACGCCATCAATCGCGTCCAATAAAGGATTGAGTGAATGAGGAAGTGAGTGAATGAGTGATTCGGGGATTTTATCCAGCACCTCTCGCATAAACGCGCCGACGAGCAGTTGACGCGCTTTTTGTTTGTCTATGCCGCGTTGCTGCATATAAAAGAGGGCAGATTCGTCGAGTTGACCGGTGGAGGCGCCGTGTGTCGCCTGTACATCATCGGCGTAGATCTCCAGTTGCGGTTGGGTACGCATCTCGGCGGCCTCGGAGAGCAAGAGGTTGCGGTTGGTCTGATGCGCTTCGGTCTGCTGCGCATCGGGAGCGATCTTCAGGTCGCCGATGAACCGTCCGCGGGCATTGTCATCCAACACGAACTTAATCAACTGCTCCGACTTGCCACCACCTACCGCATGTCTCACATGCGTCTCCGTCGTCACTTTCTCGTCGCCCTTCAGATACGCCAGCGCATAAATCTCTGTCTCGCAGCCTTCACCGAGTTGCTCAACAGAAATTTTATTCGATATTTCGGTATTCCGGTATCCCGATATTTCGAAATTAATCACATACAACTTTACCTGCGAACCGGCTTCCTGCTCAATGTGCAAATTGAGTTCCGGTTCGTTGACAAAGAGCCGCTCGAATATTTCCCCCTTAGAGACCTTCATACCCCTTTTCCTCTAATTCCAAAGCGAGCGTCTTGTCACCGGTCTTGACGATTTTGCCGTCGGCGAGGACGTGTACAAAATCCGGAATGATATAATCCAATAGACGCTGGTAATGGGTGATGACGATGGAGGCGTTCTGCGGCGTCTTGAGGCGGTTGACGCCTTCGGCAACGATGCGCAGCGCGTCGATGTCGAGTCCCGAATCGGTCTCGTCGAGGATAGAGAGGCAGGGTTCGAGCATCGCCATCTGGAAGATCTCGTTTTTCTTCTTTTCTCCTCCGGAGAAGCCTTCGTTGACAGAGCGGTTATTGAGTTTGTCCGGCAGTTCAAGCAGTTTTTTCTTCTCGCGCATCAGCGTCAGGAACTCCTTCGGCGAGAGGGGTTCTTTTCCTTCATACGCCCGTTTCTCATTGAGCGCCGTGCGCATAAAATTGGTCATACTCACGCCGGGTATCTCGACCGGATATTGAAAACTAAGGAACACGCCCGCGCGCGCACGTACTTCGGGCTCCATCGCCAAGAGGTTCTCACCGCGCAAATACACTTCGCCCGAAGTAACTTCGTAGGCGGGATTACCGGTCAATACTGCGGACAGGGTGGATTTGCCGGCACCGTTCGGTCCCATGATGGCGTGAACCTCGCCTTCGTTAATCACGAGGTTCACGCCTTTCAGGATCTCCTTGCCGCCGATAGAAGCGTGCAAGTCAATTATTTCGAGTAGTTTACTCATTAATTACGTTTTCTGAAACCGGTTTTTTTGCTCTGTGCGGGTGCCGGTTCAGCCTTTGGCTGGGGTGCCGGAGCCGGAGCAGGAGCTGCCTTCGGTTGTGCAGCGGGTGCTGGTGCAGGAGCTGCTTTCGGTTGAGGAGCAGGAGCGGGAGCCGCTTTGGGTTGCGGAGCCGGTGCCGGCGCTGCTTTGTCCGGAGCCGGTTTGCAGCAACGTGGTTTGTTCTCGTGGAAGATATTAATCACATCTCCTTGCTCATTGCAATTCTTGTTCTCGTACAGATAATCAATGATCACCTCCGGAGTATGAATGAGCATGTAGTTCTCAATCTGCTCGCGCGTGAATTGAGAAGCCTGCTTCATATCCTCACCGATGGTGCGGGCATTCGTGTAGTAACCTGCGAAACCGGACATCGTCACTTTGTATTTCTTGCGGAAACTGGTGGAGCGGAATTGAATCTGATAGATCGGATCTACTACGATATCTACTTTGTTCTCCGTGATAGCCAGGAAGCGGCACTGTGCCATCGCATCTTCCTTGGTAGGCAACCAGTCGGAAGTAGCGGTTACGCGTTTGCTGAAGTCCGGTTGCACATCTACGAGCGTCGGCGTAGCTTGAATGTCAGAGCGGTTGATGCTTGCCTGACGACCGGTATATTGATACATGGTACAGCTCGTAAGAGCCATTGCACTAAGTGCTATAACGAAAATCTTTTTCATAAGGCGTTTCAATTAGAAAGTCATACCTAAACCTAAACCGTTCGATGAAGCGTTGAGCGAGAAAGCAAGCGTTTGATTTTTCGCCTTGTTCATACGAACCTGTCCCACTGCAATCATCGGAATACTGGATACGAACATCGCACCGCCGATCGTCCACATGGCAATGGCTGCATCCACTTGCTCAATGATTGGTTCCTTGTGCTCGTCATGAGCAGTAACGATTAATGGGACACCTATACCTACTGCTACTGCATAACCGCATACCATCATACCGATACCGGCATCGCGCAGTTGTTTAGCCTTTTTGTAGTTGATGGCAGCGGGCTGCAACTGACGGGCAGGCTGATCGTTCTTGAGCATAATCGACTTCGGAGCAGCCGGTTGTGCTTTCGGTGCTTTCAGGCCCTTGGCCGGAGCAGCGTTAACACCCGATTTGATGTAGTAGTTGTAGGTGTCGCCGCCTTGCGGTTGTGGTTGACGATAGTAATAGTCCAGGAACGAAGGATCGTACATCAACTTAAACTTCTCGATGTCGTCGATCGTGTACTTCTTCGACTCATCCAACAGCGTCGGTCTCTCTTCATACAGACCAGCAAAACCGATAATCGTCGCTTTGAATTTCTTCTTCATCTTCAGCGGATTGTACTCAATCTTGAAGACCGGATCAACCACTACGTCGATCTTCTGCTCCTGAATGCAGAGGAACTCAGCCTCGTTGATAGCATCCGAACGGGTAATCTGGTAATTAGAGGTAGCCGTCACACGCTTGTTGTAATCAACCTTGATACCCGCACGTTGTTCAGTGCCGTCAATGCCCCGATTGCGAATATCCGTCTGACGACCCGTGTACTGATACACAGTACAACTGGTAAGAAAACTTACCATCGTTAGCATCGCGAGGATACCGAAACGAAATGTTCTCATAGGATTGTTTGTTAGAGGGTGAATAAAAAATTATTTGATAGTACTCATAACCACTTCGCCTACTGCCTGAAGAGTGGATTTTGAGATATTGGACAAGTTGTCGTTGCGCGTATGCCACCACCGCGGGAAGCCCGTAGCATTGCGGATGTCGTAATGGATGATATCGACGCACGGGATGCCGGCGAGATAGTTGACATAATAATGGTCATCGGTGATAGGGTACGATTGCTGGTTGTTGAAATACGTGCCATATCCCAGTTTCTCCGCCGTGTTCCATATCTGCTGCTGGTAGTTAGCGGCATAGGTCGTGGAATACATCTCTCGCGGGAAGGACGCATCCGGTGCACCCACCATATCCAGCACGATGCCGAATTGATATGTCGGGGCATTGATCTTGGCATAACTGGTGGCCCATAACTGCGAACCCAGACACCAGGTGTCTTCGCGTTCCGCACCGGTGTAGAACCGCGGCGTACCCATGTCTTCGCAGTCAAACAGGATGATGTCCACAGGGATGCGAAGGGTGGAGTCCGCGATACTTTGACCAAGTTGGCGACCGATCTCCAGCAGCACGCCTACGCCACTCGCGCCGTCGTTCGCACCGGGTACATTATAATAGCGGTCGTTATAGTTCTCTTCCTCGTCGCACCAAGGGCGGGTGTCGTAGTGAGCGCCTAACAAGATGCGGGGACGGTTGGCCGTCTCAGGGGTGTTGAAATGCGCAATGATATTATATATCTGCTGCATGTTTCCGCGATAATCCGGCATCTGCCCGCGCTGCAGTTCGACGATAGCGCCTTGTTCCCGCAAGGTCTGAATGAGCCATACAGCGCAATCGTTATGCGCTTTGCTGTTTGGCACACGCGGACCGAACGCCATCTGACGCTCGATATATGCGTAGGCCGAATCCGAAGAGAAGGCAGGCCGCGTCACAGCGGCTTGCTTGTTGCCGCAAGATGCCATCAAAAGCGAGATAATGATCGCGCCTATGAACTGAATGCTGAATACTGAATACGGATTTCTCATTTATCGTACATTGGTCTCACTCACGGAGGTGTGGTTTTGAATAGCGCGAATAGTCTGTGCGATGGATCCCGCCAAGGTCTCGATATGCAGTTTGTGGCAGCATAAAGGATTGATAGGCAGCGAGTCGGTGCATACCAGTTCTTCGAGCGGAGACTCTTCGATGCGTTGACAAGCCGGTCCACTGAGTACGCCGTGTGTCACGACGGCACGCACACTCTTTGCACCCGCAGCGGTCATCACTTCAGCCGCTTTGCAGAGCGTGCCGGCGGTGTCGGCGATATCGTCAAAAAGCACGACATCTTTGCCATACACGTCACCCAGCACACGGATCTCGGACACTTTGTTGAAGTCCGGTCGGTTCTTGTAGCAGATGACCATAGGTACCTCGCGGTCGGTGAGTACATGCAGTTTTTTTGCGAAGTTAGAAGCGCGTTTGGAACCGCCTACGTCCGGCGATGCCACAATCAGTTTCTTGAGATTCAGTCCGGCTACATACGGCGCCAGCACATTCGATCCGTAGATATGGTCCACCGGGATGTCGAAGAATCCCTGAATCTGGTCGGCATGCAGATCGACGGTGATGACACGGTCGGCTCCGGCTACCTGCAGCATATTCGCTACCAGTTTGGCACCGATAGACACACGCGGTTTGTCCTTGCGGTCCTGACGAGCCCAACCGAAATACGGGATGACGGCAATCACCTTCGCCGCACTTGCGCGCTTCGCCGCATCGATCATCAGCAGCAACTCCATCAAGTTGTCGCTGCTCGGACAAGTGGGTTGTACCAAATAGACGGATTGCCCGCGAACGGATTCCTCGAAATAGGCGCAGAACTCGCCGTCCGAGAAGCGGTCGATGCGCAGATTGCCCAGTTGGCAACCTAACTCTTCGCAGACGCGTTTTGCCAGAGATTCGCCTTTTGAACCGGCAAAGACCTTAAACTGGTTTGTCTCCTCCATTATTTATTCTTTTTCTTTTTAGTGTTAGCGACAGGCGCGGTGTTGCCCATCAGTTGTTCAAAAGCGGGTGAGTTGCAGGGCAACAGTCCGTTGGAAAGGCGACGGATATCGTCGCGTACACGGCTCAGTCCCGCCTCTTGGTCGCGGTTCCAGACGAGGTTACGTTGCCGCATACACTGCGCAATATAGACCTCTAGCGAGTCGCGCTCCGGACTCGGCGACAACTGCGAGGCATACGCGATCATGTCTTGCACAATGCGCCCGTAGTTACGCATCCGGATGGGAGTGGTGTTTCTGTTTAATTGTAATGTCATACGATGTATGTTTGTGTCCGGAGAGGTCCGGTTATTTCTTACGAATGAGGTAGATCATCGTCGGGAAGTGGTCTCCGTAACCGTTCTGCCATACACCACCTTTGTGGGTACGCAGCGGAGCACCTTTGTCTTTCCCTTCCTGCACGGTGAGGAACGGTTTGTTGAACACTTGCGATTTCCAGAATGCCCATTTGCCGCTGTTCTTGTCTTCGTTCAGCAGCGGTTCGGAGATGATGATCTGGTCGAAGAGGTTCCAGCCGCCGTTGTAGAACAGTGTGCCGGTGCCGTTCGACAGGTGAATCCACATCGTGTTATACCATCCCTGCGGCTCAACCTGCTGCGGTTTCTTCTTTGCCTGGATCACATCCTTGCAACTATGGTTATCCGGATCGTCGTTGAGGTCACCCATGATGATGATTTTCGCTTTCGGCTCTTTGAGGTAGATGGAGTCGCAGATATGCATGGTCAGCATCGCGGCTGTGTCACGTCCCGGACGGGAAGAGAGTTCGCCGCCGTAACGACTCGGCCAGTGGTTGGTGATCATATGAATCTTCTCGGGTTTGCCGTCGCCCATCAGGTAACCCGAAACGAGCAATTGCAGACGGGTCTTGATCACACCGCCGTCGGCATAGTGCGCCTTGAGTTCATAGCCGGCTACGTGCGAAGGCTTGAAGAGCAGGGTGTCATACAGGAAACCGACATCCACACCACGGCGGTCCGGACCTTCCAGCAGAATCGGTTTGAGACGACGACCGTACACGCTGTTGGTCTCTTTGCACAGGTCTTCCAAGCAACCGATATTCTCTACCTCGGCTACGCCGATGCAGGCAGCGCCGCGCGGGTCATAATCCGTTCCGAGTTGTGCTACCGCATAACCCATCTTTTTGATTTTGTTCTCGTACTTGAAACTCGTCCATTTCATACCGCCATCCGGCAAGTACTCATAGTCGTTCTTGCCCTCGTCGTGAATGGTGTCAAAGAGGTTCTCCAGGTTGTAGAAAGCGATGCAACGAACATACTGTTGCTCCGTCTCGGCCTTAGCGAAAATGCTAATCGTCAGCAACAAAGCTGCTACCCAAATCATTGTGTGTTTCATAATATGTGTGATTGATGTTTTCAAAAATCCGTGCAAATATACAACAAATTTCGCATATGTGCAATTTTTTTAGATAATTTTTTGTAAAATAGTATAAAATACTATGTTTTTTAGAGCCTTTTGCTTGATTTGTTGCTTCCAATGGGTCGGTTTATAGTCGTTCAACAACTCCGGTGTCACCAGACTTCGGTCCTTGAACGCATAGATCAGATTCAGCCGTGCAGCATATAATAGGTCTTGTGCCGCTTCGGGGGTATAACCGACTTTTCCCGGGAATTGTACGTCTAACCATTGCCACATGCGGCAACGCTCTTCTTTCAAGCGCAGAATAGCTTCGGCGCGCTTGGGTTGAGACACCGATTCGTGGTCACGCCAAACGGCCGTTTGTTGCGGCAGATATGTCCATTTTGTCTGTTGATAGAAGACGCCGTACAACGGGTAATCAAGCCATAGAAAATGCTGTGCTGCAATAGCATTCAACAGCTTTTCGGACAATAACGACGTGCGGAAAAGTACGGTGCAGTTGACCGGTCCGGAACCATCGACGCCGTAGGGGCCTGTTGCCGGTTCAAAACTCGTCTTGCTGGAACCGGATGAAGTCTGACCGTTCGTATGCACAAAGCCTACTTCCGGGTGCGCACGGAGATAGTCAATCTGAAGTTGTATCTTATGTGTGTCTATCCAATAATCATCGCCATCCAGCATCGCTATATACGCGCATCCGTCTGCTAGGATGCGGCGGTACAGGTCAATCGTGTTATCGGTCAGTCCCATATTGTTTTTGCGCCGGATATACACGATGCGGTTGTCCAGCGATGCATAGTGTTCGCACACCGCTGCGGTGCCATCCGTTGAGGCATCATCACCGATATAAACGCGCATCGGTTCGTCGCAGGTCTGCGCGAGCACGCTCTCTATCGCCTGCGCGATGAATGCTTCCTGATTATATGTCGCGATGCAAACAGCTATCATAAATCGTTTTGAGTTTTTTGCCGACGGCTGCGGCGGTGAATCGGGCTGTATCCTGTTTTTTGCCGGCAACGCGGTCGGTGCTCCATAAAATACTCTCGATGAACTCCGCGAAGCGGCCGGGTTTGTTCTGCGCAATCTCATGCGGCACGATCAGGTCTGCCGTCTCTTCGGCGATACCTACCGGTGTGCTCACTATCGGCACTCCGGCTGCTGCGGCTTCTGCCAGCACTACGCCGTAGGTCTCGTATCGGCTGCTGAGTACCAACGCATCGGCTTTGCGCAACCAGTCCGCCACTTCGCGGGGTGTTAGTTCACCGGTCCATACAAGCAATCCTTCGGGCAGATGTAGGCTGTCCGCGAAAGCACGCACTTCGGCATAATCCACGCCGGTGCCGATTAATACCAACTGAAAATCCTGCCGTTGGACAGCGAGCATCTTGACGGCTAACAGTAGTCCCCGAATATTCTTCGCCCGCTCGTCAAAACAACTGATATGCAGGAGGGTCTTACGAGTATTCGGAGTATTCCGATTCTTCTGGAAGAAGAAATCATCCACTACATTGTCTATCAGTCCCCATTGCTTGGCATGGATACCGCATGCCTGCATAGCTTGTTGCAGAGGCATGCTGACGGTCAATAGCGCTTCGGCCTTTTCAGCTACGCGGGCATAGAACCGCCGCGTGAGAACCGGCATGCGGAGGAATTGTCCGCTCTGAGGCAGGTATCCGCTCCAGTGCTCCACTATGATGTACGGTATATTATACCGTCTTTTGATCCAAAGCGCCAACATCCCTTGTTTCTGAAGGACGTTCAGTTGCACCACGTCAGGCATCCATCCTTCGCGTCGCAAGATCTGCCACTGACGCCAGGTATCAGCCCAGGTATGCGCAGCGATGACGCGCACTTCAACACCTTGCGCACGGACGGCATCCGCGTGCTTCTGTACAAAAAGACCCGCCATCGCGTCGCGCTCCGACGGGTACCAAGGTGTCAGATAGAGAACTTTCATTATCTGAACTGCCATTCACGCAGTTTCTGGAACCATACTGCGAGACGGAAGATAGGTTTGTAATAACGCTCTACTGAGAAATAGGTCACGGGTAGCGAACCGAACTGCTTGTAGTGCTTCGCGATACCGCGATCCATCGAACCTTCGAAGTCAAAATGCACATGTTTCTCGCGTGCTAACTTCATGGCTTCGAGTACCAGGAGCGCAGACGCTCCGGACTCCGCGAAAGCATGGTCGTAGGTGGGGACGAGGTAGTACAGGTAGTTCTTATCCCATACCAGGAAAGCCGCTGCGTAAACCTGCCCGTCCGCGTTGCAGATCGTTAATATCTCGCATTGCTTGAGCCGCCTTGCCTTGCGCTCGAGCACCAGGAGGAACTCGCGCGAATAACTGACTTTTCGTCCGCGGGCCTGCAACCACTGCTGGTGCAATTGGAAGAACTGCTCCGCCTCGATCTTGTCGTGCTCAACGTGCAGGGCAAGCGCTTTCTGCAACTGGCGCCGTTTGTTCTTGCTGAACGATTCAATCACTTTGTTCAGGTCGCTCAGGTCCTCCACGCGGTAGGTGACGCGTTCGTGTGCTTTGAATCCCAAGGCGCGCATGGCATCCACGCACAGACTGCCCGGCAGGTACTGCTGGTAGTAATAGGCCAGGCCCATTTTGTCCAGTTGCTCCTTGATTTTCCGGCATACCTCTGCCGTCTTCCAGCGGTCCGCTGTCACCTCGGCGGTCACCCATATACCGCCCGTCTGCGACATCTGCGGCATCACAATATATTTAAACCACGCGCGCTTGCGCAGTAGGTACGGCATGGCGCCGAGGATGTTTCCGTCCTCGTCCTCCGCCAGCAGTGCATTCCATTCTTTGCCCGCGCATACGGCGTCCAACCACCACGGGGTCATCGAGATCGGGATATACTCCTGCTCTCCGGCCCATTCGATGTATCGCTCTTTGTTGGTCATCAGAAGATATTGTTAAAGAATCCTCCGCTTTGCGGCGCCTCAGGAGCTTCGGAAACCTCGTCATTCACGTTCTCCGGCTCTTCGCTCAGCGGCTCAGCGGGATTGTCATTGCGTCTGTATTGCTCGGGTCTGTAGAGGATCTGTACGTTTTCCGCGATGACCTCGGTCTTGCGACGGATCTGTCCGTCTTTCTCCCAAGAGCGCGTTTTGAGTTTTCCCTCCACATAGATTTTCATACTCTTCCGTAAGTTCTGCTGTGCCCATTCCGCGAGATTGCGCCAGAGGACAACCGCGTGCCACTCCGTCACATCGGGCACTTGCGTTCCGTTTTGCATTACATACCCGCGCTCGGTGGTTGCAAGATTAAAGGTTGCGATAGCTACGCCGCGGTCTAAATAACGAACTTCAGGATCATTGCCTACGTTACCGATCAGAATCACTTTGTTTACACTTGACATACTGTTTTTGTTTACTTGTTGGTTAAATGAAATGAGTTAAAAAACTTTTGCGACTGCAAAAGTACGAAAAAAAAAGTATATATGCAAATTTTTAGAAAAAAATTAAGAAAATTGCGCAAATATTTGCATATATGCAATTTTTGTTGTACCTTTGTAGCCGATTTTGGTAACTATGACCTAAAAAACACGAGATATGCAAGTTAAGAAATCTGAAAAAGCCAGTCTTGAGAAGGACAAGATCGTTTATGTCTTGATGGGTCTTGTCTTTGTGCTCAGCCTTTGCTACGTGGCATTGGAATGGACAGAGCGTGAGGTTACGAAGTATGACGTGACCGACACGGAGTTCCTCTTTGAGGAAGAAGTAGAGATTCAGCAGACGAGTCAAGAGACTCCTCCTCCCCCTCCCCCTCCTGCAGTGCAAGAGGTTGAAGTGCTGAACGTCGTAGAGGATAACGTCGAGACCGAGTCTATCGAGGTGAATACCGAGGAGACCGAGACCGAAGTGGTTATCGCTGCGCCAGTAGAGGCTCCGGTTGAGGAAGAGGAAGAAGAGGTTGTCTTCGTGGTCGTTGAGTCCATGCCGGAGTTCCCGGGTGGTCAGCAGGCGCTCTTCAAATACCTCAGTGAGAACGTGAAGTATCCGGTAATTGCCCAGGAGAACGGTATCCAGGGTCGTGTAATCTGCCAGTTCGTGGTGAACAAAGACGGTTCGATCGTGGACGTAGAAGTCGTTCGCTCCGGTGGTGACGCTTCGCTTGACAAAGAGGCTATTCGCGTCATCAAGTCGATGCCGAAATGGAAACCGGGTAAGCAACGCGGTAAACCCGTACGTGTAAAGTACACGGTGCCGGTTAACTTCAAACTGCAATAGTCGATAGGATCGACACCCGCTTAGACCATGCGGATACATGGATCTCGCTTATAGAGATATAGCATATTGTAAGAATGTCGGTGCCAAACGTGCCGACATTCTTCGTTCAGAACTGGGCATCCGCACAGCGATGGATATGTTGCGCTATTATCCCTATAAGTATATCGACCGCAGCCGTTTCTACCGCATCGCGGAGATAGAGGACGAGGATACCTATGTGCAAATCGTCGGTGAGGTAACCGAATGGCACGTGACGGGAATCGGTAAGGCGCAGCGACTGATAGCTACTTTCAATGACGGCGTGCACCAATGCGAGTTAGTGTGGTTCCGCGGCGTGCAGTATGTCAAATTGTCCAAAGGCATCAAATACCTGCTCTTCGGCAAACCTTCCCGTTTTAACCATACCTATAACTTCGTTCATCCGGATCTCACGCCTTGGAACAAGGTCACGCCGGAAATGACGCAGGGACTCGAGCCCTACTACAACACGACGGAGAAGATGAAGCGTATCAACTTGAACTCCAAGGCGATTCGCACCATCATTGCCGACCTGCTGCCGGATCTCAAAGCCGGTGTGCCGGACACCATCGGCATGGACGTGCTGCAGCACCATCATCTGATGTCGCTCACGGATGCCCTCATCAACGTGCATTTTCCGAAGGACTCCCGTTCCATGCAGGCGGCGCGGGCACGGCTTAAGTTCGAAGAACTGTTCTTCGTTCAACTGCAACTGCTCCGGCAGATGAAGCGGCGTGAGCAGAACCCGGGCTTCCGAATGCCGACGGTGGGTAGCCGGTTCCATGCGCTCTATCAATCGCTGCCCTTCGAACTGACGAATGCTCAGAAACGCGTCATCCGTGAGATACACGAGGACCTCAAGTCGGGACACCAGATGAACCGGCTGCTGCAAGGCGATGTGGGCTCGGGTAAGACGCTCGTTGCGCTGCTCTGTTGTCTCTTGGCAGTCGATAACGGCTACCAGACCTGTATTATGGCGCCGACGGAGATCTTGGCGAACCAGCATTACGAGACGCTGAAGAACTTCCTTGCCCCGCTCGGGGATGCCGTACATGTGGCGTTGCTCACCGGTAGCGTGAGTGCGAAGAACCGCGTGCCGATCCATAACGGATTGATGAACGGCACGATACATATCCTCATCGGCACGCATGCGTTGATAGAAGACACGGTGCAGTGGCAGAACCTCGGGCTCGTCATCATCGACGAGCAGCACCGTTTCGGCGTAGCCCAGCGCGCGAAGTTATGGACGAAAAACGACACCCCGCCGCATGTGCTCGTCATGACTGCCACACCAATCCCGCGTACACTCGCCATGACCATTTACGGCGACCTGCGGGTGTCTGTCATCGACGAACTGCCTCCGGGCCGCAAACCAGTTCAGACCATCCATTATCCCTTGCAAAAACGCGCGCAGGTGTACTCCTTCGTGCGCAAGCAGATAGAAGACGGAAGGCAGGTATACGTGGTCTTTCCGCTTATCAAAGAGAGTGAAAAACTCGACTTGCAGGACTTGCAGAACGGCTTCAACGAACTATGCGAAGCGTTCCCGGAATATAAGATCTCGATGGTGCACGGTCAGATGAAAGCGGCGGACAAAGACCTGCAGATGCAGCGATTCGTCTCCGGCGAGACCCAGATACTCGTGGCGACCACCGTCATCGAGGTGGGTGTGAACGTGCCGAATGCGTCGGTGATGATTATCCAGAATGCCGAGCGTTTCGGTCTAAGCCAGTTACACCAGTTACGCGGACGCGTAGGACGCGGTGCCGACCAGAGTTACTGCCTGCTGCTCACCCGCACCGAACTGACCAAAGAGACACGGCAACGCATGGAGATCATGGTTGCTACCAACGACGGTTTCCGTGTGGCGGAGGCCGATCTCAAACTGCGCGGAGCCGGAGACCTCGAAGGCACGCAGCAGTCGGGAACGCCGTTCGACCTGCAGATAGCCAACCTGGCTACGGATGGTCAGTTGGTCGAGTTAGCCCGCCGTGCGGCGATGGAGATCCTCGATGCCGACCCGCTGCTCAAAGACGAGCGCAACCGTATCTACAAGCGACAATTGGATTTCCTCCGCCAGGAAGTACATAACTGGGGAGACATCAGTTAAAAAAAAAGACCGCGTCTGCGGTCTTTTTAATTACATGTCGTCGTGAGCGTGCAACGACTGCACATACTTCGCATGCGCCATCTTAACTCGCTTCAGCTCACTCGGTTTGTTTACGACACCCGTCTTATCGAATTTGCGTTTGAATTTCTTAATCGCGCGCTCGATGTTCTCACCTTCTTTAACAGGAACGATAATCATTGCATACACCTCCTTTCGTAGTACCCAGGGCCGGGATCGAACCGGCACGGTTTCCCATTGGTGTTTGAGACCAACGCGTCTACCAATTCCGCCACCTGGGCTTGCTTTTTTGACAAAAGCGGGTGCAAAAGTACTGCTTTTTTTTGAATTGACCAAAAAAAAACGCATTTTTTTTGCATACATGCCTCTTTTTTTGTATTTTTGCAGGCAAATTCGATGATTATGGACGATTTTTTCAGCAGAAGTGAAGCACTCTTGGGTGCCGAAGTGATGGACGCCTTGCGCACCAAGCGCGTGATTATCTTCGGTGTGGGCGGAGTAGGATCGTATGCCGCGGAAGCATTGGTACGCACCGGACTGACGCACCTGACGATTGTCGATGGCGATACCGTGCAAGCTTCGAACCTCAACCGCCAACTGCCCGCCACGCGCGCGACGCTCGGTATGCCGAAGGTCGAAGCCCTCAAAGAACGACTGCTGGCCATCAATCCCGATGCCGAGATAGAAGCCATTGCGAAGTTCTATCACGATGACGACGAAAATCTAAAATCTAAAATTATCAATCACCAATATATCGTCGACGCTATTGATAGTGTCGATGATAAGGTCCACCTTATATTATACGCGTCGCGCGTACGCGGGATGAAGGTCTTCTCGTCGATGGGTGCGGCATTGCGTTTCGACCCGACGCGCGTGACGACAGGCGAACTGATGACCATCCAGGGTGATGCACTCGCGAAGGCTGTGCGTGCGCGGATGAAGAAGATCGGTCAACACCCGAACAAAAAAATACGCTGCGTCTATTCGACTGAACAGGCGCAGCGCTGTGAGACACGAGGGTCATTGATGCAAGTGACCGCGACTTTCGGGCTTACACTCGCTTCCCTCGTTATTCGCGATCTTACAAGCCAAGCGAAGCTTTGATAGCCGGAACGCGTGCATCCGCTTCGGCTGAACAACGCTCATAGTCCGCTCCCTTGAACGGTTTGCCGCTCTTAACCGGGATCTCAAAGTAGAACTTGATCTTCGGTTCGGTTCCGGAAGGACGAACGCTGACTTTCAGACCACCTTCAGTGAAGTACTGCAGCACATTGCTCGTCGCATTCAGCGGCATCTCAATCGGGGATTCTACCCACTTGCCATCCTTGAGGTCTTGTTGCTTGAGCAACTTGAAGTCTTTGATACGAACGACCTTCTCGCCGGCGATCTCTTGCGGCGGGTTGTTGCGGTAGTTAACCATCATCTGCTGGATCTCTTCCGCACCCGTCTTACCCGGACGAACGACATTGATCGTCGTCTCTTTCTGGAAGCCGTAGTCCTCGTAAATCTTAAGCAGATAGTCATACAGCGTCATGCCGTTGTCCTTGGCATATGCAGCGATCTCGCAGATGAGACATATTGCCGAAGGCGAACATTTATCGCGCACTGCGTCGTAGGGCAGGAAGCCGAAACTCTCCTCACCGCCGCCGATATATTTGCGTTTGCCTTCCCACATACGGATACGGTTGGCAATCCACTTGAAGCCCGTATACTCGTCGGTGAGGGTTACGCCCTGTGCGTCGGCAATCTTACGAATCAACTCACTGGTCACGATGGTCTTGACGATGTACATGTCGGGACGCATCTTACCCAGGCGCTTCATGTTATTGATGATGTAGTAGTGGTACATGATGTTCGTCTGGTTTCCGTTGATGATCACCCACTCGCCCTTGTCGTTGCGGCAGACGATCGCGATACGGTCAGCATCCGGGTCGGAAGCGATCACGAGGTCAGCGCCTAATTTCGTACCGAGTTTCATACCCAGCGTCATAGCCTCTGCGTTCTCGGGGTTCGGGCTGACAACCGTCGGGAAGTTACCATCGATCACCATCTGCTCGGGCACTACGTGGATGTTCTGGAAACCCCAGCTGCGCAGACACATCGGAACGATCTGACGACCCGCACCGTGCATCGGGGTATAGACGATGTTCAGGTCTTTCTGACGGAGGATAGAGTCTTGGTCGATCATCACATCCTTGACAGCCATCATGTAATCGTAATCCATTTCACCGCCGATGATCTCGATCAGGTCCGGATTAGCTTCCCACTTCACGTCGGCCAGCGTCACTTTGTTCACCTCGTCGATGATACCTTGGTCATGCGGCTGGAGCACCTGCGAACCATCCTCCCAGTACGCCTTGTAGCCGTTATACTCTTTGGGGTTGTGCGAAGCGGTTACGTTCACACCGCCCTGACATTTGAGATGACGGATGGCGAAACTTACTTCCGGCGTCGGACGCAGGCTCTCGAACAGATAGACCTTGATACCGTTGGCAGAGAAGATGTTCGCTACGGTCTCGGCAAACAGACGACCGTTGTTACGGCAGTCATGACCTACTACGACAGCAACGCGGCCGTCCTGTACATGGTCAAAACCGCCCGCTTTCTGCACCTTCAGCATGTAGTTCGCGTAACCCTGGGTAGCCATCGCCACGATGTACTTGTTCATACGGTTGGTACCCGGACCCATGATACCGCGCAGACCGCCGGTACCGAATTCAAGGGTACGATAGAATGCATCGATGAGCTCGGTCTTGTCCTCCGCCTCCATCATAGCTTTCACTTGTGCACGCGTCTCCGCGTCAAAAGGTTCCTTGGTCCAGACCTCAGCGACCTCCATTACTTTTTTCAATTCTTCGTTCATGGTTTTTAAAAGTTAAATTGTTAATATAGTTGTTCACTCTTTCACTTTATATATCGACGGCAGGTTGCGCACAAAGCCGTCGAAGTCGAGACCGTAACCGATCACGAACTCATCCGTCAACTCATGGCCGACATAGTCGGGTTTGGCATCTTCGTATTCCAGTTTGGCGGGTTTGAACAGCATCGTTGCTACGCGTACAGACGAAGCGCCGAGTCCGCGCATGTGTGCTTTGAGTTGGTGAATGGTCAGTCCGGTATCGACGATATCTTCAAGGATGACCACATCGCGGTTCTCCACTACCTGCTGGAGCGGTACGATAAACTGCAACTGGCCTGTGGTGGACATACCGAAATAGGAACTGACGCGGATGAAGGTCACCTCGCATCGCACGTTTTTGAGGGCGCGTATCAGATCGGCTGCAAAGACAAAAGCACCATTCAGCACGACCACAAACAGCGGTTCTTTACCCGCGTAGTCGGCACTGATCTTGTCCGCTACTTGCGCCACGTCCTTCGCAATCTGATCCGGCAGGAGCCATTCATGGAAGGTGTAACCTTGTTCTTCAATTGTCTTCATAGTGTTGAAATAAGAAATCGTTATACGGATAACGTTTGATATGTATCGCTTTGATGCGGTCGTACAGCAGCGCACGCAACGCATCGATATTCTCTTTCTGCCGCGCGGAGATGAAGATGCAGTCTTCGCCCAACCGCGCCATCCAACTCTTCTCGAGGTCTTGTAGAGATAGGTTCTCTCGCTGCACCGGCGTGAGGTCATCTTCCTCCTTCGGCACATAGCTGAACGCATCGACTTTGTTAAACACCACGACGGTCGGTTTGTCCTCTTTGCATATGTCCGCGATCGTCTGCTCGACCACTTCGTACTGTTCCTCAAAGTTGGGGTGCGAGATATCTACTACATGAACCAGCAGATCCGCTTCGCGCACCTCGTCCAACGTGGACTTAAACGACTCTACCAGGTGGTGCGGCAGTTTGCGGATAAACCCTACGGTGTCGCTCAGCAGGAACGGCAGGTTCTCGATTGTCACCTTTCGTACCGTCGTGTCGAGCGTCGCGAACAGTTTGTTCTCCGCGAACACCTCGGATTTGGAGAGCAGGTTCATCAGGGTCGATTTGCCTACATTCGTATATCCCACCAGTGCCACGCGCACCATCTTTCCGCGGTGTTGCCGCTGCGTCGCCATCTGTTTGTCGATGGTCTTGAGCTGCTCGCGCAGCAAGGCGATGCGTTGGCCGATGACGCGTTTGTCCGCTTCTATCTGGGTCTCACCCATACCACGGTTGGTGCCTCCACCGCCGCGTTGCCGGTCGAGGTGACTCCACATACGCGTCAGTCGCGGGAGCATGTACTGCAGGTGCGCCATCTCGACCTGCGTCTTAGCATAACTCGTCTGCGCGCGTTGCAGAAATATCTCAAGGATCAGTATCGTGCGGTCTATCACGCGCACATCCGGCTGGCCTTTGTGATTAAGCGCCTTTTCAATATTGCGTATTTGCCGCGGGCTCAACTCGTCATCAAAGATAACGACATCTATCGGATGATGCGCTATGATATATTGGTCAATCTCTTCGAGTTTGCCTTCGCCTACATAGGTCGCCGTCACGGGCAAATTCAACCGTTGCGTGAAGCGCTTGACGGGCACTATCCCGTGGGTGTCCGCGAGGAATGCCAACTCGTCCAGATACTCTTTGGTGCGATCTTCCGGTTGGTTAGGCGTGATCAGGCCCACCAACACCGCGTGCTCTATATACGGCTTTACCTCAATCAAAACTCCACCTTCGGTGCTTTGTTTGCACCTTCCTCTGCCTCAAAATACGGTTTCTTCTCAAATCCGCAGATACCTGCCACGATGTTGTTCGGGAAGCGACGGATCTTCGTGTTATACGTACGGGCCGACTCGTTAAAGAGCTGACGGGCAATGGCGATACGGTTCTCCGTGCCCTCGAGTTGTGCCTGCAGGTCGCGGAAGTTTTCGTTGGCCTTCAGGTCCGGATAGTTCTCTGCGATAGCCAGCAAACGACCCAAGGCCTGACTCAACTCTCCCTGCGCTGCCTGGAAAGCCGCCAGTTGTTCTGCCGTAGCGTGCTCCGGATCAATGGTGATCTGGGTTGCTTTTGCACGGGCTTCGATCACACCCTCGAGCGTCTCTTGCTCGTGTGCCGCGTAACCCTTCACGGTAGCTACCAGGTTCGGTACCAGGTCCGCGCGACGCTGATACTGGTTCTCCACTTGCGACCAAGCGGACTCTACTTCCTCTTCTGCAGCTACGAAACTGTTGTACGCGTTAGCTACCCAAAGAACGATGATTGCCAGAATACCTAAAACGACAATCCAAGGTAATGCTCTTTTCATAAAAATAAAAATATAAAATTATCAATTATCAATTATCAATCATCAATTATCAATCATCAATTATCAATGCGCGAAGCGCTTACCACTTCCCTCCTGCTCCGCCTCCGAAGGTCGAACCTCCGCCCCAGGAACCGCCGCCGCTGAAGCTTCCTCCGCCGAAACTACCGCCGCGACCTCCGCCTCCGGATATATATACCGTATGTTGGCGGCGCGGAATGACGAAAGGTACGTCGAAGGTGTTGCCGCATTTACTGCAGCGATAGGTGCGCAGTCCTTGACCCGCTGCGGCATAGGTTGCCGCTACCAGTATCTTCTCCCTCGTCGCGTGCGCACGCCGCTTGCCGCATTGGGGGCAACGCTTGGTGGACGCCCAGTAGATAATAAGGAACACCAGAAGCGGGAGGAAAGTGAGGGCTACGACGAGGCACATCAGTTCTGCATCGGTCAAGTCGTCCGTGTCGCTGTACCCGCCGCGGTTGGTCACCGAACGAATGGTCAGCAACTCTTCGGGCGCTTCGCCGTCGGTGCATATCTCGTAGATACGCAAGGCGCCGAGGCACAGACCGTCGCCGTACGCTCCGGCGCGGAAAGCGGGAATCATATCGTCATGCACGATCTTCGAGCACTGCGCATCGGTCAGCACACCTTCGATACCCACGCCGGTCATGATACGGATATCATGGCTGTCCAGCACAAAGAGCATCAGCACACCTGTGTTCTGTCCTTCGCGGCCTAATCCCCAGCGTTGGAAGAGCTCATACGCAAAGTCGAAGGCTTCGCTCCCGCCGATGGACTCGAGCGCGACCACGCACAACTGCACGCGCGTAGCATCTTCCAGGCGCGCCGCGCAATCGTTCAACCAAGCGACGCTGGAGTCGGGGAGGATAGCATCGGGGTTCGCTACATAGAAGGCCTGCCCCTGCTTCTTGGGGTTCGGCACCGAAGCCGGGGTATAGACAGCCGCTTGCGCCGCTACCGCCAACCACAATCCTATGAGCAATACCCACTTGCGCATGTGTGTACGAACTTTGCGGCGCAAAGTTACACAAAAAAAATGACATACGCAAGAGTATGCCATTTTTTTTGTGATTTTTCCGCAAAATTATTTACGGATACCGAGCTCTTTGATGATTGCACGATAGCGCTCGATGTCTTTTGCCTTCAGGTAATCCAGCATGCGACGACGCTTACCAACGAGGGCGGTCAGGGCGCGCTCTGTACCGAAGTCCTTACGGTTTTCCTTCAGGTGCTCGGTCAGGTGGTTGATACGGAAGGTGAACAGTGCGATCTGGCTTTCAGCCGAACCGGTGTTCTTGGCATCCTTGCCATACTTGGCAAAAAGCTCAGCTTTTTTCTCAGAAGTCAAATACATGACGTTGATCAATTTTTTTGGTTTTACAATGTCGGCCAAAGCAGCATCGCGGGGATAGCAACTTCGCCGGATTAATTATGCTTTCACGCCGAATGGCCTAACCGGGTGTCGAGCCTCTCGACAAAAGCGGCTGCAAAAGTACTGCTTTTTTTTGACATACGCAAATTTTGCAGCATTTTTCTGCATTTTTTATCTCACTTGTGCGCCGTTGGCGTTGAAGATACGTCCTTCGCGGATGATGTAGAGTTGTCCGTCAAGCAGCAGTTTAGCGCCGTTCTCGAGACGCTCTGCGTCGATGTGCTCGATACCCTCCGGAGCATTCTTCGGTGCGATCTCAATCGCCTGGATATAGGCGCCGGCTGCAGGGTCGTCTGCTGTGCGCGCGATGATGCGTGCGGGAGCAGAAGCACCGCCTTCGGCGTGCAGGTAGATCACAACGTGCATCGGCTCTGCGACATTATAGCTCACTTCTGCCCAACCGAGTGCTACCATCTGAACGCTGATAGCCGCTTGGCCGTCTATCTTCACTTGCAACTTGTAGCCCGGCAGGGTCATGCAGTTGATGCGTACTTTGCCTTCGCCGGCAGGGATGTCGAAGACGAGCGAACCCGGGAGCATGTCTATCCATGCGCTCGAACCCGGAACGAGGTTCTCGAGCGCTTCTTCCACCTGTTCGTCGGTCAGCGATGTGGATATCTCCAGTTGACCCGTCTCCTCATTGAAGGAGTCGTTCGCCGAAGCGCTGAAGACTACGGATTCGTTGCCTTCCGGATCGGTCTGCGTGAAGTCGATGGTCGTCACTTCGTCATCGGGAACCACTACCGGCACTTTACCGATCTCTACCTCTTTGGCATATTGACCTTTCTCCGTCAAGAAGCCTTTCTTTTGCTCGAAACGAACACCCGGAGTGAGGATAGCCACGCCATCTTCACCTTCAGCCAGGATCAGCTGCGGCACTTGGATAGCCAGGCCTGCGGAGGTCGCCAAGAGGTGGGAGTTGACGGATACGCCTAACTCTACGCCTAACTTCATGGCTGCCAGCGGAGCGTCGGCACTCACTGCACACTGATGGATCTTGAAATACGGTGTCTCGACAGCAATAGTTGCGGCGGTCATAGCCAATGCATCGCGTTGCGAAGCACCCATGATGACTACCGGTACATTATCGGCCTTGATACAGGTGTTGGCGTTGGTGATGCTGTTCACGCCGTGCAGCATGATCGTCAGCGGCACGTCGTTCGTGTTGTCTTCGATCATCGCGTTCAGGTCCAGACCCGTCGCGTCGATGTTCCAACTGTTCAGATGCAGCGTGCGGCTCTCTACTTCGAAGGTCACGTTACGCGTGCTGTCGCCGAGCACGTCATGTGCGTTGGCGCTCGTCACGTTGATGCCTTTCACGATCAGACCGAGCGAGTGTACGTGTACGGTATAACTAACCGATTGCGCGTAGTACTCTTCGGTGTCGAAACTCTCGGCGAAGATGACGGCGGTACCTACGCCCTTGATCGTCAGCACTTTGCCGTCTTCGGATATCTCCGCTACGTTCGGGTTGTAGGACTCGATCTTGTTCATCGGTACGTTATGCGGGTTGTGGAGAATCGGAGCCTCTACCGGCACACCGAGTTCGGCATACACGACCGAGTCGCTCCAACTCAACTCCGGACTCTGCTTCTGCGGCTTGCCTGCCTCCACATGTATCGGGAGACCGTACACGCATGTCAGCACTTCGCCGCTTCCTGCGCCGCCTGCAGCATTGCCGGAGGACCTATAGACGAGGATATGGAGTTCAGTATAACCTTCTGCGATACCGTAAACCATGTTGTCTTCCGTCACGATGGCAATCGTCGTACTGTCGATCGTCGGACGACCGGAGAGGTACTCGCCTGTAGCACTCAGCAGGGTCGGTACGCTCACGGCCTCGCCGACTTTCAAGGTGAGCATCGTCACTTCTGCGCCGTTCTGATAGAAGCGAGCTTCCGGACAGGTCGGCGGTTCTACCGGCGTGGTGTCATGGGGAGCCTCTACGATGAGGTTGTAGCGCGCGCTGGCGGAGAAATACAGCTCGGTCTGACCGGTCGTGGCGGTGATGTATGTCGAGCCTTCACCTTTCAGTTCGATCCGACCGCTCACCATGTCGATCTCCGCTACGTTCGGGTTCGTGGAGCTGTACTCTACGCGAACGGAGCGCTCCGCTTCAGCGGGTTCGAACACCAGGCGCGGCGCTTCAAACGTTTCGCCGAGCGTAACCGTCATGCTGCGTACCTGATTGCCGGTGTACGCACTGACGAAATAGATGTTCAGACGGTCTTGTCCGAACATAGTGATAGTAGCCAAAAGAGCTACTAAAGAGAGGAAAAATTTCTTCATACGCTTGGAAAATTTGGGTTAATGATTATCGTTAATTGTTTTTGTTCAGGATGATGAGCGCGCCGATCACACCGGGAATCCAGCCGCAGAGGGTGAGCAGGAAGACAATCGTCATCGAGCCGCAACCGCGGTCCACTACCGCCAAAGGCGGAAAGATGATAGCTAATAATACTTGTAAACAGGTCATGTCAAATCAATTTTACGCCGCAAAATTACTACTTTTTTTCGACATATGCAAATAAATAAAGATTTTTTTGCCTATAGCTCCGGCATTTTTGTCTATTTTTCCCTTTCTTTCCTGCTCCTTTTCTGCTTGTTAGATGCTTCCTAACACGAAAGATATACGAATGATATACGAACTATATACGAACTATATACGAATTATAGACGAATTATTAAGATACTCACGAGATAACCACGTATGTACTGACCCCAATTTTTTGGACACTTTAATTGATTAATTATGAGAAAGAAAGTGCCCTTAGTGGTCAAAATGGAAGCGTTAAAATTGCTTCAATCGG
>ONUF01000032.1 GCA_900321005.1 uncultured Bacteroidales bacterium | reverse complement strand
TGTATATCCCCGCAGATAACCAGCGACTTCGCTTCCGGATATGTCACCACAAACGGCTTCATTGTAAATATGCTCTCTTCACTACATCCAGCAATCCTTCAACGCGTTGCGCACCAAGTCCGGCTGCACGCAGAAAATTCTCATTCGGCAGTTCATCTGCTACTCGCGTTACAAACTCCTGCATATCAGCCTCCATCTCTTCCGGCAACGCATAACGCGCTCCTTCTGTCAACATCGGTGCCAAGCGGAACACATCTTTCTTATGCTTCTCTATATCATCCGTGTCCACATCGTCCCCTTGCTCTTTGCGTGCGCACAAATCGTTATACGCTTTCGCCTTTAGACAAATCAGAGCTTCTGTATTTGCCAAATGCAGTCCATCCTCCAACCTACTATGCTCAATCGTGTAGTAATAATAACAGTCATTCATAAGTATAGCCGACAAACTCGACAATTCATCCCCCAATGGTATAGGTTCCAAATGGGCATCATCCGGAATATCTATCACGCCTATATCACGTGCAAATAACTCAATTTGCTTTGGATATCGCTTGTCTTTTGGCTTTAGGAACCGAAAACATTCATGCTTGTCTGCTCCTCGCTGACGTTGTTCATATTCTCCGTCACGAACAAAGTTCCAAAATTCGCGACCAAACTCAGGGGCTAATACCTCTACTACCAAAATAATGTCAAGATCCTTTGTGGCACGAGGAACCTGAGCATTTATATCTTCATAAATATAGCAAGCAGCACCACCTATCAAGACATAGTTGCTTGTAAACTTAGCGAACCGCTCCTTAAACAAGTCCAATCCCGTCACCATTGTTTATCTTTCATTAATTGATTTATTTCTTTATGTACGCGTTCATCACTTGTATCGCGTAATGACAAATATAGGGATAGTACATCTACTATGTTATTGTTCCCCAGCAATTTCGGATCATATCGCCAAACCTCCACCACATGCTCGCCAAACTCCTTATCCAAATCCCTTCCCAAGTGCTGCGCTTCCTGTTTCGAGATCGCCCAATGCCGTTCTTGCGGTTCAGCTAACATCGTCCATTCAGCCAAAGCCTCTTCTCCAGATATCGGGGCATCTAGTATTCTGTCCGTTCGCATTACGCGCTCTACCGGACTCTGCAGCACCGGCAACGCTTGCTCCCATAGTTCCTTGCCTTCACGGATGAACCTCATCCGTTTCTCACGCCCCGGAGTCAATTCCACGAAATGATTGTCCGCCAACCATTTCACAGCACGGTTGATATTCGGATACGAAACGCCCATCAACTCCGCAATAGGCTGAGCCGACATCCCGTTCAAATTCTGTTTCTGCAGATGGCAAAGCAACACCACTTGTGCCATCACCGGCATCGGCTTGCCATGCATGTCCACCGGATTACGTTGTACGCGCAAATCCATCAGCAGCGAAGGCATGAACAACTGACGTCCCGGAACAATCGTGTTTACTCGTGCTTCCACCAACCGCTTCATGTTGTACGGCTTCACTTCCGGCAACACCACAGCAGCATGCATCTCCAACGCCCTTTCCACAATCGCGCAATGTTTCTTCAACTGCATCGGTGTTGCATCCGCATCCATACAAACCATCAGACACACCTCGGCACCCAGCAAATGACAATGCAGCAACTGATAGGCATTCGTAATAAGAATCGGTAGTGCTTGTTTTTTTGTCTTATCTAATGGATGGATCTGCACTTCAGTGCCCACCATCTTCTCGATGTATTCGCTGATATTTCGCACGTTAACATTCATTTTGCTATTTATCATACATTAATTATAAATTGCAAATCCGCTGCAAAGATACACAAAAAATCTGAATCCTGCAAATATTTTTATGAAATTTTTCAGATTTTCTGATTTTCAAGTATTATTCGGCTTATTTTGCGCCACTCAAAATACCGCTTTCGGTATCTTCGTTGTCGATACGTTTCCAGCCCTCGTTGTGCTTGGTTCCGAAGTCCAGATTGACGTTGAAATTGAGCATCAGCACTTGGCGATAGTTCTGCATAACGGCGGTATTGAAAGTCGGGGCAAGGGCAGACAAGTCCTTTGTGACGGTTCTGGAACCATGCGGCGAGAACGGATTAACCATCATAATACCAAAACCCCAATGCTCTGAATTATAGTTGATGCCTATATCGTGCGTCAATTCGCCGAGGGTCAGCGTTTCGCCCCATAAGTTATGCTGTGCCGTGACTACATCGGCATAGAACCGCCAACCTTTCAGCAGGTAGAAAATGCCGCCACGCACACCGTAATTGACATGCTCATGGTGGTAGTTGTTTCCCTGACTGACCATGTATTTGACAAATGGCGTGACATTGAACATCAGTTTGTTATCAAGCAGTTTTACCTGCACACTCGGCGAGACATGCAATTTGTGATAGCCGCGCTGATTGTCATACATGCGGATGGCATAAGGCGACCCGTCTATGATTTCCTCAAAGGTTTCTTCCATAATAGGCTTGTGGTCATAACTATAGTTTGCCCAAAGGTTGAGATTGACATGCTTGGACTGCCAAGAGAGTTCCATCTCATTCGACACATACATGACAGATCTCAGGTTGGGGTTACCTCGCCGCATTTGGTACTTGTCAATCTGTTGCGTAATATCAGACAACTGCGACAAAGAGGGTTGATAGCCGGACACATAGCCTTTGTATTTCCAGAACCAACCTTTGCCGAAATCGTAACTCATGGTCAACTGCGGACGGGCAATCCAATTGCTTTGTTTCTGTCCGGCTTGGTCAATGAGAGTGTGCATAACTCCGATACCTACCACATATGAAAACTTATCAACTCTGTGCCGCATTTCTGCAAACGCGTAGGTCTCGGCGGTGGTCATATTGACGGTTGCGCTGGCACTGCCCGAATAGGTGTTCTTCACCCATTGTTGGTTATGCCGTGCACCTACGGTGAGCATGATATTTTCCCATTCCTTTTCATAGATAGCTTCGCCGATAAGCGACCACTTGTCTCCTCTCACACGCGATATTACATCGGTCGTATCTGTAGAGACGGAGCCGAAAAGCGGTGTTTGCAGAAAACGGCGGTCGCTGTGGGTGTTAATATACGTGCCGACCACATCAAAATACAAGTGCTGCTTGTGAGGTAGGTTGTGCTGATAATAGATGTCCAATGAGGGCGACTGACTGCTGCTTTTGTCGTGATCGTGTATCTCAAATGAATCCGTCGGCTGGTACAGACGGCTGTCGCGGTCTGACGGTCCGTAAGGAGTATATGCCATATTATCACGCAAGCGGATGTTCAGCATATTCTTATCCCCGTTCGTCCAGTTGTAATTCAACGAGACATTTACGGGGTAGGTCTTATAGCGTGTCGGTTCGCCTACTTCGTTGTTCTCTATCTTGCCTGTCGAAAAATGGTAGGTCTCATTGTTAGTGCGGGTCCAATATATATCGTACGGCGCATAAGTGGCGATTGCCTGCAAGGACGATTTGTTGAAATGCACTTTGCCAGCCAGGTAGTAATTACCTATTCCGGGCAGGGTCAGGCCGTTTGTACCTGCAAGCATAAGACTGCCGCCGGTGTCGCGGTGCTTGACGATGTAATCAACGACAGCCGCCGCACCGTTGTAGCGCACGCCCGGCTGGTCGTGGTATTCAATACGGATAATATCTTTCGGGTTGATGGCTTTCACATCCGATGTGCTTGCCTCTACACCGTTAATACGCAGTTGCACACTCTCGTCAGAAAGAGTTTTGACGGAGTTGTCAATCGGGCTAATCACGATACGCGGAATTTGCAGGTTCTGTAACAGAGAAACGCCATCCGACGAAGCCTGTGTCTGCTCTTTGGACGGTAGCAAGATCTGTCTATCCACTTTCTGAATAATGGCTTGGCTTTCAACGACTACCTCACCCAGTTCCGTCGCTCCTTCTGGCATGAGGATGTCGCCGATGTGGGTATCGCCGTTCACAGTAAGAGCCATGCGGATTGTTTCATAACCAATATAAGAAAGTTCCAAGATGTAATCACCATTTCCGGCATCAATGGTGAATTTGCCGCTGTTGTCTGTCGTGGTTCCGGCTATCTGCACCGTGTCCTGCATCAGCAAGACGGTTGCGCCGATGATGGCTGACTTGTCGTTTGCATCTTTGATACGACCGGATATTTTGGCATTGTTCGCCGTGTTTCATTGTTTGTCTGGATTTTGTTGGGTAAAGGGCATAGAGCAACCGTTCTACATACTATGGTATGAAGAAATTTGGTGAAAAACTTTGATAGCCGTAGAACGGTCGCTACAAAGCCTTCTTTATGGAAAAGAGTGATAACCTATTGCATCAGCTTAGCGACTTCTTCTTTTGTGAAATTGCCGACGATGACAATCATCGAACTATCCAGTTTTCCGACAGAGCCGATGATCAGTTCGTGCGGCTTGCGCTTGTTGGAAAAGATGAACACATTATCCCCTTCCTCGGAATGACTAGTCATAAGGATTTCATATTCATCGCTATTAGAAAGCGTACTGATGTCTTTGTCTATCTGCTTCTTGCCCTGTTTGCTGTCCGCGCTGATGATAAGGAGTTTGTCTACATTACTCAACTTCCCTAAGGAATCATCTCCTGTCGCTGTTTTTATGAAAGATGAGCCAAGATTGAACATGGCTTTGTTGATGCAGACAAAACTGATGCTATCCATCGAAGCATACTTGGTAAATATCTTGTTCTGTGCTTGCGTAGACATTGCACATGCAAGGATACAGATTGCAATAATAATCTTTTTCATAACTATATGTTTTTAGAATGTTATATGTTTATTGATTATTTCTTTTGTGTCTTCTACCTGCTCAAAAGCATTGCGAGTAGGGGCTAAGCATTGCTGCGATGCCTTGGTAATCATCGCATTGGCTTTGTGCAGTTCTGCTGCAGCTTCTTCAGGTGTGCTACATGTATCGCGGAATGGGTCTGTCGCTAATGTCCGCTGCTGATGCACGAACATGCCGCCTCCTATCGCGAGAAGAATAGCCACCGTTGCCGCTACGCGATACCACATCTTCGGAGGTGTTTTCAAACGGAAGATCACACCTTTGCGCTGTTGGTCTTCAGGGATAAGTGGTTGTATCTTCGTTTGCCCGAGGTTGTTCACAAAAGCGGTGATTTCCTCGGCTATGTCTTGCGGCATCTCTTGGTCGGAGGCCTGCACAAGCAATAGGAAGAGTTGCTTGTCTTGCTGCAAATCTTCTGCAAATCTTCCGGCACATCCTCACGACGGAAGAAATCAGCCAGCAGCCTTTCTTCTTCCGGTGTCGTTTGCCCCTCGTAGAAACGAGCGAGTAACGATTTGATTTGTTCTATGTTCATATCGTATGTCATAGTTTTGCAGTCAGTTCTTTTAATGTTTTTCTTGCTCTCGATAGCAAGGTGTAAATGTTTTCGCGACTGAAATGAGTCAGTTCTTGTATCTGTTCGATTTCCAGTCCGTCAATGGTGCGTAACCGAATTATGATTTGTTGGTCGCTCGGCAGTTTGTCAATCAGTTTTATTACTGCGTTGAGGTCACTTGCCGCTTCAATCTGATTTTCGGTGTTGTGGTCTAAAAGCGTCTCAAGGGTTTCGTCATCTGCTTGTGTGCTTCGGGACTTGAGACGGTCAAGGCAGTTGTTCCGCACCATCGTTAAAACAAACGGAAGTGGTGGTTTGTCCGGCTCTATGGTGTCACGCTTGTTCCATAGTTCCGCGTACACATCTTGCACGCAGTCACGCGCCTCGTCACGGTTACGGAGTAAGTTGTATGCCAGTGCATACATCTTTCCGCTGAACGGCAAATATATTTGCGTAAACTGCTCGTGCGTCATTTGTACTAAAACTCTTCAACTTCAACCCTCAAATCATGTGCCATTTGCCACCATTTGTAGAGCCTCTCTATATGTAATACGATTTTCCCGCCCAAATCTTACAACCACACTTCATTTTTTTTCAAAAATCAGCACAAAGATACAATAATTTTTCGAGATAAGCAAATAATGTTTTGATTTTGCAATGATATATGCGTACCCCCATTACTTTTGCGGAGTGAAACGGAGCAGACAAAAAAAGCGGCTCACAATGATGTGAGCCGCTCATGCGGGATTATTCATGTCTCCAATGCCTATAACGCGCTGTCTCATAGGAATATTCATTTTCGTTGTGCGCAAAAGGTGACTCCAAGGTACAAAATGTTATTTTCGGGAAGCATGAACCGACACATCTATCTGCTCCGCCCGGGGGATCCATTCGGAATAAATCTGTGCGGCGGTCTCGGCATCGTTACGACTTATCGTGTGGAGATAGTGATAGACGGTTTCGTCTGTCTCGTTAGGCAATAAGTTCAAGCGGCATAAGAGTGTGTCGCCAAGGAACGTCTCCTTGAGCCAATGAATCGTCAAACAACGAATCGCGTGTGCGTCCATGAACGCTTCGTCCGCTGACTGCATGGCGATAGAGAGGTACGTGCGGTTGTTGACGTGACCGTTGAAATCGAGATTGATCGGGTTGACACGGTGCTCGATCTGTTGAAGCGGCGTACCTTCCGTCGGAAAACGTCGCTTCTTATGGGTCTCAGATGTCACTTCCTGCAGGACGGGTATCTGCGGTTGGAAAGGTGACATCGGCGCAAGGCGATGTGCTTCGATATCAAGCAACGTCCAACAGCCGTAACCATGTGCCACTTCGATGCCATCTGCCCGATGCACGCGGAATTCGGCATACAGACGCAAAGCGCCCACTTCGCTGTTCCAAACGGTCACATCGACATCGTCCGACCAAAGGGCTGTCTGCTCTTCAAACCACGCGTTGAACTCCGTAATGACCCAGATGCGGTTCTGCTTCACTATATCAAAAGCAGCAAGATGCAGGCATGCCATATAGCGTGCCCAGCAATCCTGATAATAGAGCAAAACAGCGTTCGGCGTCATCCGGTAACGCGTGTCCATGTCCGCTGCCGTGAGCGAATAACGATGGGTGTATTGGTTCATTTTACCTCTTCCCAGTCAATATCCGTTACTTCGCGCAGACGGTCATGCAGTTTGACGAAGCGTTTCTCCACTTTGTTGACGACGGCCACTTTTACCCAGTTGCCGATACCGTCGAGGATGATACCCAAGCCGACGACCCAAGCGATGGTTTCTGCGCTCACATTCGGGTTCACAAGGCAGTACACGCCGAAACATGCCGCCAGTACACCAAAGCAGCAGACAATCCACCAACGGCGAAAACCGACACGCTTGAAATCAGCAGAACTGATAGCGAGGTTGATGCCTTCAAACATGAGCCAGAAAGCGAAGATGAACGGCAGCGCAACCATCAATGGAGCCGGATGGAAGACCATGACTGCTCCGAGGATGATTTGCAGCAAAGCAGAAAGGAACATCAGTCCGCTCATTGGGATAAACCCGCGTGTAGCCGACCACGCAGCCATCTCCGTACAACCGCCGAGGAAGAACATCAAACCAAATACCCAAGCCAGGCTTAACAATGTGGTTCCCGGGCAGAGGATACACATTACGCCGAGTGCTACGAGTGCGACACCCGCAATACACATCCAAATTTTAGTACTCGTTTTCATACGTATAGAATTAAAAACATACTTGCGTTTACTCTCAGAAAGCGGCAATAAATGTGCCAGCCTATTTGTCTCTGCCAATTTGTCCATTTTATGCCATTTTGTCCATCCTTGTGCCAAAATGTCCATCTATTAGTAGGGACTATTTTAACCGTTTCGTATATTTGGCTTTGACAATCTCGTATGAATTGCGGATGAGGTCTTCGGTGAGCGTGTCCGGGGCAGTATGCGGATCAAGACCTATCCAGTGTTTGGGCGACTCGTTATAGGGGTTGCCGATGCAGTCGTATTCAGCTTTCAGTTCATCTATCCGTTCAGGCTGGCACTTGAGCGAGATAACCTGAAAATCATTGAGATCGAAGAAGCAGAACATATGTCCGCAGACATAGAAAACCAGCACTCCTTCGCCGTTCTTGAACTTGGTAAAAGGCAGTTTCTCTTCTACATCTGCGCCCAACGAAAGGCAAAAATCCTGTATCTCTTCTACGTTCATAAACTCGATTTACTTCACCCAAGCTTGGAAGTAACGCATCGGGGATTTACATCAATTTACGTTTTCCCATGAGACGGAGGAAGGCATCCCACCAACGTGTCGGAAGCAGCCAATGGAAGAAAACGATGGCGTTCGCCATCCGTCCGATGCGGTAACGGGTACAAGGACGACGTGCATTGACCGCACGAACAATCGCTTTGCGTACCACAGCCGGATCGGAGATCGTATTGGAGAGGTACATATTCCGCAGGTTGTTCGCCATCATCGTTCCTGTCTGTTCATAGGCTGTTCCTTTCGAGGACTCAATCAGGTGATCGGCGGCAATGATACCCCAATTGGTTTTGATAGCACCGGGTTCGATGATGACCACGTCGATGCCAAACGGCTTGAGTTCCATGCGCATCGCATCGCTAAGCGACTCCACGGCATACTTGGACACATGATACCAACCGCCGTAATAGAAGACCGACCTGCCTGCCACCGATGCCGTATTGATGATACGTCCGCTATGCTGAGCACGCATCGTCGGCAGCACTAACTGACAAAGGCGAGCAAGGCCAAACACATTGACTTCCAACTGATTACGGGCATCATCCATTGGCACATTCTCTACTGCTCCAAAATAACCATAACCGGCGTTATTGATGAGCACATCGATGCGTCCTTCGGCATCCAAAAGCGTCTTCACACCTTCCTGCATCGATGCTTCATCGGTCACATCCATCTTCAGCGGCACGATGCCGTACTGACGAAGCGGCTCCATGCGATCAACACGACGGGCTGCTGCATACACTTTGTGTCCCTGTTGCGCCAACGCAACCGCGGTGTCATAACCGATGCCGCTACTCGCACCGGTAAGGAGAATAACTTTGCTATTTTTCATAGAGCTCATTTTGTCTTTTCCTGATTCAGTGTTTAAACTATTATTTTCTCGATGCGTGGACAGAGACGTCTATCTGTTCGGTTCGCGGGATCCATTCGGAATAGACCTGCGCGGCGGTCTCGGCATCGTTACGACTTATCGTGTGGAGGTAGTGATAGACGGTTTCATCTGTCTCGTTGGGCAACAGACTCAAACGGCATAAGAGTGTGTCGCCCAAGAAGGTCTCTTTGAGCCAATGAATCGTCAGGCATCTAATCGCGTGCGCGTCCATGAACGCCTCGTCTGCCGACTGCATGGCAATAGAGAGGTACGTGCGGTTGTTGACATGTCCGTTGAAATCCAAATTGATCGGGTTGACGCGATGCTCAATCTGTTGGAGCGGTGTGCCGTCCGTCGGAAAACGTCGCTTCTTATGGGTCTCAGATGTCACTTCCTGCAGGACGGGTATCTGCGGTTGGAAAGGGGTCATCGGCGCAAGGCGATGTGCTTCGGTATCAAGCAACGTCCAACAGCCGTAGCCATGCGCCACCTCGACACCATCCGACCGATGCACGCGGAACTCGGCATACAGACGCAAAGCGCCCACTTCGCTGTTCCAAACGGTCACATCGACATCGTCCGACCACAGGGCTGTCTGTTCTTCAAACCACGCGTTGAACTCCGTAATGACCCATAAGCGGTTGTGCTTAACGACATCAAAAGCAGCAAGATGTAGGCACGACATATATCGTGCCCAGCAATCTTGATAATAGAGCAACACAGCGTTCGGCGTCATCCGGTAACGCGTGTCCATGTCTGCCGCCGTAAGTGAATAACGATGGGTGTATTGATTAAGGTCTTTCATGTCTTTCAAATGTTTTTGCCTAATTCGTACGCCTCTTGGAGTTTGGCGTTGCCGGCAATCTCGTGCGGATCATTCACGCCGCCGCAGAAAAGATGTGCTTTGAGCGTGCACTTCTCATAGCACTCAATCCAGCCTTGCAGGCCGCTCTCGGCGCGTTTGGGTGTAAACTCCTCGTCCTCGGCAGCGGTGGTCAGCAGGTAGATGTCGCGGAACTTGTAATCCTTCGGGTACATGGCGTTCATCCGGTCGATGAGCGTCTTCATCTGACCCGACATCTCATAGTAATAAATCGGCGTTGCCCAGCAAACAACATCCGCGTTGAGCACGCTCTCCATGATCGCCGGCACATCGTCTTTGAAGACACACGCGCCTGTCTCCTGACACTTGAGGCAACCGATACAGAACTTTATCTCTTTGCCCCGCAGCGAGATCAACTCCACTTCATGTCCGGCGCTCTTGGCACCTTCTGCAAACTGCTCCGCCAACTGATGGCTGTTCGATCCGGGACGGAGGGAGGTTGACAATACAACTACTTTTTTATTTGACATTGGATATTTGATATTTGAGATTTCTTACTTTAGGTTCTTGTTGAAGAACTCCGCTAACTTGTCCCACGGAATGAGGTTCTTGGGTTCGCCTTTGCCTGCCGGTTCGGTATAGCCGCCATCATAGAGGTCGCAATGCGAGGCATCCGGAATGATAAGCAACTCTTTGTTCTCGGGACACGGGTTCGGAGCCACCACGGTTTTGTAGCCGTCCGCCTTGCCTTCCACCATATAATGGTACGCCGCTTCGCCAAAATAACGGCTGTGGGCATTCTCGCCGTGCATGATCAGAACAGCCGAACGGATCTCGTTGATGTAATACAGGAAACGGCTGTTAGCATAAGCCTGCGTGCCGATGACGCGCCAACCGTCATTCGAGTTGCCGCTGCGGGCATGGTAGCCGCGCGGGGTCTTATAGTAATCGTAGTAGTCCTTGACGAACTGCGGTGCATCGTCCGGCAGTGGGTCTATCACGCCTCCTGCCATAGCAGCAGGGTCTGCAAGACGTTGTGCGGCGAGTGCCACACGCGCTTCGTGACGCGCCTCTTCGGTGTCAGCGGAGTCGAAATAACCGTTACCGCTGACACGCGTCATGTCGTACATCGTCGAAGCAACGGTCGCTTTGATACGCGTATCCGCTGCCGCCGCATTGAGGG
Source organism: uncultured Bacteroidales bacterium (assembly GCA_900321005.1). Classification (GTDB taxonomy): domain Bacteria; phylum Bacteroidota; class Bacteroidia; order Bacteroidales; family Paludibacteraceae; genus Colicola. Next base: position 12,322 of record ONUF01000032.1, on the reverse strand, counting down.
CGATACCTCCCCAACCACAGATACCAATAATACCGATGCGGTTTGCGTCCACTTCGGGCAGTTTGGAAAGGTAATCCACCGCCGCCATGAAATCTTCCGTATTGATGTCCGGCGAAGCCGTGCGTCTCGGTTCGCCCGAACTCTCGCCGGTGAAAGAAGGGTCAAAAGCCAGCGTAATAAACCCGCGTTCCGCCATCTTCATCGCATACAGACCCGAACTCTGCTCTTTCGTCGCGCCGAAAGGACCGGATACCGCTAAAGCGGCGTATTTATGATTTGACATTTGAGATTTGTCATTTGCCTTTGGCGTGTATAGGTCTGCGACCAAAGTGAAGCCGTATTGGTTTGGGAAACTCACCTTTTGGTGGTTTACTTTCTCACTAAGCGGGAATACTTTGTCCCAGGTCTCATTTTCGCATTTACTCATTTTCTCATTTGAATTTGTGCACGCTGCAAATAGGATTGCCGCAAAGGCAAAGATAAAAAACTTTCTCATCTTACAAACTTGCCACCAAAATCTCTTTGATGTCCTTCTCGGTCAGAGCCGCATAAGCGTTTTCGAGGCCCTCATTTACAGCGATATGATGTGCCATTTCGTCAAGGCGGCTGTCGTCTATTCCCACTTCGCGCAGGTGCATCGGAATGCCGATCGACTCAAAGAACGCATAAGTCGCCTCAATCGCCTTGTTCGCAATCGTCCACTCGTCCAGCGAAGCGTCAATGCCGAACACATTCACGCCGTATTTCACAAACCGCGGCAGTGTGCGCTCGTTCAGGATATGCCTCATCCACCTCGGCGTAATAATCGCCAATCCTTCGCCGTGCGTGATATCGTAATAAGCACTCAAAGCGTGCTCTATTCCATGACATGGCCAACCGCTTTCGCTGTTACCCAACGCCAGAATACCGTTGCAACCATATGTACAAGCCAGCATCATCTCCGCGCGCGCCTTATAATCCTCCGGGTTCTCAATACACTTGCGCCCGTTCGCCATGAGACTACGCAACATCGACTCGCAGAAACCGTCATTCAGCAGCGTCGCGTCCTCCACGAAATACTGCTCCATGGTGTGGTTCATCGCGTCCGCAATACCCGCCGCAGTCTGTTTCCGGCTGACCGAGAACGTATATGTCGGATCCAGGAACGAAACGGCAGGGAACAAGTGCCGATCCAAATAACCAATCTTGTCATTCGTCTCCGTGCGGGAAATCACACCGCCGCAGTCGTACTCACTTCCCGTCGCCGCCAAAGTGATAATATCCACAATCGGCAGAGCTGCCTGTGCTTTCACTTTGTACGAAATCAGGTCCCAAGGATCGCCGTCATAACAAGCACCTGCTGCAATCGCCTTCGAGCAATCCAGCACGCTTCCGCCGCCGACCGAAAGGATCACGTCTACCTTATGTTCCTTGCACAGCCGCACACCTTCCAAAACCGAAGGATCATATTTCGGATTCGGCTGAATACCGCTCAACTCCACCACCTCAAAATCCTTCAGCGTCTCCCGCACATAATCATAAAGGCTGCCTGCTTTACCTCTGAAAGCCGGTATTTTCTTTATACTTCCTCCGCCGTAAGTCAGGAGTATTTTCTTGCCGAAACCGCTCATCACTTTCTGCAGTTTCTCTACGACGCCTTCACCAAAAATAAGACGTGTCGGTGTCTGATAATCAAAGTTTTGCATAGCTATTTTGTTTTAATTATTTGCGTTTATGAATTTATTATTTGAATTTCGCTGCAAAATTACTACTTTTTTCTCAAATATACAAAAAAGTCGGACAGAAAAAGAACTATTTTACCTTTACCCCTTGTACATTATACATTGATCCATTGTACCTTATATAGAGTTGTCCGTTACGGAACACCTTTACTCCCTCTCCTTTGGAGAGGGCTGGGGTGAGGTCTGTGGTTTGTCCGAATTCAAAACGTACGGACATATTACCAACTCCAAGCGCCTCAGCCAAACCGGAAGGGTTGTCTATTGCGCCTATACGGGTATAAGAATACGAACTATTGAAAGTCTCGTAGAAAAGGACGAAGCAGTTGTTGCCGTAGAGCATCAGATCGCCGGCATGAATCGTGCCGGGCTGGTATGCGGCGGTGGGAAGAGAAGAGGACAGGTAATGGTATTTCTCATTGCCGTTCAGTTCGTTCATCGTGACGGTCAGAGGTAATAAGGCAGCAAAGGCTTCGCCGGTTTCGGAATCAGCGAGCGTAGCAGTAAAACTCTTTGAACCGACAATAATGTTAATAGGTGTTTGTGCCATAAGGGTCATTGTGCTTATCGCAAAAATAAGTGTTACAAAACGTCTCATAATCTCTCTTATTGAAATCGAGTGCAAAATTAGTACATTTCCAAAATATGTACAAACACAAATTGCCCAAATAACTACCAATTTTGCAGAAATTGCATAAAAATATCATTTTTTGGCTGCCATTTTTGCATATCTCGCAGAAAAATTGTATCTTTGCACGCAAATTTCAGCCCTTATGAAAAAACTACTGAATATACGGGAACCGAATGTGTATGCGCGGCATCTGGAGGCGGAAGTGATCCACCCGCTGATTAGCGTCATTCATTTTGATGAACTGGAGAAAGGCGTCAGGACGAGTTTGAATAACTACAGCGTGTATGGGTTGTTTATCCAGCGGGAGTTTCCGCAGGACTTGTCGTACGGCGTGCGGCCTGTGCAGGTGAGCGAGTGGTCAGTAATCGCCGTCGCACCGGGGCAAATAGGCGGCAGGGAAGATGATGGCAAACCGCTCTTTTTGAACGGCTGGGCGGTGTTGTGGTCGCCGGAGTTGATGAGTAAGACAGACCTCGAGGCGCACATCGCGGAGTATAATTTCTTCTCGTATTTCTTCACCGATTCGCTGCCTCTTGAACCGCAGGAATGGGATGCGATAGAGATGCTGCTAAGCGCGCTGCGCGAAGAACTAAAAACGCACACCGACAGCGCTGCTCTACGGAATATAGTGGTCAGCTATCTGCGGTTGATCTTGGATTACTGTCAGCTTGCCTATTGGCGTCAGAATGCGCAGATTACGGCGAACGAGCCGGATGTGCTGAAACGGTTTCACGCCTTGTTGAACCAGTATTATTACGAAGGCCGGCAAGCCGAGAAAGGCTTGCCGACAGTAGCGTATTGCGCCTCGGAGATGGCGTATTCAGCGGGTTATTTCGGCGATTTGGTGAAACAAGCGACAGGCGCTTCTGCCAAGGAATATATTCAATCGTATATCATCCGAATCGCGAAGAATATCCTCATGAGCGGCCGCAGCATCAGCGAAACGGCATACATGCTCGGCTTCGATTACCCGCATCATTTCACGCGCATGTTCAAAAACAAAACCGGCATCACCCCCGGCGAGTACATGCGAGGTCAGGCGTCTTGATAAAAAATGCGACCAAGCGGTCGCTCTTTTTTTATGCCAATTGTTTTTGGAGTTCTTTGGATGCAGGAACAAGGGGTAGGCGGAGGTGGTTGGAGATGAGTCCTTTGTTGGCCAACACCGCTTTGATGCCCACCGGATTGCCTTCGGCAAAGAGCAGTTTGATGGTCTCCGCATAGCGCGCTTGCAGCGCTGCGTCTTGGTCGTGCACAATATGCCAGAAGTCCTCGGGATAGGCGTTCGACGCGACGGAGATCAGTCCTGCGCCGCCGGCCGCCATCACCTCACAGGCTATTCCGTCATCCCCACTTATTACAAGCAATTTTCCTTTCGCCAGGTTTATAAGATGTTTAATCTGTTCGAGGTTGCCGGAGGCTTCTTTGATGCCTGCAATCTTGTCGGGATGGGCCTCCCAAATACGCATCACCGTTTCCGGTAGCAGGTTCACGCCCGTGCGCCCGGGTACATTATATAATATCACGGGTACGGGCGAGGCTTCGGCCACTGCACAGAAATGCTGAAACAGTCCCTCTTGGTTCGGTTTGTTATAATATGGACAAACGGAAAGGATGGCTTCGAAGCCCGTGAGGTCTATCGTTCGGAGTGTTTCGCAAACGGCGGCGGTGTTGTTGCCACCGACACCTAATACCAGGGGAATTGATGATTGATGATTGATAATTGATGATTTTTTGACGTAGTCTCTAACAAATGTCCTTACTTCGCGTTTCTCGGTTTCGGTCATGGTGGCTGCTTCGCCGGTTGTGCCGAGCACGACGAGGTAATCGACGAATCCCGTGAGTTGGGTGTCGAGCACGCGCGCAAGGGCTTCGTAATCCACGCTTCCGTCTGCTTTGAAGGGCGTGATCAATGCTGTGCCAAGTCCTTTAATCATTGCTCTTGATGGTTGTGAGATATTCCATGATTTGGTGGAAGAGCCACGAGGCTTCGATCTCTGCCGCGTCGCCCTGTTCGGGCGAGAAATCGGGTAGGGAGATGAGCATGTCGTGGATGCCTTCGCCGAGGTTCATTCCCACCTTGAAGTCCGCGTTGGTGAAGAGCGCGAGGTAACGCAGCGGCAGGAGCGGACGCGTGGTGAGGTCGATGAGCAGGTCATAATGCTCCGCTTGCAAGTCCGTCAGCACGTAGTCGCGGGGTTTACCCAGCAGGTTATAATCGTTCAGTCCCAGAATGCGGCTCTGCGGCAGGATGAGCGTCGTGATCTCTTTCTTCTCCACGTATCCCCACATGGTGACATCCATCTGTCGCCGTAGCAGTTCCTGACGAATGGTCTTGATGTTGTCGTTTCGCTCGAGTACATCACTCTCGTAGAGGATGATGATCTTGAGCGGTTGGTCGAGGTGCGGAAAACGCGCCGAGCGCTCGGGTTGCTTGCTCCGCACATAATCGAATATTTTGTCTTTTATCTTCATAAGCGTGTGTACTAGGGGACTAGGAAACTAGGAACCTAGGAGGCCTAGGAATTCGTCTTCGGTTAGTAGTTTTATGCCGAGGTCTTCGGCTTTCTTGCGTTTCTCCGGACCCATGTTCTCGCCGGCGAGAATGAAACTCGTCTTCTTGCTCACCGAACCTACATTCTTTCCTCCATGGGCCTCGATGAGCGCCTTGTACTCGTCGCGCGAATGCTGGCTGAAGGTGCCGGAAATAACGATGCTTAAGCCCGCAAGTTTGTCACTCGTCGGTTCTGCTTCCGCTTCGCCTTCGAATTGCACACCTGCTTGGCGGAGACGCTCGAGGATCTCGAGGTTACGCATGTCGTTGAAGTACGCCACGATGTTTTCAGCGATCTGCGGACCTACATCTTCGATGGCGCACAGTTGTTCGGCCGTAGCCCATTGGAGCGCGTCGATGGTGTTGTATTTGCGTGCTATCTTCTTGGCGGTTGTTTCACCCACCATACGGATGCCAAGCGCAAAGAGCACGCGTGCCCACGGCACTTGTTTCGAGGCTTCGATACCGTCGAGAATGTTCTGCGCCGACTTCTCGCCGAGGCGCTCTTGCGCCGCGATGTCGGATAACTTCAAGTCGTAAATATCGGCGATGTTATGCAGTAAACCTTTCTGGTAGAACAAGTCGATCGTCTCTTCACCGAGCCCGTCGATGTTCATCGCTTTACGCGACACGAAATGCTCGATTTTCCCTTTTATCTGCGGCGGACAACCGGTTTCGTTCGGGCATCGCCAGGCGGCTTCGCCTTCTACGCGCACGAGCGGTGCACCGCATTCCGGGCAGGTGGTGGGGAAGGAATACATCATTCCATCATTGAGCGACGCAGTCGCGCTCATTTCATCATTTCGGTCGGCACGACCGACGATCTTCGGGATGATCTCGCCGCCTTTCTCTACCCACACACGGTCGCCGGGACGGATATCGAGCGAGCGGATGAAGTCTTCGTTATGGAGCGTCGCGCGTTGGACGATGGTTCCGCTTAACTGCACAGGCTCGAGGTTGGCGACGGGCGTCACGACACCGGTTCGGCCGACCTGATAGGTGATCTCTTTGAGCAGCGTCAACTGTTTCTCTGCCGGGAATTTATACGCGATGGCCCAGCGCGGGGTCTTGGCGGTGAAGCCGAGTTCTTCCTGTTGGGCGAGGTTGTTCACTTTGAGTACGATGCCGTCGGTAGCGACCGGCAGGTTCTTGCGCTCGGTGTCCCAGTACGCGATATACGCCATCACCTCATCCACATTCTTGCAGACTTTGATAGCGTTGGAGATGTGGAATCCCCATTGCCGCGCCGTGTCAAGTCGTTCGTAGTGGGTAGTGCCCGGCAGGTTCTCGCCGAGCATGTAATACAGATAGGCATCGAGTCCACGCCGCGCCACTTCCCGCGGGTCTTGCAGCTTGAGCGTACCTGACGCCGCGTTACGCGGATTAGCGAAGAGCGGTTCTTCCTGCTCCTCGCGTTCTTTGTTTAGCCGCTCGAAATTCGCCCAAGGCAGTAACACTTCTCCGCGGAGTTCGAACCACTCAGGTATGTCCGTGCGGTCTATTTTCCAAGGGATGGAAGGAATGGTCTTGATGTTATCAATCACATTGTCGCCTTGCTGCCCATCGCCGCGCGTGAGGGCTTTGACAAGCACACCGTGTTCGTACCAGAGACTGATGGAGAGACCGTCGTATTTGAGTTCGCACACGATCTCCACGCCCGAAGGCAACTTACGTACCCAATCTTCGATCTCTTCGCGCGAGTAACTATTCGCCAATGACAACATGGGATACTTATGACGAACCTGCTCGAAGCCCTTCTTGCCTAAGTCCGAACCTACGTGTTGGGTAGGGGACTTGGGGTCGAACATATCCGGAAATTGTGCCTCGAGCGCTTGGAGACGATGCATCTTCTCGTCGAACTCCCGGTCGGAGAGCGTAGGCATGTTAAGTACATAGTACTTATAGTTCGCTTCCTCCAACTCTTTGCGCAGGCGCTTTAACTCCTCACGCTCCGGTTCTTCTATTTCCGAAAACAGGTCCAGCATCAGGGCACAATGAATTTATATGGATACACTTTCGCCTTATGATAGACGTAGAGGATATAGACGCCAGAAGCGTCGGGGAGAGCTACTGATTCTATGCTGCTCTCGATCTTCTTGGCGCTGACTACAGGCCGACCGCTGATGTCATAGATAGCGTAGTAACTGAGCTGCTCGTCGGTCGATTCGGCATCGCGAATGACGAGGTGGGTGGCATTGCCGCGCAGGATCTCGAGGTTGTTGATTTCCGGTTTCGGGTCGTAGGTGGCTGCAGAACCGTCGAGTCGGAGTCCAACCAAAACGGGGTCGTGATCCGAATAACGGAACATGGTCTGGTCGGACGACTTATCGTAGGTATAGCGGTCGTTCTCGTCAGAGTTGACGTGGAAACCGATCGCGCCGCACACTTGTCTGTACATGGAAGGACTGCAGATGGCGTGGTCCAGATAACCCGCCAGGCCGCCGTATTGGTAACTGTAACTCGTGTCGGCGTGGTACGCACGGTGGAGGTCGATTAGTCCGTAGTCGAGGAACTTGCGAATCGGGTCCTCTTTGGCGTATGCATTGAGGTCGCCCATGATAAGAATATCTTTGTCCTGATTGAGTTGCGGCACGAGCCGTTTGTAGAGGTCGATAACCGCCTGTGCCTCCTGGCAGCGCGTAGCGTTATACGAACCCTGTCCGTCGTGCTGGTCAGCGTCGGCACCTGTTCCGGCACCGGACTTGGCTTTGAAGTGGTTGACGGAGTAGATGAACCGCTCGCCGTTGGATCGTTGCTCAAAGACCTGCATCGCTTTGCGGGCCTTGCCGGCACCGGTTCCGATGATCTGCAGTTCCCCGTAAGTCTTGAGCACTTTCTTGTCATAAACGAAGGCCGCCTTGGTGTCTGTGCCGCTGGCGGAAGTGCCGTCGGCCACATAGCCGTAGTTGCGATGGGGCAGGTTGGAGTTGAGGTAACTGACGATCTCTTTGATGGCCGCATCGCCGCATTCGAGCTCGACGAATCCTAAGAGGTCTGCATCGATATGCTTGAGGGCATCAATCACTTTCGCGCGCTGGCGGGAGTGGTAACTGTTTTGGGGATTGACGAGAAAGTAGTTCTCGAGGTTCGAGGTGCAGACAAGCAGGCAGGTGTCACAATCGGCGATATTGACGAGTCGGCGCACGTTCACCGTGTCGTAATATGCGCGTGAGTTCTCGCACGCGCCGCCGAGGTATTCCAGTCTGTTTGTGCTGGTCACCCGCGCCTTGAGGTTATAGATCTTATCTCCGCAGCGCAGCTCTTTGGGGAGACCGGAAATCTGCATGGCGCCCTTGCCGTTCATCGAAGTGACGGTCTTGATGGCGGTGGTGTTAGGAAAAGCCTGGTTAGTGGGTGTGAACAGACGCCGTGTGGAGACGGTGTAAGGCGACGAGGCGTTGGACGACACGATGATCGGCACGTCGAAGATAACCATTTGACCTACATACGGCGCGAGTTCGTCGGTCGTCCAGGTGTTGGGATCCTTCACCTTGATGTGCGTTTGCGCAAGCAGTACTTGGCAGGTCAACACCAGCAGCGCGAAGAGCGAAAAGCGAGTTTTCATGTGTATATTTTTCATAATTTGGGCGCAAAGATACAAAAAAATTTGCATACATGCAAAAAAAAGTGTAATTTTGCAGCGGATTTTACAGAAAAATGAATATTTCCAAGTTTTGGACATATATCCGTGTGCACAAGTGGGGCAAGTATGTGGTAACGATTTTGCTCTTTCTGGTGGTCTTTCTGTTTATCGGCGACCAGAGCCTGATTCGTTCTATCCATCGTCACCGTGAGATCCGGCAGATGGAGGAACAGCGCGACATGTATCGCGACGCAACCGAACAGGCGCAACGAGAAATCCAGTTGCTGCATAACAAGGACAGCCTGGAGCGCTATGCGCGCGAACATTATTTCATGCACAACGCAGACGAGGAGATATTCCTCATTGAGGAATAATTGATTATTGATAATTGATTATTGATGATTATGAAGTTGTCAACAATTATATTGATTGTGGGTGCGGTGATACTGGCGGTTGGAGCCGGATTGAGTATCGCGAAGATTGAGCCCTGGGCGGACTACGTGCTGATTGCCGGTGCGGCAGTCGTTATTATCCGCGGATTTATCCGAAATCACGAGAAGGATGATCGACAAGAATAGGTCTGAACATATTATCTTAGGTGTTGATCCGGGAACCTTGTTCATGGGTTACGCGATCTTGCACACGGTGGGCCAACAGGTTGATATACTGGAGTTTGGCGCGTACGACGTGCATAAACTCGAAGGCCAATATCCGCGGTTGCAGAAGGAGTTTTTCTTCCTGCAAGAAATCATCGACAAGTACCATCCTTCGTGCCTCGCTATCGAGACGCAGTTCGTGGACAAAAACCCCCAGACGATGATCAAGATTGTGCATGCGCAGGGGGTCGCGATTGCGGCGGCGTTGAGCAAGGATGTGCCTATCTACGAGTACTCGCCGATGAAGATCAAGATGGCGATTACCGGAAACGGCCATTCCACCAAGCAACAGGTAGCAGGTATGCTCCAGCGCTTTTTGCATATTCCGGATGAAGACATGCCGAAGAAATTAGACGCCACGGATGCCCTCGCGATAGCCTATTGCCACTACCTGCAATTAGGGATGCCGGTGTCGAGTGGGGGAGCGAAAGACTGGACGACCTACGCCAAGCGTAAAGGACTGACGGACAAGGAGTTAACGGGTCCTAACGCCCAACTTCTTGCCGCCCTCGCCACCGTCAAAAAACACAAAAAATAACAAAAAGTCTCCCCATTATTTGGTAGTGTCAATTTTTTGTTGTACCTTTGCACCGCAAATCACTAAACATTAAACATTCAACATTAAACAATTATATACTATGGCTTACAAAATTTCTACCGATTGTATCGCTTGTGGTACGTGTATCGATGAATGTCCGATGGGTGCTATCTCGGAGGGCGAGCACTATTCGATTGATCCGGACGTTTGCACCGAGTGCGGAACTTGTGCAGATGTATGTCCGAGTGGAGCTATCTCGCTCTAATCGAAGTACAAAAAAGTGCATTTTTTTACAAAAAATGTGTAATTTTGAGGGTTTACGGTCGTAAACCCTCATTTTTTTTGCAAAAAATGCAAGATAAGTATTGCAAAATCCAAATAATTTGCGTAACTTTGCGCCCAAATTGTGAAATAAACTATAAAAACCTAAGCAAATTTAACCTAAAATGGAACAAGAAACACCAAGAAGAACCATGCTGGATGCATTCTTTCAGATTCACGAAGCACTCGTGAAGCGTGCATTTATGCCTATCCGTCGTTTGCTGATGGACGAGATTAACTGGGAGGATCGCCTGATTGCTATCAAGGGCGGTCGTGGTGTCGGCAAAACGGATTTTATGCTGTCTCGTATCAAGGAGATTGAGCAAGCGTATCAGGAGCAGTACGAGCGCGAGTGCGCGGCAATCAAGTCGCGGCGCAAACCCAAAGCCATTCGGCCGTGTCTGTATGTCAACCTGAACGACTTCTTCTTTACCCAGCACACCATCGTGGAACTGGCGAGCCGATTCGTCAAGGCCGGCGGACGATACCTGTTCATCGACCAGATCTTCAAATACCCGCACTGGTCGCGCGAGCTGAAGCGCTGCTATAATAAATACCCGAATCTGCATATCGTCTTCTGCGCTACGCCGGTGATGCCGATTGATGAGGAGAATAACTATCTGCAGGACATCGTGCACTCGTACAACCTGCGCGGTTTCTCCTTCCGCGAGTATCTGAACCTCCAGACAGGACTGCGCCTTCCGGCATACAGTCTCGATCAGATCATGAATCACCACGCTTCTATATCGCGCGAGATATGCGAACGCGTGCATCCGCTGCAGTACTTCAAGGCTTACCTCGATCACGGATTCTATCCGTCCTACCTCGAGAGTAAGAACTTTGAGAGCGCCTTACTCAAGGTTATGAACAGCCAGCTGGAGGTGGATGTGCTGATGATCAAGCAGATCGACGTGTCCTGCTTGCATAAGCTCCGCAAACTGCTGTATATCCTGATGCGTGAGACGCCTTGTGCCCTCAACATCAGTAATATATCCGACGAGATAGGGTTGAGTCGTGCCACGACGATGAACTATATCAAGTACCTTAAGGACTCGCGTCTCATCAACCTCCTCTATCCGGAGGACAAGAACTTCCCGATGAAGCCGACCAAAGTGTATATGCATAACACCAATGTCGCGCGCATGGACTTCACGCGCGTCATTCCGGCGATCGACATGTACGAGACTTTCTTCTACAACACCGTGCATGGTTCGCACCGCGTGAACGCGACCGAGCGCTCGGCGATGTTTATCGTAGATAACCAGTATTTCTTCGATGTCAAGGAGAAAGGCACCGCCCGTGACGCGATTCGTCCGACCGCTGTGGGTGAACTGGAGACCGGCCGTGGCAACCAGATCCCGCTGTGGCTGCTGGGATTCCTGTACTAAAGTCGGGGGCATGTCGGGGTAATCACGTATCCTGCCGAACCCTATAATATATTATATATATTATCCTGTGATTTTGAAATCAAACCAACAATAAACAAATTATTTTTATGGCAAAAGAGAAAAAATTTATGACCATGGATGGTAACGCAGCTGCGGCGCATGTGGCTTACATGTTCACCGAGGTAGCTTCGGCGAGACCGTACTCGTGCAGGAGATGCAGTCTGAGGCCGGTGCAGCAGGTGCCGTTCACGGTTCGCTGAACGCAGGTGCGCTGACCACCACTTTCACGGCTTCGCAGGGTCTGCTCCTCATGATCCCGAACATGTACAAGATTGCCGGTGAGTTGATCCCGACCGTCTTCCATGTATCGGCTCGTACGCTCGCTTCGCACGTGCTCTGTATCTTCGGTGACCACCAGGATGTCATGGCTTGCCGCCAGACCGGTTTCGCTATGCTCGCTGAGGCTTCCGTACAAGAGGTGATGGACCTCGCAGGTGTGGCTCACTTGGCTACTATCAAGAGCCGCGTACCATTTTTGAACTTCTTCGACGGCTTCCGTACTTCGCACGAGTACCAGAAAGTAGAGGCGATGGATATGGAGGATCTCCGTCCGTTAGTGGACTACAAGGCACTCCAGGAGTTCCGTGAGCGTGCCCTCAGCCCGATGCGTCCTGAGATGCGCGGTATGGCGGAAAACCCGGATGTCTTCTTCGCTCACCGCGAGAGCTGCAACCGTTACTACGACGGCGTGGCTGACATCGTTTCCGACTACATGAAGGAGATCAGCAAGATCACCGGTCGCGAGTATCGTCCGTTCAATTACTACGGCGCAGCTGACGCAGAGAACATCATCATCTGTATGGGTTCGGCTTGCGAGGCTATCCGCGAAGTGATTGATTATGAGGCTGCTAAGGGTAACAAGAAACTCGGTCT
>ONUF01000044.1 GCA_900321005.1 uncultured Bacteroidales bacterium | reverse complement strand
GAGGTGAGAATTGAGAGGTGAGAATTGAGAGGTGAGAATTGAGAGTTGAGAATTGAGAATTGAGAGTTGAGAATTGAGAATTGAGAGTTGAGAGTTGAGAATTTATGGACATTTATGCTTTATTACGCCGTTTTTCGCATTTAAGTGGCAGCCGTTTGAAACTGACGGCTCTGTGGTTGCTGCATCGTACGCGTAGGCGTTATTTAGGCGTGTTCATCGATCCTGTATTGGCCTGCAACTATCGGTGCAAAATGTGTTATTTCAGTAATGCGGAAGAACGTGCCAAACGTCGTAGCGGAAAACTGGACGCCGTACAAATAGAGCATATCGCCCATTCCCTTTTTCACCGTACCCTCAGACTACAAATCGGTTGCGGCGCCGAGCCTACCATGGACCCGGAAGGCACTCTGCAATTAGTGCGTTTAGGCAGGCAATATGGCGTACCTTATATCGCGCTCACCAGTAACGGCGCAAGGCTCCAATACGAGCAATTAGCGGCACTGGTGGAATCAGGGCTGAACGAACTGACCATCTCTCTGCACGGTATTCGCCGCGAGACATACGAACATATGATGGGCGAAACGGCAGACTTCGACGCGTTCCTGCAACTACTGGAATCCATCAAACAAGTGAAGTCCCGATTCCCGAATTTCAATGTCCGTGTCAATTACACGATGAACGCGGACAATACGGATGAGTTGGCAGAGTTTGACACGCTGTTTGCCGGCGTTCCCGTGAACCAACTCCAATTACGCCCGGTACGCAAGATAGGTGAATCGGAGTACCAAAACTTCGATTTGACGCATGTGTCCGAGTGTCTGGAGACCATCATACGCCCGTTAGCCGAACGCTGTCATCAACGCGGCATAACCGTGTTGTTCCCTGAGCAGATACATATCGACCGTTTCTCAGGAACAGAGTCTTCGGACCCGCGCGAGAACCTTATTCCGCTGTTTACGTACATCAACATTACTCCTCTCAGTTACCCACGTCACGACATACATTTCGAAACGGAACGATACGAAGACTACTGCCGCCGTATTGGTTTGGGGCGCAAGCTGTTCAAAAGCATTTTCGCCACACGCGAAACTTGCTCCAAAATGGAAAACTCTCTTAGTAATTCTCTCAATTATGACATACGATGAATCAATAAAACGCGCAGAGACAATTATTGAGCAATTAGAAAAAGCCGAGGCGCTGAGCATGGACGAGTATAAACGTCTTGCTTCGGAAGCCACATCATTGCTTAAACGCTGCAAAGAAGAACTGGAAGGTGTACGCCTTTCTTTGGACAAGTTTTAAGGCTACATTCAAAACAAAAAAACGCTCCATTGTGAGCGTTTTTTTGTCATTGACCGTTTGGTTTGTCTGCCGTCAAATCTTGCCGCGTACCAAGAAATAGTAAACAGCAAATCCTACCCAGCTGAAAGCCAAGACAAGGACGGCAGCAATGATCTTACCTACCAAACCACATTTAGCCGTTTGGAAGATATCCCATACGCACCATACGGCACATACGATACCCAAAATATAAATAATTTCTCCAATCATAATTTCATCTGTTGTTTGTTATCGTAGGTAATTTTCCCACTTCGTATTACGCATATCGCCGGATTTGAGGAACTCCTCATGCATCGCGAAAGCGAGCGAAAGGTTGTGTTGCGTCTGTCCGTGCTTTGCGTGTTTGAGGTAGTCGCGCAACATCTCACGGTATTCCGGAGCCACACAATTATTGATGATTTCCTCAGCACGCTGACGCGGACTCTTACCACGCAGATCGGCTACACCTTGCTCGGTGACGATGACCTTCACAGAGTGCTCGGAGTGATCGAGGTGCGTTACCATCGGTACGATGGACGAGATAGCGCCGTTCTTGGCGGTGGAAGCCGTCGTAAAGATAGAAAGGTACGCGTTGCGCGCGAAGTCGCCTGAACCGCCGATACCGTTCATCATCTTCGTGCCGCATACATGCGTCGAGTTGACGTTTCCGTAGATATCCGCCTCGAGAGCGGTATTGATAGCGATGATACCGAGACGACGTGCGATCTCCGGGCTGTTGGATGTCTCCTGCGGACGGAGCAAGAGCTTGTCGCGGTAGAAATCCAGGTCAGCAAGCACTTCCGCCATCTTGCTCTCCACGAGACGCAGGGAACAACCGGAAGCAAACTTACAGTGGCCGGCTTTGATGAGGTCCACGACGGAGTCCTGAATCACCTCGGAGTACATCTCAAACGGCGGGATATGCGGGTTCTTACCGAGCTCACCGAGGACGGCGTTGGCTACGTTGCCCACACCCGATTGGATCGGCAGGAAAGACGCAGGAATACGTCCGGCTTTCATCTCTGCCTCCAGGAAGGCAGCTACGTTAGCACCGATCTTAGCGGTTGTCTCATCCACCGGTGTGAAAGCTGCTATCTCGTTCGGACGGTTGGTCTTCACTACCGCAGCAATCTTCGCGGGATCGACCTTCAAGTGGTCAGAGCCGCAGCGGTCGGAGGGTTTGTAGATAGGTATCTCGCGGCGGCAAGGAGGATCGAGCGGCTCGTAGAGATCGTGCATGCCACGCATGGTAGCAGGGAACATCTCATTGAGCTCGACGATGATCTTATCCGCCATGCGGCAGATAGTCGGCATGATGCCTACTCCGGCAGCCGGCACAATCGTACCGTCTTCGCCTACATATGAAGCCTCGATGATAGCGAACTTGGGTTTTGGCAGGAAGCCATAACGCAAATCTTGCGCCATGTGGCTTAAGTGCATGTCGAAATAATGAGTACCCTCAGCATTTATCTCGTCGCGCATGGATTTGTTGGACTGATAGGGCGTACGGAACTCTACGGCGTGTGCACGCGCCAAAGCACCATCACAACTGTCACCCATAGAAGCACCTGTCTCCAGGCCTACTCGGAACGGCTTGCCTTCTGCGTGCAGACGCTCTGCGCGTTGCGCCAAGGCAAAAGGAACGGCCTTGGGCACTCCGGTAGCCGTAAAGCCACCCATGCCCAAGACGTCACCATGTTGAATCAATTCAGCGGCTTGCTCCGCTGTCATGTATGGAAGCATAATTTCGTAGTTTTCGTAGTTTTCGTAATTTACGTAAAAAACGCAAACAACGCAAAGCCTTTATTCAGCTTTGCCGTCCGAACCAAGTACGTTAATAATCTTATGCTTGTAGAGCTCGGTCATCAAGTCACGAGCCGGACCGCAGTACTTACGCGGATCAAACTCACCCGGTTTCTCTGCGAACACTTTACGAACAGCAGCGGTGAAGGCCAGACGGGAGTCGGAGTCGATGTTGATCTTGCATACTGCAGACTTGGCAGCCTTGCGGAGTTGCTCCTCAGGAATACCTACTGCATCAGGCAGCTTGCCGCCGTACTGGTTGATCATATCCACATACTCCTGCGGAACAGAAGACGAGCCGTGAAGAACGATCGGGAAGCCCGGCAGCTGCTCCATGATAGCGTCAAGTACGTCGAAAGCCAATGGAGGAGGAACGAGACGACCGGTCTTCGGGTCACGTGTGCACTGCTCCGGAGTGAACTTATATGCTCCGTGGCTCGTACCAATGGAGATAGCCAAGCTGTCACAACCAGTGCGGGTAGCGAAATCAACTACCTCTTCCGGTTTGGTGTAGTGGCTGACAGCCGACGAAACCTCATCCTCCACACCTGCCAATACGCCGAGTTCAGCCTCAACGGTTACGTCGTACTGGTGAGCGTAATCAACCACTTTCTTGGTGAGGGCGATGTTCTCCTCATACGGCAGCGAAGAAGCGTCGATCATAACGCTGGAGAAACCGAAGTCCACACAGGATTTGCAGAGTTCGAAGCTGTCTCCGTGGTCGAGGTGCAAGCAGATCTGCGGGTGCTCCCAACCGAGCTCTTTAGCGTACTCAACGGCGCCTTGAGCCATGTAACGAAGCAGCGTCTGGTTTGCGTAGTTACGCGCACCTTTTGAAACCTGAAGAATAACCGGGCTCTTGGTCTCAGCCGAAGCTTTGATGATAGCCTGGAGTTGCTCCATGTTGTTGAAGTTAAATGCAGGGATAGCATAGCCTCCCTTGATAGCCTTGGCAAACATCTCACGGGTGTTCACAAGACCTAATTCTTTGTAACTTACCATAGTTTTAATTGTTTGATATTGTTAAAATTTGTTTGTTGTTATTAGTATAGGGCACTTCTAAAAATTCTACGTTTTTAGTTTTACCCATTTAAATTAAACATTTGGCACTTTTATATTGCTTTCGGTTTTTTCTCGGTATCTTACTGGTTTTTACTCGGTTACAATGCCCGCATTGCGCCCTCTCTCAAACCAGCAATCTACTCAAGATAAAACTCGAAATCAAAATAAAGCAATTTTTAGAAGTGCCCTATTATTTCTTTTTGGCAGCAATGATGAAGTACGCAATCAGCGCAACATATGCCGCTATTCCAACGAGAGCGGCACTACCACTACCAGCCCACTGTGTCAAATAACAATCGGCTCCGCAGAACTTGACTATCGCCGAAACGACTCCCATCAATGCACCTCCGGCAATGAATCCCGACGCGATGAGAGTGCCTTTTTGCTGATGTTTTTCTCCTACAAACCAGGAGATTAGTCCACCTACCAATAGAGGTGTATTTAAAGGCAGCGGAATAAACATACCCAAAGCGAAAGGCAGCACAGGTACGCTCAACTGGCTGAGTATCAGCGCCAATACGGCACCAGCCAGATATAGCATCCACGGTGCACCCTGTCCGGACATCAGCGGTTCAATCACCGCCGCCATGGCGTTCGCCTGCGGCGCCACCAATGCATTCTCGCCTACAAAGCCGTAAGTCT
>ONUF01000028.1 GCA_900321005.1 uncultured Bacteroidales bacterium | reverse complement strand
GCATGTGCGCATGCTGCGGGGCCATGTACGGCGTGAGAAGATCCTGCATGGCTTTCCAACTCTTGCGCTTAATGATAATGTCGTCCAAGGATTCCATAATTTTTTTAAAAAAGTAGTGAGAGAGACTACAGAGAGAGTATATACACTATGCAGAGAGTCTCTCTACTACGAAAAAAAATAATTTTCTTTTAAATTTTCTTTTGCTTCTTTTCTTTTATGCCTTTCTTTTACGCCATGATGGCGATGGTGAAACCGTGTTTGATGGACTCGGAGTCGGGGTGCGCCTTGGCGAGTTTCTCGGCGGTACGCTTGAGGTCCGCACGCGCTTCCTTGACGTTCTCCTGGAGCTGCTCGTAATAGCCGTGCAACTGCTTGTAGAAGTCGAGGTTGGAGTCCTCAATCTGGGTGTTCTTCTCCCAGGTGTAGGAGACCGGTCGGCGTACGACGATCTTGAAGCCGTGGTACTCGACTTGAAGCCGTGGTACTCGAGCGTGCCGGTGTAGTTCTTCGGCAGTCCTCGCTCTTCGATGAGCGCCTGCACGGCCTCCTCTACCTGCGGACGCAGGGCTTTTAACGTTGCTTCACTCTCGTTTGCGCTCACCTGAGCACTGAAAAACGGGTCAATAACCGATAAATCAATTTTCTTTGCCATAATACGAATAGTTTTGTGCTAAGCATGTATGCGAGTGGCCACTCATTGCACGTGCAAGTCACACAAACTTTCGCGGATTAATAAATAAAAATCACCGGACCTCCGTTTTGGAAATCCGGTGCAAAAGTACTGCTTAAAAGACACAAAGGTCCGCCAATTTGGCGGAGCATGCAAAAAAGTTATTCTTTTAAGGTAATACGTTCTATTTTGCGTTTGCTAATATCGGTGCATTCTGATAATCGCTGATTAAAATCGTAGGGATGCGAGTTGATCATTATCTTCTTCCATCCCTTCAAGCATTTCTTCTCACATCGTCTAAAAAACATCAATACTTCACCTTTGTTCTGAGGATTTGCATAGTGCTCAATTGCTCGAGCTAGGAAATAATCTGCAACATCATCTGTAAGATCTACGTTTTCTGTGTTTTCTTTCATGTTTTTCGATCTAAGGCATAAAAAAAGCCGACCGTTTTTGGCCGACTTCATGGAATATATTTAGAACAAATTATCTGTGTTTAGCTTGTTCCCTTTTGTGTTTAAAATTCGCGAAAATGATTAAAAAGGGAACAAGCTATGCGTGGGTCATGGAGATTAGTTATGAGTGATTTTAGCGAGGAGATCCAGACCGTTGGCGGTGAGGCGGTAAGCCTGCTCCGGCATATTGGGATGCGCCGGATGAGCCATCACCACAAATCCTTTCGCTACTGCGGGCTTGAGGTAGTGATATATGAACACACGACGACTGCCTTGCTTTAGCCCTAACACGGACAAGATATACGTGCGCGGCACCGTGCGTTTGCCGATGGCTTTCACGAGTCGGCACACACGCGCATCTACCTTATCTACGGTAATGGAACGCATGTCCTGTTCCTTCTTCAATCGCTCCTCACGCACCTTCTCTACATGCTTCCAGTACTCCGCTTCCTTCTTCAACTGGCCGCCTTTGCGCACGTCGATGCACAGATGAGCCTCTTCTACGGCATCGGCTTCGTCCGTCACATCTTCCTTTTTGACTACGTCAATACCTGCCTTCCGCAAGGCCTTCTCCACCTTCGCGATGTACACCTCGCACTCTTCCGTGCTTCTCAAAAATACTTTCATATTCTATTTCGTATTTCTTTATCTCAAGTATAGCTTGTTCCCTTTCCGTGTAAAAGTTACAAAAGAAACAACCTAAAAGGGAACAAGTTGTTTGCGGGTGCAAAGGTAGTAAAAATAATTGATATATGCAAGAGGTTGTTCCCTTTTATATGAAATTGGGCGCAAAAGGAACAAGCAAAAGGGGAACAAGTTTTTACATTTTCTCCATAACCGATTGATAGTCAGTCACAAAAAAAACGCACCGCTGAAACGATGCGTTTTTTAGCTATTAGCCATTAGCTATTTTACCTGTGCACCTTGCGCGGTGTAGATCTTGCCGTCACGGAGGATATAGATTACACCGTCGATCATGACCTTGATATTCGGCACTTGGTCGGGTTGGATGTCTTCGATGCCTTCGTGGTCGTTATGGTACATCGCTACGATATACTTGTCTATCGTCACGTCACTGAAATCTTCGCTCCAGCCGAGGAAAGTGTATCCTTCGCGGGCGGGGTCTGCCGGTGCTTCGGCTGCCTGACCGTAATGAACCTGCTGCTCGCTGAGGAGCGTGCCGTCCCAGTCGTAGAAACGGACGGTGAAAGTCTCATCGTAATAGGTGGCGGTGATGGTGAGGTCGGAAACAACCCAGGTGTAGTCCTGGCTGTCCCAGCCCTTGAAGGTATAACCCTCGCGTACAGGGTCTGCCGGAGGCGTCACCATCATACCCGGACGGGTCGTCGTCTGCTGGAGGATCGTACCGTCCCAATCGACGAAGGTCACCGTACACTCTGCCGGGGCATCTGCCGGAGTGAGCCAGCTGGAGATGGAAAATTTCTTCCAATAGGTGTCAGCGCGGTAAGCAGCCTCTACGGCAGCGTCATTCACCACATTCAGCGTTGCCACACACTGCGAGCCGTTCTGTATCTTGCTCCAGTTGAACACGTTGGCACCCTTCATCACCGGCGGGTTCAGCGCGTAGCAGTCCACAATCAGATCGCAGTCCCACACGTTGTTATAGAGCGCGTAGTCACCCAACTCCAGCAAGCCGGAGCCAAGCACGATCGCGCTCGGTCCGTTTTCTTTCACCCAACCGAACGGCAAGCGGTACGGTGTGCCCGCAGGCAGGCTTGACACCTCATTGCCGATACGGATCTCGCCGATGATATACGGAGCGTAAGGCTCTACGTAGTCACGGAAGTTATCAACGAGCGCACCCATCGCATTGATAGTCAGGTTACCGCTCTCATCTACTGTTCCGAAACCGTTGCTGCCGATAGCAAAATGAATCGGGAAATCGAGTTCGGCATAGTCCTCGTCTTCATAGGTGAACATCTCCTCCCAAACAGGCGCACTCGAGTACGGACCATCGAAAGCGTCCGGTACTATTACCTTGATAGACGACAGGTTGATTCCGCTGAACGCGTTGGCAGCCGCCTCCGGAGGTGTCGGACATTGTACGTAGATCGAGTCAATGGAGGTATTGGCGAACGCTTCGCTGAGAATATCCTTCAGCGAGCCGCCGAGGTTGATCTTATGCAATGCCGTACAGCCTTTGAAGATCTCCGCAGGCATACGTGTGCCGCTGTAAGTCATCTCCTCCAGTGCCGTACAGCCCTCGAAAGCTTGCAGCGCACCGTTCAGTTTGGCGTTGCCAAGCGCAATACGTTTCAGTGCGGTACAGCCGGAGAAAGCTTCCATGCCGACCTCTGCCTCACCGCCTAAAGCAACTGTCGTCAGACCTGTACAACCCTTGAAACAGTTGTCGCCGATCTCTAATACACAGGGGATGTTCACTTCTTTTAACGCCGGTCTTCAGTTTCGGGCAGTTGTTAAACGTACCGTTGAGCGAGTTGATGCCGCCGCTCAGCACGACCTCTTCGAGGTTCGGGCAGTCGTTGAACTGGTGACCGAGTTTCTCTAACGTACCTTGTATCTCGATACGTTTCACTTTCGTTTTGGCACTGCTGCTGATGGTAAAGCCGCTGTTGATGTTCTGCGGGTCTGTCGGAGCGGAAGCGCTGATGATCATCGTTCCGTCCGCATAGAGCACATACAGACCGTCGTAAGCTTGGTCGCTCTCTACGATTCCGCCGTGCTCGCCGATATATTCGAAGGTAAAGAGGTTCCAATACTGCGCAGCAAGGTATTTGGATATATGCTCATCCGGCACTTCCAGCGAAACGGATTTCTGTCCGGTAGCCGATGTAGCCTTGCGGGCGGCATATTTGGCTTTCACTTTTGCCGGAGCGTTGGCAGACATACGTCCGAGACCTTCAAAAGTCCGTGCAGTAATAGCCGGAGGCGTAGCTGATTTTACTGCCATTACATCCACCAGACCGCAGTTGTTGAACACTTTCTCGCCCATGCTGCTGACCTCCTTGCCGAACTTGACTTTCTCTAACGCCGAGCAGTTCTCAAAAGCCTGACTACCGATATTCTTCACGCCCTCGGCTTTTACCTCCTCTATCTGGTCATTGTTCTTGAAAGCATTCTCGCCGATAGTCTCAACAGAAGCAGGGACAACTACCTCTGCGATTTGCGACTCGCCTTCGTTTGGCGAAGCAAAAGCATTCTTACCGATGCCTTTCAAACCTTCTTCTATATCTACTTTCTTAATATAGTCTCGATAAAGATACCACGGCTGGTCACTTTCATTGGCATAGTCCGGGAGTTTTGAAGTTCCATATTGTCCTCCTTGTTTAATAATCAGTACTCCATCTTGTGTAATCATCCAACTCGTGTAGCTATTACCCCATGTTCCACTAACAGGGAATGTGACATTCACATCCTTTTGGAAAGAACTCCACGGTGATGTAGTTTGGTAGCCACTTACAAGAGTAAAATCAACATGCAATGTGGTACTTGAAGTATTTGCACCTTGGAACGAATTACTACTTGTTGCAGGAACCGAAGAATAAACATAAATATGTCCGCCGTCTGCAAAAGAGCCTCTAAAAGCATTCTGTCCAATGCTTTGTAAGTTCTCTCCAAAGACAATATCTTTAAAGTGACATCCATCGAAAGCCGCATCGCCAATTGTAGTGGCAGCCGGTATGCTGAGATTGTAATTTATTTTAGCGCAATTCTCAAAAGCATTTTTCCCTATCTCTTGAACTGTTTTTATGAAATTGATTTTTTCTAAATTTGAACAATTAGCAAAAGCGCTTGCGCCAATTCTCGTAATTTTAGTAGTAGTTTGCGCCCCTGCATCTAAACATACCTCCTTAACGCTACTGAGACCATTAAAAGCATTTTTTCCTATATATACATTTTTACTACCGTTACCGAGAATATCTATATATTTAATTTGTGAACGATAACTATACCAGGGCACCTCTGAAGTAGAGACATAGTCTTCCATATCAATAGATGTGCGTATTACTAACCGATTATTAGTTGACTCATTATAATAGTCATTAAATATTCCCCAATAATATGTGTATATAGATGAGAAATTTTGGTATAATAAACCTCCTTGATAAGCGACCCATCCCATTGCTTTTAAATCGGTATTATTCTGTAGAGAGCTTAGTACTGCACTATTAAAAACAAGTAT
Organism: uncultured Bacteroidales bacterium; assembly: GCA_900321005.1. GTDB lineage: Bacteria > Bacteroidota > Bacteroidia > Bacteroidales > Paludibacteraceae > Colicola. The sequence continues at coordinate 25,210 of ONUF01000028.1, read as the reverse complement.
CTTAATTTTGCTACCAGCAAATGTACGATACTCAAAGGGACCGAACGAATGAAAGTAATTTCCGTTTCCCCAATTTTCTTGGTTCTCAATAGTGGGGCACACATTTCCTGTGAAAATAAAGGAAGGGGTTGCATCATTTCTTGTTCTCCAGAAATTCCCGCAATAGTTAAAAGCGTTCTCTCCTATATATGTAATTTTGGGCATAACTAAATGGGGGCCAAGTCTATAATTATGAGCAAAAGCCTCTTTCCCTATCTTTGTAATATGGCTAAAGTCAAAAGAAGTCAGAGCAAAACAGTCGTAAAAAGCACCTTCACCAATTTCAATATTATTTGTACTGGCTATTTCTACCTTTTTTAATGCCACTAAGCCGCTAAACGCATATTTGCCAATTTTCTTTACTTTACCAGACAAAATCACTTTCGTAATAGAATAGGAACTCCCCCACCAATCTGACAAATTCTGTCGTGTTAAGACAACCCATTCGCCTGGTAACTCGGCGAACATCTCTCTCCATCTAGGTCCATATGCGTCCGGAATGATCTCTGCATCCACATATAGGACACCATTCTCAACCTTCCATGTACCACCGTTCTTGAACGTGCCGGACATGCTGTACTGACTGGCACTCACCGTCCATATAGCCAACAGGCTACAGACGACTAAAGTTAAAATTTTTCTCATAAGCATTTTTGGCGGTTATATCCCATCGCCCCATCGGTTTTAAATTGTTTGTTAATATGGTTGGTTAGTAATATGTTAGTTCACAAAGTGTATAAATAAGCTTCACTATCTGATAAAAATGCGTATTTACGCAAAAATATCACATAAATTCTTGTGTATTCCAAATATTTGTTGTACCTTCGGACGCCGCCTGCCTTTGGCATTCCCCCGAAAGTACGTTCGCACGTTTGTGCGAGTACTCAAGTCTTTTAGCTAAAAAAACAAATAAATTTACTTTTTTCAGCCAAAATCCTTGCGTATTCCAAATATTTGTTGTACCTTTGTGCGCTGAAAGTACAAAATATTTGTAGTTACGGCTCTCATATGGAAATACTGAATACAATTTTGACCAGTCCAAGGACGGTAATTACACCTCAATGGTTAACGCTGGTTTCCGGAACCCAAGACAGAGTGTCTATCCAGCGGTCGCTCATGTATTATGCGCGCAAAGGTACGTTAGGCAATCCACGCAAAGGTATCTACACCAAGCATAATTACAATGAGCAGGAAATGGCTTGCGCCTTGCTTAAACCATCGTACATATCCTTGGAGTACGTTCTGTCGCGCGCAGGCGTTACCTTTCAATATAGCAGCGATATCACTTGCATCAGTTATCAAAACCGCACGATTGAGGTGGATGGCAAACAATACGTTTTTCGCCGCATCAATCCTATGATCTGGACCAATATGGTAGGAATTGAGCAACGCGACAATATTGCTATCGCATCGCCGGAAAGAGCGTTTCTGGATATGATGTACCTCTCTGCAGGGCAATGTTATTTTGACAATCTGCATCCTCTTGACAAGAAAACCATCCGGCAAATACTGCCGACCTATTCATCCCCAACCCTGGCTAAGCGTGTGGAGGCGCTATTCAATGGACATCAATAAACATAGGTATTATCTGATACAAGTACTGCTTGCTATCTTCCGCGATCAGGAACTGAGCCGGCTTCTTGCTTTCAAAGGTGGCACATCGCTCATGTTGTTCCATAACTTGACGCGTTTCTCCACGGATCTGGATTTCAACCTGTTGAACCCTTCGCAGGCTGATAAAGTCTATCAGCGGCTCCATCAACTGCTACTCCGTTTCGGCACTATTGATGATGAGGCGAACAAGTTCTATGGCCCGATATTAGTGCTCAACTACGGCAAAGGCGAGCGGATGCTTAAAGTAGAAGTCAGTTCCCGCGAATACCCCAACCATTATGAGGTGCGTACGCTCATGGGAGTAAACATCCGCGTCATGACTATGCCGGATATGTTTGCTCACAAGCTTTGCGCGCTGTCGGAGCGTATCACGCCGAGAGATATTTATGATGTATGGTTTTTCTTGCAGCAACGTACCGAAATCAATGAGGAAATCGTCCGGTTGCGTACTGGCAAATCCGTCTCTGACTTTGCGTCCGACTGCGCTCAATTAGTCAAAACCTACAGCCCTCGGATATTGATGCAGGGACTGGGAGAAGTGCTATTGGACAATGCTTCCAAAAACTTTGTCCGCAAGCAGTTGCTTCAGGAAACAGCCTCTTCTCTGGAACTTTTTGCAATGGTTCCGCTGATTGCCGGAACACAGGCATAACCCTTCCTCTCCGGATTCGCACTTGCGCAACTGAAGCTTATTTATCACAATATGTCAAAGAGCATTGCGGGTGCGTCGTGCCCGCAATCTTTTTATGACGCATTTTGGCTGTTATATCCCATCGCCCCATCGGTTTTAAATTGTTTGTTATGTTGATTTTGTTTGTTCAATCTTAATGGCAGGAACATATTGCCAAGCACAAACATACATACACAAAAAGCGTGAACTTTACGTTTTCTACATTTGATCTTTTGAGGTTCTGGACTACCTTTACACTTCAAATATATACACGGAAAACTCACGCTGATACGTGAGCGTGTATAAACCATGCTTGAAGTGTAAATGATTTTTTGAAAGTGTCCAGTTTTCAAAAGATCAAGTTTTGGCTTATTACGCTATTTTATGTCCGATTTAACGTTCCGGAGAGGACGAATATTCTGTTTTTGTTACCTTTGCAACTTTCGGCTGCAAAGTTACGACTTTTTTACGACATACGCAAGTTTTTGCACCTTTTTTTGCAAAACGAATTGTTTTTTGTTTTGTTAAACATTCATATACATACAAAAAGCGGTAGTCCGCTTCATTGGATTACCGCTTAAAATAGGATGTGAAATAACTTGTTCTTTATTCCTTAAACAAATCGTCTAAAGTAACTTGCTGAACGACATCATTGGCATACTCGTTTGGTTGCAAGCCGTACAACGTAATGAATGTCAATTGAAGTCCCTTGTTCATTTGCGTCTCGGATTGAAACGCAAAGAGACGATTTTGCAGTTTGTCGTACTCTGCCTTTTTAATCAAATAAGGTGTTTGGGAGAATTTCATCTCACATATATTCACAATGCCATCTGCCCTGTCTAAAATCAAATCAATCTGCGCCGCGGGTGCAGAAGAGGCACTTCTCCATTGATAATAATCAACCTCTATTCCATGAATGCCAAGGCTTTGCTTGATTTGAGGAATATGCTGCATGGCAACACGCTCAAACGCCAACCCTTCCCAAGATAACAGATTCGAAGTCTTTAGGTTTTTGCTAAAGAACTTCTCTTCCTCGCCAATGATCGAATGGAAATGCAAATGGAAAATAGTGAACATATCCGTCAGCGCATATAACTCCGAGTTTTGCTTGATCTTTCGGCTATATACGCGATATGAACGAATGAAATCGCAGTTTTTAAGATCTTTAAGCCATTTCGTCAATGTGCCTCCGCTCTGCATATGCATTTTGCCGGCTATCTCATCTCGCGTCAATCCTTTATTATTCTTCGACAGAAGGGAAATGATATTCATGTACGGTTCCGGTATCTTAAACAGCGATGCAAACAACCGCTCGTATTCCCTGCGAAGTATGCCGGTCGGCTTGCTGTAGAGACGATCCAAAGTTTGCGCCAGACTCTCCCCCGGAAGCACCAAACTCAGATAATACGGTATGCCGCCAAAAACCATATATGCCTGCGCAATCATCATACGTGTCCATTTGACACCGTTAGTTTGCAGGTATTGCTCGGTCTCCGACAAGGTAAATGGATGCAGATGAATCTCAAATGTCAGTCGGTCATGTAATCCTCCGTGGCTGTCCACGATATTCTTAATGATCCATGAGGTAGCACTTCCGCACACGACGAGTTTGACATTCGCATAATGAGAAGCCCAGGTGTTCCAAAAATGATCAAGCGCCGGTACAAACTCCGCGCGTTGGGTGTCGAAACAAGGAATCTCATCCAAGAAGATGATGGTCTGTTGTCCGGCATCCACGCGAGGCTGCAAGGCATTTTGCAGACATCCGAACAGTTTCATCCAACTCTCATGCTCATTCCCTACAGCACCTATTTTGTCCAAAGCCGCACAGAAGGCTTCTTTTTGCTGAAGGGTCTTGGCGTTCAACACACCGGATGCATAAAACGCCAACTGATCCCGAAAATGCTCAGTAATCAGATACGTTTTACCGACACGCCGCCTTCCATAAACGGCAATAAACTCAGCTTTCGAACTATTTGCCAAAAGACTCAACTGCCGTTGCTCTTCTGCTCTTCCGATAATTGCGCTCATAGTTTGCGTTTTTAAAATCCGCTGCAAAGGTACAATTATTTTTTGAAATATGCAAGAAAAATGTGCGAGTTTGAGCCAAAATTGGTTGTTTTTGTGCAACTTTGGCTGAAACTGATATACGAGTTTGAGCCAAAAGTGGTCAATTCTATACAACTTTGGCTGAAACTGGTGATTTTTTTACGGTAATCCAATATGTCAAAGAGCATTGCGGGTGCGTCGTGCCCGCATTTTTTATAGACCGCTTCGCTATCCCAGATGAACCAGGCGAGCATAAAAAGCGGCAATCCGCTTTTATTCGGTGCACATGCAAGGTAGAGCGATAAATTTTAGCAGGGCTGTGCCCTATGTTCCGTGCCCGTTTACGCCCTCCGTGTGCAAGCCCCCGAGTGCGCAACCATACCCGTAACAATAGAATAAAATTCTATTTTGCTAAAATTTATTGCTCTAAAAACTTGCATATGTGCAATTTTTGTAGTACTTTTGTCGCGCAAAATGAATTTCACGTAAAATAATCATAAAAAAAACACACACATGAAAAAACATTTTTACTTATCAGTTTTCCTTTGTCTGTTGTCGCTCAGCGTGTTTGCTGAAAGCCTCACGCCGGGTTTCTATAATTCGGCGAACGGACTGAAAGACGGAGCCCTCAAGGACGCCCTCAAATCCCTTATCCGTGACCATACCGCTATCCCTTACGGTTCCGGTGCTTCCTCCACATGGGGAGTGTTCTTCTATTCCGATCGCAACGACGAGGGATACATGATGGACATGTATTGCGACGATTGGTCCTACGTCAGCAACCCGGGCGATGTGGCTTCCGGATGTAATATCGAGCATAGTTTCGCGAAGTCCTGGTGGGGCGGAGACAAGAACGATGCGTACAAAGACTGTTACCACCTCAACCCCTCGAACTCCACAGCGAACAGTGCCCGCAGCAATTATCCGCTCGGTGTGCCGGAGACAGACATTAAGACTTCGGGTTCGCTGAAGGTCGGTAAGATACACCACCCGACGCTGAATGTCGATTTCTCGGTGTTCGAACCGAAGGATGAGTACAAAGGTGACTTTGCTCGCGCGTATTTCTATATGGCTACGTGCTACGGCCACTGGTCCAACGGCGAGATTGATGATGTGTTGAGTCAGTACAACGGCTGGCGCGTCGATAATGCGCAGGTAGGATCGAAATACGCCATGCAGAACGATAACTACCTCGAGTTCCAACCCTGGGAGCAGGAGGTCCTTATCCAGTGGCACCGCCAAGACCCGGTTTCGGAAAAAGAGATCAAGCGCATGGATGCCGTGTCGAATTTCCAGCATAACCGTAACCCCTTCATCGACTACCCGTATCTCGCGGAGTTTATCTGGGGCGAGAAAGCCGGTGAGGCGCTGGATATGTCCAAACTGGTTGCTTCTTCCGACGCGACCTTCGTGCCGGGCGTGAGCAACGGATGGAACGGAGAAGGAGGTTCGACCGTCGATCCGGAGGATCCTCCTACTGTCGATCCCGTCGATCCGGAGGACGGCACGATCACTGTCGCACAGGCGCTGGAGATAGGAGCCGCTTTGGCTTCCGGCGCAAAGACGACCGAGGAGTACGTCATCGAAGGCTATGTATCCAATATCAGTTCGTTCTACAACCCCGACTACGGCAATGAGACGCTGTGGATCACCGATAACCCGTACAGTACCGCAGCCAGCAAGAACGAGGGCGCGTTCGAGATCTATCGCGGTGTGCCTAACACGAACGCCGAAGTAGGCTATGGTGCGAAAGTACGCATCACCTGCAAGATCAAGAATTATAACAACACCATCATCGAGAATGACGGCACGAACATCCCGTTCGAAGTGCTCGAACCCAGTACGTTCGTTCCGGAGACACCGACCGTAGCGGAGGCTGCCGCCACCGGCCAATACATGGACGCCGGAGTCAAGCAACTGTACTATTCCGTCTTCAAAGGTTATATTCAGAGCGTCACTACAGCGTACAAAAACGGCGTCGCTACCTTTAAAATGGCCGACACGAAGGACGCAGCGGAAGGAGATCTCGTAGCCTTCAAGACCACGATCCTGAAAGCGGATACCTTGAAACTGGTGCCGGGTGCGTATGTCCAAGTGACCGGATACCTGATGAACTACGGCGGCACGGCAGAGATCGCACAAGGCGCTATCGCGGCGTTCGTGCCGGAACCGCTCGTATTGGAAGAGGTGAACTGTAACGTGCGCTATCTGGATAAGAACGCCGCTGAACTGAGCAGCGAAGTGCTGACCTTCCATGTGCCCGAAGCTCCGGCCATCTACGGATTCACCTTCCTGCGCTGGGAGTTCGTAGCCGGCGATATGGCCGATGGCCTGACCATCCAGGCAGTGTACAAACCCAACGATGATACGACCGACCTGCCGAGCGAGATACAAGTGCCCGGAAACAAGGCGATGAAACTTGTGCGCGACGGCAATGTCTATATCCTCAAAGGAGACCAGGTCTTCACGATCCACGGACAACGGGTACAGTAACCGTGCCCTTGCGGCAAAGAAGTAAACCTTGCCCCCCATCCGACAAAACGTGCCACACCTGCACAGACATCTGCCAAAATGGCAGTCTGGGCGCGTGTGGCACACTATTTGACGATGTCAGAGTGTAAAAATCTATATTATGGCAAAGAAAGAACATAAAGAAAAAGAATTGCAGGACGGCGCAGAGCGCCTACAGGACGCTACGCTACAGGACGGCGCCGAAGCGCCTGTAGAAGAGGGAGTTGATGAGGTAGAGGCGTTGAAGGAGCGTGTGGCTGAGTTGGAGGATAAGAACCTGCGGATGATGGCGGAGTTTGATAACTACCGCAAGCGTACCAACAAAGAGAAACTCGACCTCATGGCCACTGCCGGTGAGCGTATCTTCAAGGATATGCTGCCGCTCGTCGATGACTTCGAGCGGGCCCTGGCATCGATCAATGGTGCCAATATTGATAATGGTGACGCGTTGCTGAATGGTGTTCAACTGATCTATCAGAAGTTCATCGCCTTCCTGGCAGCCAACGACGTGCATGCCATCGAGACCGAAGGTGCAGACTTCAATACCGACGAGCACGAGGCCGTGACGACTTTCGCCGCCGGCGAGGACAAAAAAGGCAAAGTCATCGACTGCACCCAGAAAGGATACAAACTCGGCGAGAAAGTCATCCGCTTCGCCAAAGTGGTGGTAGGAGAATGACGTTAAACGGTTAAACTGTTAAATTGTTAAACTGTTATGGCAGAAAAGAGAGATTATTATGAAGTGCTGGAGGTCCCAAAGACCGCGACAGCCGAAGAGATAAAGAAAGCCTACCGCAAGAAGGCGATTCAGTACCACCCTGACAAGAACCCCGGTGACAAAGAAGCCGAGGAGAAATTCAAGGAGGCGGCTGAGGCGTATGAGGTGCTGTCCGATCCGCAAAAACGGCAGCGCTATGACCAATACGGCTTTGCCGGCATGGGTGGCGCAGGCGGATTCAGCGGCGGCGGCATGTCGATGGAGGATATCTTCTCCCATTTCGGTGATATCTTCCAGGGCGCAGGCTTCGACATCGGCGACATCGGCGAGATGTTTATGGGTGGTGGCGGCAGTCGCAGTCGCGGTCCGCGTGTGTTTCGCGGCAGTGACATGCGCGTCAAAGTGCGCCTGACGCTCGAAGAGATAGCGCAGGGCTGCGAGAAGAAGATCAAAGTGCGCAAACTCGTGCAATGCAAGGACTGCCACGGAACCGGCAGCGCCGACGGTAACACCGAGACCTGCCCGACCTGTAAAGGCTCCGGTCGCGTCATCCGTCAGCAACGCGGGATCTTCGGCATGATGCAGGTGCAATCCGAATGCGAGACCTGCGGCGGCGAAGGACGCGTGATCAAGAACAAGTGCCCGAAATGCGGCGGCCAGGGTGTCGTGCGCGACGAAGAAATTATCACTATTAATATCCCTGCGGGTGTGGCAGGCGGCATGCAACTGACCGTGCCCGGCAAGGGTAATGCCGCGCCACACGGAGGCGTCAACGGCGACCTGCTCGTGCTCATCGAGGAAGAGGAACACAAGGACTTCGTGCGCCAAGAGAGCGACCTGATCTACAACCTGCTGCTCGATATGCCGACGGCTGTGCTCGGCGGACAAGTGCAGATACCAACCCTCACGGGCGATGTGAAGATCACCATCACGCCGGGAACCCAACCGGGTAAGGTGCTCCGCATGCGCGGAAAAGGCCTGCCGCGTATCGACCAGTACGGACGCAACTACGGTGTAGGCGACCTGCTCATCAACGTAGGCGTCTATATCCCTGAGAAACTGAACAAAGACGAGCGCAAACTGATCGAGCAACTGCAGAGCAGTCCGAACATCGTCCCGGGCGCTGCCGATAAGAAGAATTTCTTCCGAAACCTCTTTGGGATTTAAATGATTTGTCATTTGTCATTTGTCATTTGTGAAAAGTGAAGCGCGTATATGGCCATGGTTGCTCGTCTGGGGCATACTGGATTTGCTGTGCGCGCTCTTCTGCGAGATTCATGCGGACGAAGCCTACTACCGGCTCTACGGACAATTCCTCAGTTGGGGTTATTTTGACCACCCGCCGATGGTGGGACTGATGACCGCCCTCTCCGGAGCACTCATACCAACCACAAGCTTGATACTCAAAAACTTGAGTGTCAGGCTTGTGACCGTTTTAATGCATGTCGCGACGGTCTATGTCGTATGGAAGACCATTGAGGAAGGTGTAGGGTGTAAGGTGTATAGTGTAAAAGAGACGTTGACACGTTTCTTACTCGTCGCTGCTTCGCTGCCGATGTTCTGCGCGTATGGGTTTTTGACGACCCCCGACGCACCGCTGCTCTTCTTCGCCGCACTCTTCTACTACGCCTACCGGCGGTATCTGAGTCAAGAGTCAAGAGTCAAGAGTCAAGAGATGGGCAACACCCTTCTCCTCGGCATCAGCATGGCGGGCATGCTGTACAGCAAGTACATGGCGGTGCTGGTGATCGGTTTGGCGGTGCTGGCTAACCCGCGTCTATTACGCGATGGCAAGGCATGGGCGGCAGTAGGTATCGCGGCTGTGCTGATGGTGCCGCATCTATGGTGGCAGTACACCAATCACTTCCCGTCCTTCACCTATCATCTTGTCTCGCGCTCCGAGGCCTACCGACCGCTCTACAGTATGGAGTATATCCCGAACCAATGGGCGGTGTTCAATCCGCTGGTATGGGCGTTGATGGTGTGGCTGAGCATACGCGCTTTCCGCACCGAAGATCTCTTCCGCCGTACCCTTGCTTGGACGGTGCTCGGATTTCAAGTCTTCTTCCTGATCATGTCCTTCCGCGGACATGTCGAACCCCATTGGACGGTGGTGACGAGTATTCCGGCGATCATCTTGCTGACGGACGAAGAGACCCTCTGGCGACGCGGCATGTATGCCGCGTTCGGCGTGCTCGCAGGCCTTCTGATAATCGCCCGAATAATCCTGATGCTCAATATCCTGCCGCCCCAGACAGGTATGGCAGGCAAGCAGGCGCAGTGCGAAGCGATACACGCCGAGGCGCAGGGCTTGCCGGTAGTCTTCGACGGTTCGTTCCAACAGCCGTCCCTCTACCGTTTCTTCTATGACGACCAAGCGGTGCTGGTGCGCAACCAATACAACCGCTACACCCAATATGACCTCTTGCACCTGGAGCGCGAACTGATAGGCAAGCCTGCTTGCGTACGGCGCTTCGGACAAGTATATATCACCGACCAACTCACCGAACAAGACCTGCATGAATAGATCCTTCGTCTCATATGGCATACTTCTTTTCGCGCTGATGGCTCTGCCTCTCCGCGCTGCCGAGAACTTCGGTCGTGACACCGTGCGCAGCGAGTGGATGCGCGAGTGGTACCAATGGGGCGAGTTGAAGCACTATCTCGATAACCACTGCGACTTCACGACCTATATGACGGAGACGACGGGGGAGTGGGGCACCGCGGAACCGTTCCAGTTCTCCATCAACGGTAACTCCTATCGCTGGAACAAATACTACCTGGACGGTTTTCGGGTGGACAGCCGTATCATGGCGGGCGATGCGTTCTACACGCCGGATATGTTCGCCCACTCGATGAGTATCGACTATAACCGCGGAGCGGTGGAGTGGGAGACGGACAGCCTGCGAGACTATCATGTGCGCGTGTCCGGCCAGGGCGGTAATGTCGGAGGCTACAGCATCTCCGCGAAGTGGTTGCAGGAGTTGCAGGAAGGTAAGTCGGCTATCAAGCGTCTGAAGGACGACCGGCCGCTGACCATGCGTAAGCATATCGTCGGCGCAGGAAGCGTGGATGTCGTCTATGGTATCCCTTCGAGGGGCAAGACCTACACCCAGCATGTGTTCGGTGCCTACGGCCGCCGGCGCTTGCCGCGCTATGACTTCGACGGCATCAGCGGCATGTACGACGCCGACTATTACCAGGTGCAGTTGGACGGTCAACTACCCATCGCTCCGAACCGGGTCTTCGATAAGATGTCCTATATTTTCCGCGCCGCCTACCGCGCCGACGGACAGAGTGAGTTCGGCTATAACGACAATGAGGTCGCGCATCAGCTCCGTCATTCCTTCTCGCTCTACGGCACCAAGTATTTCGGTTCACAGGGTACCCTCACGACGGGTCTGACATACGGCTTGCAGCGCGACACGCATCACGACCTGGTGTTCGCGCGAAACTTCATCGACATCGATGCCGAAGTGCAGTCCCCCTGGTACCCCGACGGGCATCATCATGAGTTGAACTGGGCGGTCAACTACCGCTATCAGATCCAACCGTGGTTGCACCTGCATGTGGACGGCTACAACTCCCTGATGGTCTTCCGTCCTGGGCAGCAGCACTGGTCCAACCGCGTCTATCTGCAGGGCTATAACATGCCCGGCCCCGTGCAACTGTACGACTACCAATGGTCATCGGAAGGTTTCTGCGGCGGTATATTGGAAAACGCCGTCCGACTCGAAACGGCGCATCAGGTGCTGCCGTGGTTACACTTGAGCGGAGAAGTGGCGGCGACTTTCGACGGTCTGCTCGTAGGAGGGAAATCGCTCTTCACTCCTAACTGGGAGGCGAAGATAGCCTTTCATATCGAACCCGTACGATGGTTCCGCATGGATATCATCGCCGCCAACTACCGCGTGCCTTATACCTATGACCAGATCCAGTTCCTGAGCAATAACTACCTGAGCGGCGAAGTGTATTATGCCGGCACGAACACCTTGCTCACCACCACCGGAGGCAAGTACCACCGCTTGGGCAAAGGTCTTTGGCAACCCCAATACGTAGCGGTCGATATCCCCTTTGTCTTCACCATCGGGCGGCATGAGATAAGCGTGCTGTCGAGTTTCAAGAAGTACTACAACACCTGGTCGGTGCGTCTCGCGCCGGAGAGTGCGGACAGCTACGAACCGATTCAAGTGGAGCAGGAAGGATGGCAGCACCTGACGTATGACATCTACCGGATGAAACCGCAGGAACGCTATTATGAGGTTTGTCCGGCTGCGCCGACGGGTGCGGGATTCTTTGCCACGCCGGTCTTCCTCTCCAATGTTATCAAATATACCTACAACGGCAAGAAAGTGTTTGTGTCCTTCAGTTGGCAGAGCTACATGGAATCCGGCGTCTCGGCGATCGGCAATGGTATTCAGGCGGAGGATGTGCAGGTGCTTGACGAGTCCCTCGCCAGTCCGAACGCGATGCTCAATGACGGCAATATGAAGCAGACGAATGCCGGCGTGCGTTCAATCGCCCGCCTGCACCAGGACCGTGCCTTCATCGCCCGTCTGCAGTTGGGCGTGAACATCACCGAGAACTGGCAACTGAGCCTAAGCGGGAAGTTCCGCGATGGTATTCCGTTCTCCAGTTACCGCACCTACCTGGACACCGACGGCGCCGGACAGGCGCAGGCCATCACCTGGGCGGCGACCTCCAAAGGTATCAATGCGCAGGATAACCATTTCGGCGAACGCACCGACTCCTTCTTTAACTTCGACCTGCGGCTCAAATACCGCAACACCGTCAAAGGGGTGCCCTTTGAGATACAAGCTGTATGCTATAACATCTGGGATTTTGCTACCGAGTTGAATGAGTACTGTATGGCGTATGACGCCGCGAGCGGCAGAGGTTCGGTAGAGCACCGCTATCCGCTCAGTCTTTGTACGCCGCGCGGCCTATGGCTTACCTGCAGCGTCGGTCTGCCGCGTTGAGTCGGGTAGCAGCGTGCCGAGCAAGAACAGCACGCAGATAAAGACTATTCCTTCTATTCCTCCTAAGATCATCTCTGTACACATCGCCGGCAGACATATGCCGAGGGCGCACCATGCCCAATACTGCTTGTCGCCCGCGAAGAACCAAGGTATGCCGATCCAGAAGAGCACGAACAGTACGGCCGCTACGATGCCTAAATCCATACAAACACCCAAAAACTGGTTGTGAGGCGAGAAGCGACGCAGGTAGAAGATCTCCCATTCGCGCTGTTGGTATCGCTCCACCAGATAATTGGTGCTGTTGCCGGCACCAAGGCCGTAAGCGAGATAGTCCGTCGGTTGCTCCAGAGCCGTCTTCCACACCGTCATACGCGGTTCGTCCTCTATACTATGCCCCGCACTGCGCGGATGAAAGGCTACGCCGGCTACGCAAACCGCACCGAGCACCAGGGCGGTAGCGACGATACTTATGACCTTGACCGTTTTCGGTTGACGCAGCGCCCAACGAACCACCGTGATACCTATCACGAGCGCCAAAGACACCAAGCCGATGCGGGAACCCGTAATAAGGATGATGCCCAGCAGCGCAAGGCAGAGCAGGACGAGGAGGAACTTGCGGAGCGGTTTGCGAAAGAGCACCAGGCAGGGCACTAACAGGCAGAGCACATTCGCATAATGCACGCGGTGCTTGATATCCAAAAGGAGGTTGTCCATATGCAGCAGGTCCAAGGATACCCGCGGGGCGCAGGTGTATCGGTCGAGGGCCAGTTCGTGGTTCATTACCCAATAATGCGTGAACAGATACACGCCTACGGACGCTAGCGCACTGACGGCCAGCACGCGCACGCACGTACGCAAATTATAATGGGTGTTGAGTCCGAAACAACCGACGAGCGGGATGGCTAACAGACTGATATAGCGCTCGATAGCGGACCACGCCGCGTGAGCGTCTTGCGCCCATAGCAGCGAGACGATATTCCATACGAGCCATACCCCGACACCGAGGCTGAGGTAGAGCACACTGCGCGAGCGACGGAGGTTCGTTCGGTCCAGATACCTAAACTCCAGCAACCAGGTATAGGCCCATACGAGCCAGCAGAAATGGATGATAGGTTGCGGGAAGGGCAGCGCGATCAGCAACGCCAGGAAGGCGAAGTAATTGATGCGTTCTATGAGGTTTTTATATCGCTCCATACACTCAGATACCTATTCGGTGAAGGTTCATCAGACGATAACATGCCTCGGCATCGAAACCCCGCTCGGCCGCGTAGGCTTCTGCTAACGCCCGACAGTCGGACTCATTCAGATGCAGGTGTTGTACTTGCCGGCATCCTTGCTGCCAACTGATAGCGGCATAGTGACGCATGCGGTTGACATCGACGAGTTGCACTTGACTGCCGTCTTCGTTCACCAAGATATTGCCGCCCGAGAAATCCAAAGGAAAACAACCCTTCTCGTGCATCTTCGCCATGAAGCGTCCGATGCCGCGTGCAATCTGTTCGCGGTGCTTGAACAGCGGGTCGCGCGCTACGATACGCCAAGTGAGAGGTAGCGCCGAGAGACGGCAGGCATAGTAACTGTCGCGTAGCAGCCCACCGCAGCGGCACTCTTTGTAAGCCAAGGGCTGAGGCGTCAGTTCGCCCAGCAGCAAGGCGTTCGTATAACTGCGCTTCGCTTTGCTCGCGCGCAAGAGGCCGTATATCAGACTGTTCGGAAAACGGGGACGATGGAACGCCTTCACAACGATATCTTCGCCGATGAGCTTAAGCGTGTTGCGTCCGGCATACAGCACCCGGTCGGAGGCCGCAAAAGCTTCTTCGAGGTGGGCCAGCAGGTGTTGTTCCTCCAGTTGTCGGTTGGTCATCAGATAGTCCTGCCAGGACTGCCCTTGTTCATGCCGGAACGAACCGCATCCGTCCGCTTTGGCTTGTTGGCGCACCGCAAAACGCTGCTGCATCTGTTCGGGACTGCGGTACTGGTAATGATCCACAGGGATAGCGTGCTCCCACACCCGTCCCCAAGGATGAGGGTAGCGCCACCGTTCGCTCCAACAGAGTAAAGCCGAATGACGCATGAAGCGTCGTTCGCGGCGCAGGGTAGGAAGGGCATGCGTGAAATGTGCGCGGTCAAAAGCACCGGAGAAAGTCTGCGATGCCAAGTCCTCGCGCGTCAGGATATAGTCCGTGCTCTCTTTCTTGACGGTAGTGATGCACTTCGGCACCTTCGCCAAGAACGCCCGTACATCGCCCGAATAGAACTCATCGGCATCCAGCCGCACGTTCCACCAGTCGCCGGCTTGCATCTCATGCCGGAAAGCCTTGAAGGCCTTGGCGCGCAGGCCGATATGGAAGGGCCCCTCGTAGCGCAACCAGGGAATGATTTGCGGGTGGGTAGTCGCCAGGTCTTGGATACATTCCCATGTGCCGTCGATCGAACCGTTGTCGATGACGATGATCTTATCGCTCCACCGGCAGGCATCGACGAGCGAAGCCGCGATGACATCCGCTTCGTTCTTCACCACCATCAGGCTGTATATCTTAAATCTTGTCGCGTCCATAGATCAGTTTATGCCAGTAGTAGCGAAGCGGGTGAGTATATTTGAGTTGTTTCCAGGGCCGACTGGAATGCGGGGTGTGCAGGACAGGATTGGTGACCTGCAGTATATTTGTGAAACCCAGTTGGCGGGACAGACGACTGATAGTCACGTCGTACCAACTCTTCTTCGGATCCAGTTGTTCGAAGTCATATGCCTGCAGCAGTGCATTGGTCAAGAGCGTGCAACAGAACGACAGGCGCTTGGTGCACGGTCCGTCCGTCTTGAGACCTTTGGCATACTCGTACGGGAAGTTCACCGTACCTTGCGCATCGACGGTCACTGCCGCCACCATACCTACGCCGGCTGTTACTTCTTCGCACAAGCGCGCAACGGTGTCTTGGCGCACGGTCACATCACTCTCCACAATAACCAGGTGTTGTCCTTGGGCGAGGCATGCGCGTTGGGCATGGATGAGTGTCCGGCGGTAGTTGGGCGAAGGATGGTCGGTAAGTTCGCTTAGATGAATGAGTTCAAAACCGAGTTCCTGCGCCAAGGTATCCAAGCGCGCCGCATTCTCCGGCGAAGAGAAATCGTCATAGACGGTGAGGGATTGTCCGCCAGCCACAATGGCGCGGATGGCCTGCTCGGCTGTCTCCAGCGAGTCCTTGACGGGCATGATAATATGGCACTGCTCAATCGACATCTATGGTCATCCAGTTAGAGGGTAGGATATCGGGGCGCGGTCTTTTGCAAAACCAGGTATTGGGTGCGATGGTGACGGTGTCTTTGTCTTGCCCTAACCATGCGCCCCACCAGGAGAAACTGCTGTTGGCGATGATATGATGACGGCATAGACTCATCAACTGCATGTCGAGATACGCGTCGGAGCCTTCGTGCCCGCTGACGAAAATCGTATCGGACGGGAAGAATGCCTGCGCTTTGCACCAATCCGGATCATCCGAGAAGACATAAAAAACCGGTTGCTTCACCTGCGCTTGTATCGCTTTAATGGCGCGGCGGTAATAGTTCTCCGAACAGACGTTATAATCTTCGATACGCCGTTTCTTGAGATAGTCGCCGCGGCGGACATGCACACTCACGCTGCGGGTGGATTGTATCTGTTGCGCCAGAGCCTCATCGGCGGGCGGCAAGGTCAGAAGGAAGTGAAAAGCTTGTCGCACCTGATCGGCCACTTCCTCAAAATAGTGCTCGCTTTGCCAATAGCCCAGCAGGTAACTGTTCTCGATATTCAGCATTTCGGGACACCATCCTTTCGCAGGATCGGGTTCAAGTACCACTTGTCCCGTCGTATGTCTTCTCCATCCGAGGGCACGGCGAATAACCGACCAAAGGTCTTTGCTCACATCCGCTAATTGATCCCGTTCCGCGGTCGTCGCATGGTCCGGATGAATAGTAAAAATACGCTCTAACTCATAGCCGTTGTGCGAGGGGCGATGCTGATAGACCGACGCATCGATCTTGGTTTCCGGCCGGCGGTACTTCAATGCCAGATAGAAGGCGTACTGAAACATCTGATTGCCCAAACCCGAGTGTATCTGCACGATATTCATCTTAGTAACTATGAATGATGCCGCGCTTGGCGACGGTGATGAGTGCGCCGAACTGGTTGCCGAACTGCGAACCGAAGTCCGCGGCTAACCGTACTCCGAAATCGAGTCCCCAGGCTTGCTCCACATGTTTGGTCACTTCTAACATCACGGCGGTGTTCTCGTTCCGCGCTATCGGTTGCTTGTAGGTTCCCCAATTGCGGGTATAGGAAGCCATCACACGGTACTGATAACCGTAGATATCCCCGGCTACGCCCACATAATGGGTGCGCACGCGACTGTTGGCGGGTGACATAAAAGGATTGCCGATTGTGCGCCCGAAATGCGTCCAGCCCTGCTGATAACATAGGTTCTCGTAGTACGCACTCTGTCCTCCGTAGGTCAGTCCGTCGCGGTCGTGCCATGGTCCGTCCTGGCCGGTGGTGTTCATGAATTCATACGTAAAGGAATGGATAAACGGCCATTGGGACTGTTGCAGCGAGATACCCCATAGACCGTCCGTCTGATTGGAACAACCGATAAAGTCCGCACTCATGTCTTCGAAGATGGTCTGCCAATAGACCGTGATACGCCATTGGGTCCATTTAGCCGTCAGTGCGAGTTCTTGAAGACCGATGTGGTTGCCGACCGCATTGAGTTGGTCACCGATGTTGTTTCCTCCTGCTTTGGCCAGGAAGATACGCTTGAAGGCATTCCAGTCCGCGGGTTGTTGACCGTATCTGGGAGAATAACCACCCCATTGGGCGGCGTGATGAAACTCATAACTGATGTTCACCGGCAGACTACCGCCGAGACGGATGCCGGCGAACTTATAATGGAGTAGGGTGCCGGTAGTCGCATAGGTGGGATCAAGGCGACTGTCGTCCACAAACCAACCATGTGTCAGCCCGCCTTTGATCTCTACATACCCGAATAACCCCGGGAAGGGGATATACTCATCGAAACCGGCACTGATACGCGGGATGGGTTGGGCATTGCCCGAGAAAAGCAGTCCTCCCATAGACAGACGCGGGTTCTGACTGCCGCACGAGAACGGTTTGATGCCGGCTGTCACATCGACAATATATAGGCGCACATGCGCGTACAATTCGCGGAAATACCCTGTAGAACGTTCCGTGTCAAAACGTCCGGTGAGGGCAACTCCGAAATCATAATCGTACCACCGCGCAGGGCGCGTCGGGCGCTTGTAGATGCCTGCAGTGATGTTTCCGCTGAAGGGTGCCGCACTGATATTCCCATTCTCGCGGGCATGAATCCAGAACGGTGCATAATGCCCCGTCGATGCCACCGCCGACAGTTCGACCCCATAAGAGATAGTGTCGCGCAAGGTGTCCGGTTGGTGCATCGCCACCGGCCACCAGTCCGCGGCCTGCATCCGCATGCATGCCAACAGCAGAAGGAATACTATGTATCGTTTACTCGTCAATATAGTACCAGTGTGAATGCAGTTGTTGATGCTTGTCTTCGCCTAAACCGAAGTAGAGACGGCCTCCGATAGCGCACGCTGCGCCGTTTTCCATCGTGCCGCAAGGGATCGCCCCGCAGAACGCCCATTGGTTTGTTTGAGGCGTATAGCGAAGAATATCGTTGTAGAAGAATCCGGTAGTCAGCGTGTCGCCATAATGCCAACCGCCCATTACCCAGACTGCGTTATCGGTGGCTGCACAGGCCGCATTATGCCGACCGCTACCGGGCACGGCGGCGCGTTGCTCCCAGTGTCCGTCCGTAAACCATTCCCACCAACCGCTGCGGCTATACCGGAGAAAACCAGTTCCGGCAAAATAGCGGTTACCGCATCGTGCAGCTACGGCGGACATCAGTCGATCGGGAATGCTGCCGGACTGCTCCTGCTTGGTCCAAGTGTCCGTCGCGATCTCGTATCGCCAGAGGTTATTGTTAAATCCCCGATAACCGAAATCCATCCATACATAGGTGTTATCCGTCCAACTGACGGCTGCGACCGTCTGATCGGTGGGGAAATCTGCTTTCCGTGTCCAGTGGTTCAGCTGCGGTTCGAAACACCACCAGTCCCGCTGGTACGCCGTGTCTGAGGAGATATGACCTCCGTTATAACCGAGCCCCAAGAATACCCCCTGCGACGTCACACACGCCGTGCCGTTCACGCGCGGCGTGATGGGGATAGCGCCACTCTTACTCCATTGGTTCGAGCGTGCATCATAACGCAGCATATAATCGGGATAACTGCCGTCCTGTACGCGTCCTCCGACGAAATAGATGATGCTATCCGTCTCAAAGCACATCGTCACAGCGCGCGCTTCGATAGGTGCGGCACACTCATGCACCGAAACCTCTATCTCCGGCACAGGAGTGCTGCAGGCCACCGTAAGGAAGAGTATCGCTATGTAGATAAAGCGCTTCACGCAACGCGGGTCTTTTTCTTTAACTTGAAGTCGCGGCCGAGATAGTTCTTGCGAACGGTCGGGTTGGCCGCCAGTTCTTCCGGCGTACCATGGAAGAGGATGCGCCCTTCGAAGAGCAGGTACGCGCGGTCGGTAATCATCAATGTCTCATCGACATTATGGTCCGTGATGAGTATGCCGATATTCTTATCCTTCAGGCGCCATACGACATCCTGAATCTCCTGTACGGCAATAGGATCGACTCCCGCAAAAGGTTCGTCGAGCATTACGAACTTGGGTTCGATCGCCAGACACCGCGCTATCTCTGTACGGCGGCGCTCACCACCGCTGAGGTGGTCACCCAAATTATGCCGCACGTGCTCGAGGTTGAATTCCTTGATGAGACTCTCTAACTTCTGCGCCTGGTATTCCTTGCTGAAAGTGGTCATTTCCAACACTGCGCGGATGTTATCCTCTACCGTCATCTTGCGGAATACACTCGCCTCTTGCGGCAGGTAACCGATACCCAACTGCGCACGCTTGTACATTGGTAGCGAGGTGAGTTCTTGGTCGTTGAGGAAGATCTTTCCTTTGTTTGCCGCTACCAGTCCCGTGGTCATATAGAAAGTGGTCGTCTTGCCCGCGCCGTTAGGACCCAGCAGACCGACGATCTCGCCCTGCTCCAGTTCGATAGACACATCGTCCACAACGGTGCGCTTGCCGTATTTCTTTACCAGGTGTTCGGTTCGTAACTTATCCATTGTCGTTATACCGTTATATCGTTATTCCGAGATCTCGACCATCACCGGGCAGTGATCGCTATGCACGGCGTCGGTTAATATCTTCGCATCTTTGAGACGCGGCCGAAGACTCTCGCTCACCCAGTGGTAGTCAATGCGCCAGCCCACATTGCGTGCACGGGCGCCGGCGCGCCAAGACCACCAGCTGTATCGCTCAGCGCTTTGGTCGAACACGCGGAAGGAGTCCACCATACCGCTCGCTTCCCACCGATCCATCCATTCGCGCTCTTCGGGCAGGAATCCCGACACGCCAATCTGACGCTCGGGGTGGTTGATGTCGATAGGCTTGTGACAGATATTATAATCTCCGCAGATGACGATGTTCGGTCGCTCTTTGCGCAGCTCATTTACCCACACGAGGAAATCCTCGAGAAACTCCATCTTGAAGTCCTGGCGGATGTCGCCTGTCGTGCCACTCGGGATATAAGCGTCCACAATGGTCAGGTCGCCGAAGTCGGCACGCAACACGCGTCCCTCGCGGTCGTATTTGGGATTTCCCATGCCTACGACCACTTTGTCCGGTTCGCGTTTGGTAAAGATACACACGCCGGAGTAGCCTTTCTTCTCCGCAGAGTGGATATAACTGCGGTAGCCGAGTTCCTGCATCGCCAGCACGTCAATCTGCTCGGGTTGCGCTTTGCTCTCCTGGATGCAGAACACGTCCGGATCCTCGGCCGCTAACCAATCCAGCAGACCTTTGCTGATGGCTGAGCGGATGCCGTTGAGATTATAACTGATGATTTTCATAACTTCTTTCCGTTGAGGTCGTATTCTACACCTCCGCGAATGATGATTACTTTGCCGTCGCGCAGAATTTTCTGTGCCGCCTTGCCGTCCTCGACATCCTCGATACCTTGTGGTGTGCCGCCGCGATACAGGAATGTCACAGTTCCCAGCAACTTATTATACTGAATCTCGGTGACCTCATGGTTTACCAAGCCGGTCCATTCCGTTGCTCCGGCAGGATAAGCGTCTGTGGCTGCGGCTTTCGAACCGGTGTTCGCTTTTGCTTCCAGGATATCCACACCCATTTTGTTCGGATCGTTATTCACCGTGTTGGCTTGCCATGTGTTCTGGCTGTAACTGATCTTGGTAATGAGCAAACCTTCGCCGGGAAGATACTGGTCCCAGCCTTCTTTCTTGCGTGTTTCGAGTGTGTAGAATACCTTCGGCGTCGGATTCCAACCACTCGACGGCAGTTTGTTCGTCGACGAGATAAGAAGCGATGATCCGCTGCCTTTGTTGATACTCTTCAGCGTCACATTCTCCGGATCTGTCAACAGACGCGGCGTCAACCAACCCATGTAGAAACGCTCATATGCCGAGTAGGCGGGTGGAGTGTTGCCGTCATTGTTATAAGGTCCGGCGTCCATAATAGACCAGGAACCTAAAGTGTGAGGAGGATCATCCATCTCTACCGTTACATAGAAATCCGGTAATCCCAAAACATGGCTAAACTCATGGCAGAAAGTACCGATGCCGTCATATACATTGGATTGATGGTTCACCTCGCACCCGCAAGCGTAACGACTGATAATCTTGCCGTCACAAGCAACGCCCATACCATCCAGCGACCATTGGTGCGGCCAAACCGTGTTGACACCACCACCGTCCGCTTCGCCGTAGCCCGCGTATATGACATATACGAAATCCACTTTTCCGTCATTATCGTTGTCGTATAGGGTGAAATCCACGCCGGCCGCGTCGGCTAATAGGCATGCCTCTTTTATCATCTGTTTTGGGTTCTTGTCGTGCGAAACGACTTGTCCTTGCTCTGTTACCGGCTCTCCGTAGTACTTGTAGTCCTGACTGACAGTTACAGGACCTACCACGTCAAATTCCGGATTGTACTGCTTGAAACTCTGATCTTGGAAATACTTGCGCACGCTACCTTTAGCGGTTACCTTGGTGGAACCCTTTTTGTAAGAGCGTGTGAAATTTGCGCCGTTCAACATACTGTCCACGGTGTCCTTATGCATCTTGAATACCTTGTCTTGGAAGCTTACCAAGATCACCAAACCGCGTGGCGCAAGGTTTGGCTTACCACCGGCTTTCGTGCCCTCGGTAGCCTGCGGCGCACGGCGCGCTTTGTGCTGCCGAGCCATGCGGAACTCTTTCTGCTCCTTCGTCATCGGTTTGAGTGTCATCTCATCCAACCATACACCATCCTCATCGGTCATGTAGCTGAAATGCTCGTCACCATGCAGATACACTGTTTTTTCCGTACCGTCTTCGGCGATCTGAACGATCGGACCGGGGTACGCGGGTTTAGCCATCACCATCCCGGCGAGGACCAAACAACTCATCAGACTAATAAACTTTTTCATAATACCTGTTGTTTTGTAGTTATGAAACTACTTTTTTTATTCCGTGCTTCTCCAGCCATTTCTTCTCGCAACGTCCGCGGTCTTCGGCATTGTGCGCTTTGCGCCAGTGCGAAACGAGTTGTCCTTTGCGGTTCCGTTTGGCATATTTGAGCCATCCTTTCGAGGTCTCGATGATCTGCCATCCGTCTTCGGTCATCGTCCAGTGGAAGTGCTCATCGCCGCGCAGGTAGGTACGTAACTGATACCCGTTCGGCTGATCACGCATGATCAATCCGCGATATGCCGGTACGCTGTGT
Organism: uncultured Bacteroidales bacterium; assembly: GCA_900321005.1. Lineage (GTDB taxonomy): Bacteria > Bacteroidota > Bacteroidia > Bacteroidales > Paludibacteraceae > Colicola. Next base: position 2,743 of record ONUF01000028.1, on the reverse strand, counting down.
CGCTGCGGAGCGGCCTCTACTTCTTGAGCCTGTGCGCCCCAAACCATTGTAGCCATCAGGGCTACCATCATAAGAATTTTTTTCATATCATTTAACTGTTTGCTTGTTTCACTTTTTTGAACAAATCGCTGGCGAAGACGAAGTCATTGAGCGCTTCGTTCTCACTGGCCATGATCTCATGGCGGCTGCCTTGCCACTCTTTCTTACCGCCCTTGAGGAAGATGATGTTATCGCCGATTTCCATGATGGAGTTCATATCATGACTGTTGACGATGGTACAAATCTTATACTCGCGGGTGATATCTTGTATCAACGCGTCGATCACCAGACTGGTCTTCGGATCGAGACCCGAGTTGGGTTCGTCGCAGAACAAGTATCGCGGCTCTAAAACGATCGCACGGGCGATAGCCACACGTTTCTGCTGACCACCGGATATCTCACTTGGCATCAGGTGCCATACACGCTCCGGCATTTCTACGCGTCGCAGACAAAACTCCGCACGCGCTTGCATTTGTTCGCGTGTTTGGCGACTGAACATCTCCATCGGGAAGAGTACATTCTCCATCACTGTCATCGAATCGAAGAGTGCCGAACCCTGGAAGAGCATACCTACCTCGCGGTGCAACTCGCGGATCTCGCGTTCTTTCATCTTCGCCAGATCACGCCCGTCGTAGAGAATATGTCCGCTGTCTATGGTGTGAAGACCAATCAGGCTCTTCATGAAAACGGTCTTACCGCTTCCGGACTGACCAATGATCATGTTCACTTCCCCGTCACGCAGTGTTGCGGAAACACGATCCAGCACCACGTTTCCCTCAAAACTCTTTACGATATCTTTAGCCTCAATCATAATAGTAACTTACTCAAAATCAAGTCCAGGAACAAAATCATTATGTTCGAGTTCACGACGGCATTGGTGCTTGCGCGACCTACTTCCAACGCGCCTCCCCGCGCGTAGTAACCATAGTAACTCGCCATACTTGTGATCACAAACGCGAACACCAGACTCTTGATGATTCCGTACCATACGTAGTATGGATTGAACGCGTATTGCACACCTACCAGGTAATCATGCACCGTGATGATGTCCGTGAACGCACCTACCGCCCATCCGCCTACCAGGCCTACGGCGGTGGAGATAATCACCAGCATAGGCATCATGGTTACAAATGCTAAGATCTTCGGTAAAATCAGGTAGTTGGCACTGTTCACGCCCATAATCTCCATGGCGTCAATCTGCTCCGTGATACGCATCGTACCAATCTCCGACGCGATATTCGATCCTACCTTGCCCGCTAATATCAAACAGAGAATAGTGCTCGAGAACTCCAGCAACAAGGTCTCGCGAGTCAGCAAACCTACTGTGTAGGTAGGAAGCAACGGGTTCTCGGTATTTGTCTTTGCCTGAATCGTCAATATGGCACCGATGAAAACGGAAATGATCAGCACAATTGGCAAACTCTGCAAACCCTGCTTCTCCAACTCACGGCTATATTGCCGCCAGAACATGCGTTGCCTGTCCGGCAAACGTAATACCTTGCCCATCAATAACGTATATTCTCCTATGTGTCGTAGTATCTGCATAAACAGTCCTCTTTTCCTTAAGATATACAAAAACCGTGCAAAAGTACACAAAAAAAATGACATACGCAAGTGCGTATGCCACTTTTTGCAAAAAAATGTACGATTTTAAAGATGCGCGGATTACTTCTCTTGTCCGGTTACGGTGAAGATTTTTTCTCCGCGGCGGATCAAAATCTGTCCGTTCTGGAGGAATTTTACAGCGTGCTCCGAAGCATCAAGATCCTCAATGCCCTGACCCGATTCTTCACTGAGCTGCAGCTTGATAAAGCCGCCGTCACCGTTGCTGCCGTTACTCTCGATAGCTACGAAATTAGCGTGCTCTTTGCTCAGTATAATCTCAATAGCTTCGTCGGAAGCGGCTGTTTGTGCGACAGCGCTCTCTTCGCCATTCACGAGAATCTTAACCGGACGTTTAGCGCCGGTTCCGCTGGTGAGAAGCACCTTGTTGGCTGCCGGAAGAGCAATGTAGATGCGATCTTTACCCTCGGAAATACGGTGGTTCTTCGCCTCTTCTACGTCTTTTGCGAACTTAACACCCTTGTCTGCGTCAAATTCGTAAACGGAGTAAATATACGAAGGAACAGCGTCGAATACAACCTCCTCAGTCGAGTATTCCATCGGAGTAATGGCATGGTACGTAATAGTATATTCCGCTTGCTGACCGTCAATGCCGGTAACAACCAATTTGCCATCCACCATCTCTGCTTTCGGCTCGCCGTCAGGCTCCCAGAAAGTAGCGCTGACAAACGTCGGCTCTGCTTCGCCCTCAAGGAACGGAACATCAATGTTGCCGGCCGTAATGAAGCCATGAGCACCGTTGCTGAATGCAACCTCCAGAAGGTCTTTCTTTGCTGCTTCCTCTACGATATGAATCACATAGGTCAATTTCGTCTCGCCATCTTCTGCAGTAACTACCACTTTGAGGTCATCGCCTTCGGCAAGTTTCTCAGTGTGAGCACTGTCGTCATTTGGCTCTACAACGAGCTTGTCTGTACCCGGATTAGCGCTTCCGTGAGGCTTGGTAATCGTGTATTCCAGTACCGCAGGATCGAAGGCCGGATTAAGGGTGAAACCTTCTACTGCAAGGCTCTTCAGGGTAGCATCATGACTGGCTTCAGATCTGCGAGCCACGCGAAGCGTGAAGTCACGTGTGGTACTG
>ONUF01000045.1 GCA_900321005.1 uncultured Bacteroidales bacterium | reverse complement strand
GTATTGTTTTGCACGTCAAACTCCTTCGTCACCGAAGTAGCTTCCTCAAAGGCTTTCGCTGCTTCTTCCTGCTCCCAGATGAGCATATCCACGTTCCCGGCAAGTGCCGAAATGACCGCGGAAGCGCGAGCACCGTTCTCGCCCATGTCTGCAAAGACCGGAGCAAGGACAGACATATCGCCTAACTCGTTCAAGCGGTTGAGCAACATCAATAGACCCTCGTTTGTCGAAGACTTGAGGGCAGCGTTAAACTTTTCAAGATCCATGCCGGTTGCACTGGCAATTTTCTCTGTGTTCTTGAAAAGATTCATGATAAGTTTGGAGAAGTTTGGAGAGAGCCGTGGCTGACATTTCAACCTTCTGTCCTTGGGAATCAAGAACAGCGCCAAAGGCCATGACCTGAGGAACGGTCATACCGGCTTGTGCGCCAACACCTGCCAATCGTTGGCCGAACTGAGCAAGGTATGAAGCGCCTGCCGTGCAGTTCTGTGACAGTTCATTGATCACGGAGCCCACAGCAAGCAGCGACCGTTCCGTGCCAAGCCGTTCTTCATCCCCAAATATGGACGTGAGTTTAGAAAGTTGCAATGTTGCCCCATCTCCAAGCTCATCCAACGCCACATTGATTTGGTCTGCCGCTTTGACGAAGCCAAGAACGTCCTCCTCAGAAGACTTTCCGAGGCGGCCTGCTTCTTGTGCCAGGCGATTCAGTTCCTCGCGCGGCGAGCGTGTGTCGATCTTCTTAAACTCCTCGTTTAGATGTTCGACCTGCTCAGCGGTCATGCCGGTGTACTTGCGGACGTTTGCCATTTCCTGCTCCATCTCAGCATACATCTGCACAGCCTTCTTTCCCGCCATCACAGCACCAGTTATAATGGCGACACCTCCCATGGCGGCAGTCTGCCACTCTTGCCACTTATTATTGAGCCGTTCCAAGAAGGTCTGCGAACGAGCGAGTTCCCCGTTCACGCGGGCAATCTCATCCTTTACCAATCGTATGCGCTGAGCCTGTATGTTCCAGGCCTCAGAGCCACGCTCCATATAGTCCAACTGTTTGTTGAGCGTCTGGAGCGTTTTCTGCAACTCCTTCGGGGTTGCTTTGTCTAATCGCCGGAGGACGTTATCTACCTGCATGGTGGATGACTCCATTTCCTTAATCTGACGATTGGTATCTTTCAACTCCTTCCGGAGTTTCTGAAGGGTGAGTTTGTCACCCGCTGCAGCTGCCCGGGCTATCTGTTCAGATAGTTCGAGGGCGTGCTTCTTCAGGTTGGCGAGCGTCTCGGCTGCCTGTTGTCCGTTGACAGTCAAGTTGACGGACGTGTTGGTTGCGTAATCTGACATAGTTTGTACTAAATTTTGTGCAAATGTACTACGAAGATACGAAACCGGAAAAGACACCCTAAAAAGTGGCTTTCTGAACGGCGAGGAACAGCCAGTAAAATCAAGGGCTAACGCCCATTTTTACATGGAAATTCGTACCTCGTTGTTCAAAAATTTCGCTGATTGAAATCGTAACACGTTACAATTCAGCAGTTTAGGGGTTCGGGGATGTGCCCCGAGCTTCGCTATTAGCAGCCCCAACCGCCCTGCAAAGGTGGCTTCGGAAGCCGTCCAAGTCCGAGCGGAATATGCAGAGGTCTGCATGTGGAAGTCAAGCCGCTCAAGTCTCCACAATTTCGACGAGCCGAAAAGTCTCTCAAGGAGCAAAGGCGATGAGTCTGCCCATGCGCGAAAAGGCTTGCAAGTCCCCCATGCGCCCGCGAGCCTTGCGGGTCTGCATGTATGCGAAAGGCTGCAAAGTCCACTTGTGAGGTCAAAGGCTGACAAGTCTCTACAATTCGGAAAGGCTGATAGTCTCCCGCGTACATAATGCGCACGCAAGACCCCGCGCGCGAAAGGCTTGGAAGTCTCTTAATGGTTCAAAAGCCTTGCAAGTCTCCATGTATCGCGGAAAGGCTGACGAGTCTCCACCGCGCCCAAAACCGGCGAGGTCTGCAAGTAGATTTGGAAGCCGTGAAAGTCTCCTATTTGCGCCCGCACCTCTAAAGTCTCTAAATAACGCGGAAAAGTTCGGGAGTCGGCTTGTGGAGCGGAGAGCGAGCAAGTCTGCTACGGCATTTTATGCTCTTTTTGTTCGAGAAAATTCACAATTTTGATTGTGCGGTAACGATTTTCACGCAAAAAAGTCGATTTTTCGTGAAAAAAGTAAAAAAAATTTGGTCATGTCAAAAAAAAGTTGTACCTTTGCACCCGCTTTTGAAAAAAAGCTGTACGGTGGTCTTAGCTCAGTTGGTAGAGCATCGGATTGTGGTTCCGAGTGTCAAGGGTTCGAGCCCCTTATTCCACCCGCCTGAAAATCAGCACTTTACGCGCTGATTTTCTTTTTTATTTCTATCCTAAATTTTGCCATTTGGCGGTAGAAAGCAATACGCACGTGCATAAGCGCTCGCCTATGCACATGCGTACGTGTTTTTTTAAGGAAAGGTATAGCTCAGATGATATGCTTCTTATGCAGCCATAAGTAGCCGAAAATAGCACCTATGATGAGGAGCGTAATACCCAATCCCAGCACAATGAACACCGCCGTTAGGTTTGGTGGTTCAGCGCCACCGATGACCTCTTTAGAGTCATCAGTGGATGTGTGGGACTGGGAATTGCTCCGTGTGCTATCGGCCACGTTGGTCTGCTGACGCACATCCGAGCCATGCCTTTCCTCTTTGTTGATACGAGGCGCGTGTATGGTAATGCGTTTCTTGGGTTGTGGCTTTGCCGTCACCGGCGAAGCTTGATCCGAAGGTGCGACGGAATTAAGCGAGTCAGCGACCGGCGCAGGCGCATCACCATACAGCTCTATGGTTATACTATCCGCAGAAGCGGAGAGCGTTGAGATAAGACTATCCAGCCTTTGGGTGGTAGTCTGTTCATGGTGCGTGGACTGGGTGTCTTGCTCTGCATCAACGACAGACACTGTGTGTCTGGTTGTGTGGCAAGCACAAAGCAGGACGCAAGCCATGAGTATCAATGCGCGGAGGTTTTTGCAGATAGTTCTCATAGGGCAGCGTACTCGTTAGTGGCATCAAAACACGGGCATGCTTTCTGGGCAAAATCACGGTGTCCGTGGATAGATGCGGATGGATACTTTTGTTTGAGCTCGGTTAGTAAACCAAGCAAGGCGGCTCGTTGGGGTTCGGTTCGCGTGTCGGCAGGCTTGCCGCTTGCGTCGAGCCCGCCGCAGTACGCGATACCGATTGATTTCGCGTTGTGCCCAAGGCAGTGTGCACCGGGTGTGGCCTCCGGTCTGCCGGGGAACACATTCCCTGCCTGATCAACGAGGTAATGATACCCAATCGTAGCGAAGCCGCGTTGCTTGTGCCAGCGCGTGACATCAGCAACCGTGACCTTCTGCGAAGCGCGTGTTGCTGTGCAGTGGACGATGATTTCATTGATTGTTCTCATCTTCCCTCCCTTCTGCGGTGTCCGCGTTTTCGGTATGCGCATGGCGCTTACCGGAGATGGTGACTTTGGTTTTGCCGTGCTCAAACTTGGTCTCGAACCCTCGTATGACGGCATCCCATCCAAAGAAGATGGCTACGAGGACGATCATCAAGCCGATACCTTGGATAATGGAAGGATGCACCTCGCCCGGAGGCGGGATGATAATACCGGCAATGAAGGTGGCTGCTGCCACGATAGCGAGGGCGATTGCGACCCACGCTTGGGGTGTTAAGGCTTTGATTTTTGACATGATATTATAAAGTTTTAAGGGTTGGTTTAGGCGTGTCTTTTGAGATTTCGACTATTTTATGTACTTTTGCAGCGGATTACGGAGAGCCCCGTTGCCTCGTGCGACAAAGGACCTCGGCCCCTGCTCTCTGGGATCTGCATCCAGTCTTGAGCGTGCCCCGCTCTGCGAGGCCCTGAGCTCACCGGCGGGAGTGTAAGGAGGTAGCGCGCGCCTGCAGCAATGCAGCCCCCCGTGCTCCTCTCTTGTTTTATCGGCTGAATGCCCAAGTATAGATATCATCTTTTTTCCTTTGTCCTCGAATAAAGAACGGTGCCAAGTTCGATATGAGG
>ONUF01000026.1 GCA_900321005.1 uncultured Bacteroidales bacterium | reverse complement strand
ACCTCCTTATGCAGCCCTGATCTTTACCGTAGAATTATTAGGCATTGAAACAAAATAACAAAAATGAAGGTTCGTGCAAGTCGAGTGTAAGCTCGCTTACGCAACTCGACGCAGCCGAAGCTCCAGAAATTTAAATAAGTTTAAATTTATGAAAAAGATTAGTATCTTTTTACTTGCCGTATTGGCGATGATTTCCTGCGGCAACAGTTACAAAGCAAAAGACGCAACCCTCACCAACGAGACCGACTCGATCAACTATGCGGTAGGTCTGTTGAACGGTTTGCAGATCAAGATGTATTATTTGGCGAACGACAGCAGTGACGAAGCCGTTGCTGAGTTTATCGACGCCCTCGAGAAAGCGTATCTGGACAAAGACGAAGAGTTGAGCGAAATTGCGCAGGCCGGTCGTCAGTTCGGATCTTCCCTCAAGGCTTTCGAAAAAGCCGGTCTGGCTGAGAACCCCGCATGGACACTGAATGAGAAGCTGCTTCTCCAGGGTCTGGTAAACGGTATTCACGGAGACTCCACCGTAATGGATCCCGACGCAGCACAAGCTTTCTTCATGTCCGCTTATCAGAAAACGGCAGAAGGAACGGCTGACAAAGCTATCACCGGCAAATGTCCGTTCAAAGTGAAGACCGTCGAACTGAAGTCCTACAACGACTCGCTCAACTTTGCCTTCGGTTTGATCAACGGTTCGCAGATCAAGATGTACCTCTTGGCAGATGACGAGGATGGTAAGGACACCGAAGAATTCATCGACAACCTCAACATCGGTTTGAAAGAAGACGTTCGCAACCCGCAAGTGGTTGCGATGGGTAAGAATGTCGGCAAGGCTATCCGCGAACAAGAGCCCGTGGGTCTGCTGGGCATCCAGGGTCTGGAGACCAATTACGACCTCATCAAACAAGGTTTCATCAACGGTCTGTATAACTACACCGAGCAATTGGACATGCAGTCGGCTAGCGCATATGTAGAAGCCGCTGTTTCGCGTCTGAAATACGGTGAGGCCAAGGCAGAAGGCGAGAAATTCCTCCAAGAGAACGCGCTCCGCGACGGTGTTAACATCACCGAGAGCGGCTTGCAGTACGAAGTACTTGTACAAGGCAAGGGGCCGAAACCGACAGCTGAGTCCACCGTCAAGGTACACTACGAAGGTACCCTCATCGACGGAACCGTTTTCGACAGCAGTTACCAGCGTGGCGAACCTATCGAGTTCCCGCTCAACGGCGTCATCAAGGGTTGGACAGAAGGTCTGCAACTGATGCCGGTAGGATCGAAATACAAACTATTCATCCCGTATAACTTGGGTTACGGAGAGCGCGGCGCAGGTGCGTCTATTCCTCCGTACGCTACCCTCATCTTTACGGTTGAGTTGCTGGAAATTAAATAAGCACTAAACGCTAAACGTTAAACGTTTATGGGCGTCATCGCTAAGCAATCCATACGTGGTACGATCGTTACCTATTTAGGCATTGCCGTAGGCATTGTCACCACGTTCTTCGTGTTAACCCGTTTCCTCACCACCGAGGAAATCGGGTTGGCACGGGTGCTTATCGATGCGGCCGTACTCTTCGTGGGACTCGCGCAGTTAGGAACGAGCAGCAGCGTCATTCGCTTCTATCCCTATTTCTTATCCCACAAGGGGAAGGATCTTCTCCACGACGAAGAAGACCACGGATTTTTCTTCTGGGCGTTGGTCGTGCCGTTTATCGGTTTTGTGATCTTCGCCCTCATCTATTGGGCATGTCGTGTGCCGCTCGGCGCATGGTTTGGCGACAAGTCCCCGCTCTTCGTGGAATACTACTATTTCGTACTTCCGCTGGCCTTCTTCATGTTGTACCAGACGATTTGCGAGACGACGTGTAATGTCCTTATGCACATAGTGGTCCCGCGTGCGGTGCGCGAGTTGTTTGTACGTGTCGGCCTGCTGGTGATCTATCTGCTCTACGCCTTCGACTTCCTCTCGCTGGACGGGCTGGTAATCGGTATCTGCGTCAACTACGCCCTCGCCGCACTGATCAACCTCTGCTATTTCTTTTCACTGCAAAAGATTAATCTGCGTCCCGACTGGAATTTCCTGCGTGAGAACACGCCCCTCGTGCGGCGTTACCTGGTTTACACCGGATTCCTCATCGTCTCGGCGGCGACGACGGTCTTAGCCCCCACCCTTTCTTCTTTCTTTGTAACAGCCAAGATGGGTCTGGACAGCACGGGTATCTTTGCTATCGCCACCTACATGGCCGTCATGGTCAGTGTGCCATACCGCTCCGTAACAGCTATCGCCTCGCCGCAGTTAGCACGCGCCATCAAAGAGAAAAACCGCGAAGAAGGCTCAAAACTCATCCAACAAGTGACGCGAAACCTGCTGCTTATCGGAGGGTTTATCTTACTGATTATCTGGATCAATATCGACCTGATCTTCCATATTCTGCCCAACGGCGAGATCTATGCACCCGCCAAATACGTGGTGCTCATTCTGGGTGTCAGTCAATTGGTTTTGGCTACATTCTCTATTTGTCTTACGACGCTTAACTACTCGCGTTTCTACGCGCTCAGTCTGCTCCTCTCGCTGATCTTAACCGTCAGCGCGCTGGTGCTGAATAACTATTTAGTACCCTTGTGGGGCATGGACGGCGCCGCGATCAGCAATGTTGTCTCGTACGGACTCTACTACCTGCTTATCATCGCTACCATCGTGCCGCTTTGTCGTGTACACGTGGTGGACAGACGGTGGTGGTGGATTCTGTTGTTGCTCCTGGCTATCTTCGCCGCCAACTATGTATGGCACATGTATGCGCCGTTAACCAATATCTGGGCCGACAGCATCGTTCGCAGTCTCGTACTCTTAGGCGGCGGAGCCTTGATTGCATACAAAGCGGGGCTTTCTCCGGAGGTAAAGGAGCAAATCAAACATCTCACTAAACATTAAACATCACAGTGCGTTACTTTATCACCTTTACATATCGCGGAACGGATTTCCATGGTTCGCAGACGCAGCCGAATGGAAACACGGTGCAGGCAGAGATGGAGCAAGCCTTCGCCACGATCCTGCGTACGCCGGTAGTTTTGACCTTTGCGGGTCGAACCGACGCAGGGGTGCACGCCGATAAGATGGTAGCGCATTTCGATGTAGAGAAAGCAGTGCCTGCGAACTTCGCTGCACGACTCAACAACTTACTACCCGACTCCATCGCTATCCGTGACCTCCAACGCGTCACCGATGAGGCACACGCACGTTTCGATGCCCTCGAGCGAACGTATCACTACCGCATCACCATGCGCAAGGATCCTTTTGCCTGCCAAACCCGTACGCGCGTCAAAGAAGGACTCGACTTCGAAGCCATGAATGAGGCAGCGCAGATTCTCTTAGGCCAACAGGACTTCGCTTCCTTCTGCCGCGTGCACACCGATGTCAAAACCACGATTTGCGATGTGCGCGAAGCGCGGTGGGTGGTAGAGAACGAGTACGAAGCATATTTTGTCATTACGGCAGACCGTTTCCTTCGGAACATGGTGCGCGCGGTAGTAGGCACGCTCTTCGAGGTCGGTCGGGGAAAAATGACCCAAGCCCAATTGGCTGACATCATCGCCGCCAAAGACCGTTGTAAAGCCGGTCATTCGGCGCCCGCAGAAGGCCTGTCCTTAGTAGAAATCAAATATCCTAAAAATCTATTCATATGAGAAAAATGACTCTCTTGCTGCTCGCAGCAGCACTCTTGAGCGCGTGCGCCAAAGCACCGCAGTTCCAAACGACGAAGCAAAGCGAGATCAACCGTTTGACCAAGGCTGCTTGCTTTGATATGCCGAAAGTGAAAGTACCTTCGTTCCCGAACCGCACGTTCAACATCATGAGCTACGGCGCAGATCCTACTGGTGTAGCCTTGGCCACCGAGGCCATTCAGACGGCTATCGACCAATGTACCGAAGCCGGCGGAGGAACCGTCATCATCCCGGAAGGCATCTATCTCACGGGACCGATCACGCTCAAGTCCAACGTGCGTTTGTTCACCGAGCGCAATAGTGTCATCATTTTCTCGCATGACCTCGATCTCTACGAGATCTACGACGAGTGGTTCGAAGGTATTCCTACCAAGCGTTGTACCTCGCCGCTCAATGCGCTCGACGCAGAGAATATCGCCATCACCGGTCATGGCACCTTCAACGGCAACGGCGACTGGTGGAGACCGCTCAAGAAATCGAAGATGGCACCGGGACAATGGAAGAAACATCTCAAGGAGAAAGGCGGCATCGTGGACAACGATATTTGGTATCCGGATAGCGCCTCCCTGCTCGCGCAGTCTTATTGCCTTGACCAGAACGTACCCGTCATCACCGATGACAGCCTTTGGCAAGTCGTGAAATCCTTCCTGCGCCCGGTTCTGCTCCATTTTGTGGGCTGCAAGAACATCCTTCTTGAGGGTGTAACGTTCGAGAATAGTCCGGCGTGGAACCTTCACCCTATGTGCTGCGAAAACCTCATCCTGCGTGACCTCAACGTGCGCAATCCCTGGTACAGCCAGAACGGCGACGGAGTGGACGTAGAGAGTTGTAAGAATGTGGTGATCAGTCGTTGCTCCTTCGATGTGGGTGACGATGCAATCTGTATGAAGTCCGGCAAGGACAAACCCGGTCGCGACAGAGGTATCCCGACGGAGAACGTGGTAGTTGATGACTGCGTCGTATATCACGGTCACGGAGGCTTCGTCTGCGGTTCGGAGATGTCCGGCGGCATCAAGAATGTACAAGTGAGCAACAATCTTTACATCGGTACAGACGTCGGCCTGCGATTCAAATCGACGCGCGGTCGTGGTGGTGTGGTAGAGAATATCTACATCAACGGCGTCAACATGGTCAACATTCCGAACGAAGGACTGCTCTTTGACCTTTTCTACGGAGGTAAGGGCGCGGGCGAAGAGACCGAAGAAGAACTCGCCGCACGCATGAATGCCGAAGCACCGGCGGTATCCGAAGAGACTCCGGCCTTTAAGAATATCGTCATTGAGAATGTGAAAGGCTCGAATATCAAACGCGCCATCTATTTCAATGGTCTGCCGGAGATGAAGATTCAGAATGTCATCCTTCGTAACATCGCCATCAGCGCAACCGAAGGCGCACTCTTCCGCCAGACAAACGGCCTCATCATCGACAACGTAGATATCAAGCCCGCTATAGGCGAAGCCTTCCAACTCGCCCCGACGGTTGAGAATGTTCAGATTAACTAAAACATCTAGGATCCTAGGATTCCTAGGGTGCCTAGGTCTCTTAGTGTCCTGTTCCCCGCGGGTGGCTACGTCGTTCTGGCGCATTGGTACGCCGGCGGATTCTACCCGCGCGGGCTACACCGTCATTCACGCCGAAGGAAAGACGCGGCACTGCTATCCTATTACGGAGTGGACAGCCGATCCCGCTGTGGACACCTACCATCAGCTGCATCATCATGGTGTAGCCGTGGAGTCCGAACTCATGGCATACCGCATCTATTTCGACAAGAAACAGACGATTGATATCTATTGCAAGCGTAAGCCTCAACTGGAATTGGCAACGAGTTATTGGTATCCCAACGACTCCCTTCTCGCCCTCGGTTACGGCGATGATATCCTTCGCGTCTCGGGAACGGTCGGCGTCGGTTCTGTCAAATACTGGAACAGTCAGAAAATGGTTCATATCGAACCCGTCGCCGAGCGCAGCCAACGCATCGTCTCGCAGTCCAGCACCTCCGCTACCATCGAAGTAGCGGTTAAGGGTTGGGAGATTCCGAAATCACAAATTACAAATTACAAATCACAAATAGTGGATCTTGCTGTGCAATATACGCTCCGCGCCGGACATCGCGATATGCGCTGCAACGTCAGCCTCAGCGAAGCGGTAGAAGGCCTCTGTACCGGTGTGCAGTTTATCCCAGCGAAATCTAGTACTCATAGGACGCCTAGTGATACTAGTATAATTATCCTTCCTAACGGAGTTCTCCTTGCTTCTTGGGGAACCGACTGGCCCGTGAACGACTCTGCCAAATACGCGAAAGAGACCGTCGGTCTCGCGGTTTTCATCCCGAAAGCCTATGCCGGCGCCCTTGTCCACGACAAGCAGAACAACCTCTGCCTCCTTAAAGGCACAACGCCTCATTTCTATCTTACTTGTGTCGGCGCCACGAAAGAAAACCACCCCGTTGCTACGAATGCAACAGAGTGGATTATCTATCTTCGCCGCTGGGCGATACATCTTCGCTAATTAGAATACCGCATCTTTGCGCTGAGGAGCAGCCCAATACCCCTTGCTACCCGCTAACATGATGGGATGCTCTCCCAACATGTCTACAACCTCAACAATTGGTATGTCATACTGTTTTCTCATTGATTCATCGCAAAAAGCGTGCAAAGATACTGCTTTTTTTTCAATTGTGCAAATTTATCTTAAAATTTCACACCTTTTCCTACTGCATCGTACATCTTACCTTCTGGAGTAATAATGTAGATGGTGTTATTGATCAGCACTTTGCGAACAGACTTACTATCTGCATTCGTCTCATCTACACCGGTAGCGATTTGCGGAGCACGAGCTGCAATGCGCAAACCGTAACCTTCGGTAGTACCCTTCGCGAGATCAAAGACGTACGGACTTGCAGTCAGATCCCAAATGACTTCGCCGTTATAGGTCAGATAGAGACTTGCGTCTTCCGGTGCACGGTCTACTGTCAACTCATATATGCCGGCCTTCGGAGCATACAATCCCAGCACACAATTCGCCTCATTATTTACCAGCGGCATCTCGATATCGCAGAGTGTCAAACCGTTATTAGTACTCCACATTTGCGCTACTTTGGCTTGTGTAGGCGTACCCATCTTCAACAAATCGCGTCCAATGACATACTCGCCGGTAGCCTCTTCGCTTGCCGAAACCCAAAGACGATCGGCAGCATATTCTGCATCCTCTGCCTCTAATACCAAGCGGAATTCATCCGTTGTTCTGCCTTCGCGTCTCGGAGCCAAGAAACCACGCGTTTCGCTGACTGTAGTAAGATCTACATTCTGCTCTTCAGGCACTTGTACAAAGAATGCTGTTCCTACTGCGTATGTATATTCCGACGCTTCCTTTTGTACGTAGCATTCATTAACATGATCATTTACCTGAATTTTTGTCTCTGCAGGCAGATTGTTCAGTTGACAATAATGCAGCGTTCCGTTGCCAAGGCCGTTCCATCCTCTATCCGTTACTTCGCCGACATTCGAATAACTTGCAGCATAAGAGTCGCTACCCAAAACACTCGATCCGGCTTTCTTCTTAAAGAGGAATGTATTCCACGTTTTGCTTTCTTCCAACGTAATCGTGTATAACTTACTTGGCTGCATAGTACCGTTGAACCAAACCCATGGTCTTCCGGTATTCGTTGCGCGTTTCTCCTCATTGAACTCCATAACCGCATAATCTACACGATTAGTCAACTTGTTACCATCCTTGTCGAATATGCCATTCAGCACATCTACTTCAAACGGCACCGTAAAGTCATACCAACCGTACGAAATAGCACCGTTCGGGTCAAATGAGATTTGGAAATATACCTCTCCGTTAACATCCAAATCACCTTCTCCACCTACTTGTCCGGACGAAGCCGGTGTACCATTGCCACCAATCGAAGCCTCTAAGGTAAAGTTATTGATATTCAGTATACCGCCATCTTGTATAATGACTTGCGCGCCATCTTCCACATATAGGTTTCCGTATGTTGTCAGACCCTTCGGAGCGCCGTTACCAATCTGCAGGGTAACGTTTTTCTTCACCGTTACAGTCACACCTTCCTCAATCGTGATACTCTTCACATTCGCAGCCGAGCTAATAATCATGTCCTTCGCTACAGTGATGTCTGCATTCTCGTCAGGCACAAGTTTCGTCGTCCAGTTACTACTGTTATTCCAGTCTCCTGCTACATCGAATATATATTCCTCACTCGCATCAACTGTTGCTGTAAGCGCAACCGTGATACTAAGGTTAGCAATATTATCATAAACCTCTACAGTTCCGTGCCATCCACCAACCTGCGACGGTGTAAATGTTACCTGCAAATCGTAATGACCGAAACTACCGCACTCCAAATCTATAACACCGTTATCCTTAATGGTCAAATCGGTAGTGTTATTGATCGTCCGGGCCGTCAGATCTCCCTTCACGTCGGAGTAATCGAATCCGATCGTTACAGGTGTAGCTTGACCTATCTTGATTTCACCCAGATTGATTTCGTTATTGGTCTCACGCAGGTATTGCTTACGCGTCACCTGAATGTCTTTGATATAATGGTGTCCGGTACCACCTTGCTCGCGGATGATACGCAATGCATCAGCATTCTCATCCAATTGCAGATTGGATTTGGTATTCCATTCGTTCTTAACGGTCGCTACCCGAGAGTTTGTAACAGCAATCCAGTTTCCGTTAACGTGTTGCTCAAACTTGACATAACCGCCAAAGAACTCTGTGCCGACAACCGGAACCTTATATACCTCTCCGCCGTATTGGAACGACAACTTATCCGGTTTACCATTCGCATGATCTATCGCTATCTCGTCTGAAACCATCTCCTCTGTGGTCAAATTGAAATAATTCGAGAAATCCACATCCACTTCGAACATATCGATGATACCTGTGCGATTTAATACCAGCGGAGTCTCACAACCTACTGACGGTTGACGAACATTAATCAGCATGATTACGGAAGCCGCTGCTGCATAATCTGCGTTGCCACCTACGGAAGCCGTTACCTTCACTTCTCCGTAGTCCAAAACGGTCATCTTGTTCCCGCTGACGGTAACTACTCCATTATTCGTCGGGCAAGTATAATTGATACACGGAGTACGTTCTGCGCTGTATATCAAAGCGTTCGTCGTAAGGTTGCGCAGATATACTTTCGCATCCAAATCAATCACGTTACCCCGTTCCATAAAGCGCGGGAAACTTTGGTTCCATACAATTTCTTGTACAATCTTGTCCGTAGCATTGATAACGCGAGTATCGCTTACCTCTTTCCATTTATCATTCTCCGGAGCTGTTGCGGTAAGTACCGCCGAGCCGGCTTTTATGATTCTAAACGCATAGCCATTTTCAATAATCTCTACCACGCTCTCATCGCTCGATTCATACTTAATCAACGCCGTACTCGTCGTCGTAGCAGCAGGATTAATCGCATTAACAGTCAAACCTACCGGCAAGGTCAACGGGTTGTTCGTGTAACCTTCTTGCCATATCAATTCCGGCGTACGTTTGGTCGTCTCGCCGCTTACCGACAACGCGCGAGTCTGGTAACTGGTATGTACAGTGATCACCGCATTGTGCGCACCTAATACCGTACTATGATACGTTACCGTGATCTCCTTCTTGGCCGACAGGAGGTTATCGTGCTTGTCGGAAACATTGATCGCCGATTCGCTAACTGTGAAATGTTCCGGATCACTGGACTCAATAATAATCTCATCCGCGCAGGTGCTATAATCAATATAGAATTTCGCTGTAGCGGTAGAGGTCTCATCAATCGTACACATCATGGTCGGCAGTTTCGAGATCTTATTTTTCTCTGCGTCCTGCAGATTGAGATATGCTCTACGAGAAATCTGTACTTCCTTATACCATTTGCTCAGCGTTGCACCTGTTTTTGCACCAAAGCGTACGTGCGTAATACGCTCGGTTCCTTGCATCGTGGGGAAGGTTGCAGAGAAAGCCGAAGATTTATATTTTGTATCCAAAGAGGGGGACAAAAGTGTTGACCAGTTTTTACCGTTATCTTTGGAATATTGAACGACAAAGTTATTAACACCGGCCCATTGTCTCTTGGCATTGAACCAAATCTTATCTACCGGAGAATTGATAGCAATCGGCGACTCAAAGTGTCCTTCCGCATCACCAATACCAGTACCAAATTCATGTTCACTGTTATCCTGATATACGTAGCATGTCGGCGGAGCCGGCACACCTACCGTCACAATCACGTCAGCCTCAGCGGAATAATATTCATAGTTCTCCGCTTGAGATACGTGCCAGATAGCATAACCCTTCGTTGTATTGGTTGTAATCGTTGCGCCCGCTGCATCGCCGGTCAACGTAGCTACATCCTCGCCGTAAATCCGATCAATCGAAATAGGATAATTTGCATAATCGCCATGCGTGGAAGTAAACGACACGTTCAGTGATGCGCTCTCATTCATCGCTTTCTGCCATACGTTGTTGCCCCACGAGTTGCTGAGTTGGTTATCGCGTTTCTCTACGGTGACATTACACATCAGCGTAGCACCCGTATATTTATAAGTCTCTTTCTGGAAGAAAGTGATCTTCGTCGTACCGGCATTGTGTCCGGTAATCTCGTTTTCGGACGGGTTGTAAGTGATCAATTGATCTCCATTATTCAGCGCCTCGTTATCAAAACTCGGGGCATCAATCGTGTAATAGAAATCATCATTTAGATTGTTGCTCGGATATTCAGCAGAAGTGTTAGTAAAACTATAATTACCCGTTACCGTCTCGTTTACTTTCAATGTAATATCCTCACCCGATTTGGTGGTCTCATACTTCTTAACCGTCAGCGTAATCGTCTTCTCTCCGGAAGCTTCGAAACGCTCCGTTTCTTCTTGCCAGATCTTGATCGTTACCGTCTTTTGGCTTCCGAACATCTGATAATCGCTCTCGCTATTCGGAATAACGATCTTGTTGTTAGCAACGTCGTAGTATGCAATCGTCGGAAAATCACTACTGGTCTGAACCTCCGCGTCGCTATTTTGTACGTCACGAACATTCGTTACCTCCTGATCTACGAATCGCTCAAATGCCGTATTGGAAATAGTCATCGTGTTCGCGCGCTTGCTTACGGTTACAGTGAACTCATCCGTTACTTCATTATACCAAGCCGTCTGCGCCTTCGTTGCACGAATTCTATAATCGCCAATAACCCTTGCCGAGAAGATATTACCTGCGGCAATGTCCGCATTCGCTTTATTCTCGCTGATAACTTCGTACGTAACAACGCCGTCGCGCTTTACGTTATTAATGACATCACCTGTCTGCGCCTTAATCAAATCATCCAAGTCAATCTTCGAATCCGGCTTGCCGGCATCAATTCCGTCAACCGCTATCTTCACAGCGCCATTATTCATCTCAAGCGTCTGAGCCGTACGCAGAATAGTAATCGTCTGGTCAAATTCTACATTATTGTACATACCTCCGTCGCTCGGCGTGAAGGTCGCTTTATAACTGTGCTCACCGACCGCATCCATAACCACATGCTCCGGATCATTCCATCCGAACGAACCTGCTACAACCGTGTTCGGCACGCCGCGCAAGGTCACTTTTGCCTCACCCGCTGCCGTCCAAGTACTGTTTTTCAGCGCACTACGATACTCAATCGCCTTTCCCGTCGGCTTCGTAGTAATATTCGGGCTGACCTTATTGATTGTAATATTATGCGTCGTCTCAAATTCCTGAGACAAAGCATCTCCGGGTTGATAAGCACGAATAGTCGCCGTTCCCGAACCGCTAAATGTCATCACACCTGCATTCGAAATCGAAACAATATTTGCCGGATTAGAAGTCGTTGCCGTGAACGTAAAATCCGTATTATCTACCGTGGTAGATGCTTGCAATGTTACTTGGTCTGTCGTATTATACGCGTCTGCGATATTCCACGACTTTAAGAATTGCTCTTGCGCAGTAACAGAAGCCGACAAATCAATCGTGTGCAACAAAGTACCCACATTATTGCGCACATACAACTTGTCCGTAAAATTACCCTTTGTATTCGACTTGAATGTAACTGTCACATTCTGCGAACCTTTCTTTCCACACCCGCCGAAATGCGAGGTACTTAAGCTCCACAGACTCTTACCGGAAGACACTCCTGCATCCTCATCCGATTTGAACGAAAGGAATACCGGAATATTAGAATACGAAACAGACACTTGCTTACCCAACGACTGTCCCGGATCGGTTGCATAAGACAATGTATTGACAGAGACAGACGAAGATGTCACGCGAGTGGTGGACACGTTGGAAACGGTACAAGAATAATACAAATACGCATCGCAATAGAACTCTATCTTTGTCGCATTCACATTACAATTAATCGTTTTGGTCTCCCCCGAAGTGCTTATACTGCTATTGTCATACTCTGTTGTTGCCAACAACGAATTGTTCGAATTATATTCTTTTACTGTAAATTTATTGAGTACAAACAAATTGGTTGAGCGTTTTAGATTAAATGTTAATTTACCGGGCAAAGTCGGATATATAACAAGAGACTTGTTGTCTTTGTTAAGCGTTTTACCATTATAACTATCCGATGTAGCACAAGGATGCGACATATCAATTACGGTCGCATACTTCGTCACAGATGTCGGAGCAAAATCAGCATTTCCGGCCACAGTCGCTGTAATAGCCACCGGACCACCGATTGCTTTTACAGTCAACACATTTCCTGATAAACTCAAATAATCATTCGCTGCCATCGAATATGTAATCGTTTGACCGGTATTAGCACCCGTTTTTGCGCTCTTGGCAACAGCATTTAATGGAATCGTGTGACCGATCATCTCATCGCTGATATCAGAAAGATCATTCGTCCATTCAATAGTTTGCGGAGTCAGATTGGTTACATTCAAAGTAAACGGCTCCGAATAGGCTGCATAAAACGTGCTTGTATTCTTAGCAAGATTAGCCGTTACAGATAAGCCATTAACAGTACCGGAAATATCTTCACGGACGGTTAAAATCGGATTGCCATCACCATCTGTTCCTGCCGTAAAATAGCTTGTGTTAAAGCCGCTATAAGAAATGGTTTGTCCCGTTGTACAAGTAGCGCGTAATACATCTCCTGCACTCAGCGTCGTTTCGCCGCTCACCAGTTCACTGCCATTACCATCTACCCAAGTAATCGAAGGCTCGTTATAACCCGTGCCACTAAGCACATAGGTAAGCGGAGCTATTCCTGCCACACTACTGCCAACCGTCAACGTACAAGTACGGAGTCCGTTATTCTGAGGCACAAACTTTACATAAATAGTTCGTGTGGTTTCCGTAGTGGACTCAAACGAACTTAACTCAGTTGTTGCACCGGTTGTTGCACCTACGAAAAAATCGCCGTCATTTCCGCTTTGCGAAATAGTAACAGTTCCTGCATGAGCATGATCAATCTTAATTTGTTTCCAACCAGACTCTTCTCCCACATTGGTATCATCAAACGTCAACGTACTACCTGCCGCCGGTGTATTGGCTACCATCCGAGCAAAAATGGCATAATATGTTTTGCTTTCTGTCTGACTATAATATAATTTACCTGAAGTATAAGAAATTTTAGTATTCGTAGATATTATTGTACCTGTCTCACTTTCCGCCCATCCCAAAAAAACACATCCAGGTTTCACGGAAGCATAAGCATATAAAGTCAATTGTTTAGAAGAAAGTCCAAGCCATCCTGTATCACCCGTTTTATCCTTCGACTGATCTGTTGCGGTTCCGCTGAACGAAGCATTCGAACTCTCAGAGACCATTACATAACCGCCTTTTGACGAATTGGCGATAGCCCGTAATGTCAGCTTTGCTGTTCCGGCCCACGCACTCTCATTCACGCCAAAAAGTCCAAACGCCACAAATAGCATCGGGGTAATTACCTGGTAAAGTGCTGGCATTATGCTGGTAATCCTAGACTTTAGTCCTGAGAGCAAGCCGAGAACAGCCTTAGAGTTATTTACTGAGTCAATCTTTTTCATATCCTTTTATACCTTAAATTTCTTGTTTGTTATTTTTTGCATGTCGCTGTGTCGCTCTTTATTTAAAATTTGTCGTGACACTTTGACACTTTGATACTTTTATCTATTTTGTTGTGTTTCAGCGACTTATGTTCATTTCTTATCATTTTGAAAGTGTCAAAGTGTCATTTTCCAAACAGCGACACAGCGACATCTTTCATTTTTTTTGAATCATTTTTAGCCCTTTGGGACTAATCCGTCCAATCCGTTCAATCTGTGGGCTTTCTTGCTGTCAACCGTTAGTTATTTGTTCGTTATTCCTTGGTTATTGGTTGGTTCTTACTCATCCCTTCCCCTAACATCAAACCTCTAACCCACTAACCCACTAATCAAATTATCTTCGTGTCGCTGTGTCGCTGTGTCGCTCTTCTTAAAAATTTGCATGACACTTTGACACTTTGACACTTTCTACCATTTTGCAAACTACGTTTTACAAATGTACGATTTTTAAGATTCAATGTACATTTTCTAAGCCATAGTTTCCAAAATCGAGTGCAAAATTAATATTTCCAAATGACATACGCAAATATTTTACGCGCGCTAGCGCACGATTAATAATAAGGTATAGCCGAATCTTAAAAATTGTACTGTTTTAATGTTGTAAAAAGCAGAAAAGTCACTTTTTTCTTGCATATGTAGAAAAAAAGCAGTACTTTTGCACCGGAATTGCAATAAAAACGATGAGTAGAGCAGAAAAAGCGATGTACCGCAGGTGGGTATATATGGCTGTCGCAATCATTGCCGCAGTCGTGTTGTTGCATCATCCGGTGTGTAATTTCCTGGACGACAAAGGCATTCTGTATGTCCGCAGTTTTTCTATGACACAGGAGGAATTTGTGGTTACGCAAACAGAATTGGCAACCAACATCAGCTCTACTACCGCGACGATGTCCGTGAAAGGCCTCTACTACTGCATAAAAGCCATGATTGTCGGCGTCATCCTCTGTTTCCTGTGCTTCTTTAGCGACAAATGGCGTATTATTATCGCCGTCGTAACAGCTTTTATTGCAGGCTTTTACTATGTCTTTCTGGTCTATTATATATCAAAAATAGCCGATCTGCATTACGCGACCGTCTATCCGAACTTCATGGCGATTCTTCCCGCCGTTGTATGCCAAATGATGCTTCTCGTCAGAAAGAATATCTTCGACGAGATTGCTTACGCAGAAGACCATAACCCATAACGAGTGTGGCCATAAACAACCATACTTGCCAGCCGTCGTCTATCGGGCAACGGCAATATCCGTGTTCGTCTGCACAGTCGCAGCCGTCTAACGCGTCGTGACCGCAAACCGTGCACACCCATTTCGTACCATCCCATACCCAATGACATTGATCACAAACGCCCGGAGGAAGCAAATCTTTCTTCGCGTGCGCTGCGCCCGCTCTCTGCTGCATTCCGGCGTACGTCTCTTCAGCCGATCTACCGCCTGAAACAGACGAAGCCGAAGTAATAAATCCTTGTACCACCGGCGGGATGTTCATCGAAGAACTCACCGTATAGTTGATGCCTCGCGACGTATTACTCGACGCGCCGGAAGACACCTGTCCATAACCAGCGCCGCCATTCCCTCCGTTTCCGCCGCTATTCACTACCGTCACGCGTGCCGAAGAAGTCGTCGTGAGACGCATATTCCCGGTGGACATCGGAGCACTTGCGCTCTTCATCTCCATTTGCGGCGCCGCCACAGGCGATGAAGACAAAGAGAAAGACGATCGGCGAACAGAAGGAACAACTACCGACGGCGAAGGACTCTTATAACTCGAGCTATAAGTCATCGCCGGCCGTACATAGACCTCAGTCTCCAAACTCTTAGGCATCATCATAACGTAGAATATACACAGTGACCAAATCACCATGCACACGCCAAGTAAGAAAAATATGAATGCCCGACGACTCTGCATACTCAACTCCCTATTAACGACTTACAGCAACACCTAAGGTATTGTAAATCAAGCCGTTCTTTATCACATACAACCGGCCGTCCTTAATGAATTTATGACTCGCTGCGCCCGTATTCACCTCCTCCAGATCGGTGGTGATAGCCGGCGCATCATTACGCTCCGTAATATAGAAACGATCTCTAATCTCGCTGTTCGGCTCCGCAAAGAACGTATATTGCATACCCTCTTCGATATCAATCGTTGCTTGGGTCTCTGCGTCATACAACGACCACTCCGCCTCGCCGCTCAGCGCACCGAAGGTCAAAGTATAAGCTGTCTCTTCACCCGTACGCACACCGATTTTTGTGCCTGCAATACGATTCGTTGCATCAACTGCCAGAGCCTCATCGCCTTCAATCGTGAAGATATTTAAGTTACCCTGCATCAATTTGTGCGCGTCGTAACCATTCTCAAACGCCGCGTCGTACTCCTCAGACTCCAGCAAGAACACTTGATCTTTCCAACCGTCCGCCTCTACCATGACACAAAGACTACCCTTCTGCTGTTCCTCAGCGCGTTTAGCGCGTAAAGGCGTATTACTATGAGAAGCTTCCCACACCAAACGCGTATAATTCAACGTCAACGTACTACCTGCACTATTTGCCTTCACATAGAATCCCTGCATAGCAGGAATAACGAACGGCCATTGGAACGAACCGACCCATTTTCCCGCCTGGTGAATAGGGATTTCTATAAACTGTCCTGCCGCATCGCCATAATAATCACCGTCATGCTCTGCTGCTTGATTTTTTGAGCCGGTATTGAAGAGATAAATCGTAGCATCTACGCCGGAGAAATCGCCGTCCACAAACTGCTTAATATCTATCGGTGCGGTATAACTGTTAGCCAAGACATTGATACCCGGCTCTGCAGAAGTAGCCGTATAGGACAAATCTAATACCCGATTTCCATTCGACGCCAATTGTCCCTTGTGCTCTATAAGAATTCCTTCTGATGATGCATACTGCGAAGTGCAATACCCCACAAACGGCTCTAAGGTCAATGTCTTACGTTTATTCTTCCATTCTCCAGAGTCTTCATACCAACTATACACCCAACTATTGGGGAAGATAGTCTTTGCTGCAGCTCCGGCAACCATCGGCGAGCCAATATACTGGTACGAGCCCACATTATTGCGGTCGTTAGCCTCCATATCAAAATATGCTTTCGAGAACATCTCTACCGTTGCACTTGGCATCGTTGAGCAGCCCGGGTTAATCAATAACGCACCTGTTTGACCTTTGTTCGTTCCGGTTTGAGCAGCCTCCAACTTAAAGTTATCCTCAGTTGCACCGATAATACCGCCGTCTCCTACTTTCAGCACACCTGTCGGCGCAACCGTCACTTTATTCGGGCTTTCAATGGTTACACTCTTTGCTTCTACTATCTCGGTAATCACCACGTCATGACGAATAATAACGTCATTGGTGCTAGTCGGTAGCGTATTCAGCACCCAGTTATCCGGCTTCCCCCAATCAGTGTGCTCAGGATCACCCGCTCCATCACCACTACCGTCAAAAATAAATAGCGGCGTAAGGGTATAGGTGATCTGTATTGATTTAACACGAATCGTAGACCATAATGGATTTCCCTTGTTTACGATTATAGACACGATCTGTGAATTACCATAATTTAGCGTCCCTGAAGCAACCGAGGCTCCATCAGTAAAAAATAAATCTGAACTTGGGAGTCCGTTACCTACCGTCATAATATATCCGGTTCCGGTCGCTCGATCTACTTCAAACGTTACGGTCTCTACGTTAATCTGATAACCATATTCCACAGTCCATGATACATAGTATGTAGCACCGGTATTTTCAGAAAACATTGCTAACGCAGCTTTCTTTCCGGTTGGCATGTAAAGAAAAGTAAACTCCCTATAAAGACATGATCCAAAAAAAGTAAAATCTACGTGATCCTCACTCCATTTCACATTCTTGGTAGTTGTATTGAACGTGCCATTAATTGTCGGCTCGCTAATAGTTGACGTTAAGCCCCATGCACTAACACACACCGTTAGCGCACACAACAAGAATAGAATATATCGAATTTTAAGCATTTATGTACCTAATTTTAACAGACGAACCAAAAAACGGGCGCAAAATTAATACTTTTCTTCGAAACACACAAAAAATCGCACGCTTACGCGCACGATTCATAAGGATATATAGCCGTTTCTTAAAAAAACGGACACTTTACTTGTAACCTTTAGCCTTTAACCATTAGCCTTTACTCAATCACTCCGGCTTCACGCCAAGAAGCGATGGTTGCCTCTACATCGCTCATCGCTTGTTCCGGCGAGACTTCGTACTCCGCGCATAGCGCTTCGCACAATTCAGCGGCTGTAAATTCACCATGAGAAACGGTGTTTTCTTCCGCTTCTTTCCAAAGGAAAGCGGCCGTCTCATTGAGCGTGATCATCTTGTTAAAATTGATGAGCGCCAACGACTCTCCAACCAGAATAAATTCATTGCCTAACTTGCGCAATTTAAATCCTTCAATTGTCTTCATACTAATTCTTATTTTTCAGTATTCCGGTATAACGGAACAACGGTATGACGATAAACTTTCAATAAAAATCCACGGAAAGGCAGCAATGCGTGCCAAAGCCATCCTCGCGTGAGCAATTTAGCGCGTCCCTTCGGATTTTCTATCCGTCTAACCCGACCGATTACATCTTCTTTACGGCATGTTTCTTCGCCTTGCAAATTGCCGTCTCCTTGTAGAACAAGGAGTTCACCCTGTTCGTCGCGTTCAATTCGCACCAACCGATGCAGCACATAAGTCGCCTGTCCGCCGGGCTGCGCAGCACGCACCAGGAGTATGTCTCCGGGCCTTGGCGAACGATTCAACGGAGTCAAAATCACACTGTCGCGATTTCCCTCAATGAACGGTCGCATACTATTGCCGGAAGGGGTGAAACGCACCTCTTTCTCTTCTGCTAACAATCGCGCCAATTCCGGAACTAATATCTCGTTCGCTATCTTCATTTAGTCAATTACAACGCGCAAACAATGGCAAGACTCGTAGGTATATTGAAAGCTCAGGAAATTAATCGCACTGCCGGTATTATTTACTACTTTCACGTAGTAATTTCCTTTTGTAGGCATCGGTGCTTCTATTGCCCAGGAGTTTAACATCTCCGGAGAAGTAATGTCGGTCCAAGTGCTATTATCCGTGGAGATAAGAACACTCACGCCGGTCGGTTTAGCACCTTTGGTATGGGTTATCTGAAGAAACGTCAAATTTTCTATGGCAGGAGAAGTCTGTATCACGCCATTATTCGGCAAAGTAATGCAATATGCCCCAGCGTAGCCAAATCCACCTCCCGTAGAACCGGTATAGGTAACCAAATCGGTGACTCCTACCGAGTAGTCAGGGCGATTAGGGAAAGTCAGCTCACTTTTTGGCACCATATCGTTAAATTCATGCATAATAGCAACACTCTCAGCCCTGCAATACGCAGCGCTGAGAGTGCATACACCGAATAGTAATATGATTGCTATTCTTTTCATTTATCGGATACGCTCGCCGGTAATCGTGAATTCTTCGTCACCGCGGATGATCACAATGCGACCTTCGCGAATCACTTTGACAGCCGTCGGACGCTCTACCGTCGTATCTTCGATACCGGTCGTTCCGCATCCGCTCTTTGTGCTGTAGTCGCTCAGCGAAACACCGCTTCCTCCTCCGATCTCCAAATCGAAGTACTCTGTACCGTTGATATTACCGGTAGCGTAGCCGCCAAATACATTATACGTACTTGCGCGGAAAGCGAGCGCACGACCGGTGGAGGTTGAAGACTTAACACGCCACGAGCCTTTCGTACCGGGCTCAATCGCCCATGTGTAAGCCGAATTAGATAGACTAACGTTTGTTCCGCTTCCATGGCCGAGGTACTTTCCTCCGGTCTGGATAGTGAATCCACCGGTTACCGGTGTCAACACGAAGTCAGCGGCACTGGCTTCGTCGGTCGCACTCTGTACCTTATTGTTACTTACCGTAGCCGTAGCATAGTACTTCGTCCCGTCTACATCGGCATAGATCTTGAAGGTTCCGCCGGTTTCGCCGTCGAACGAAGCATCACCGCTTCCTTCTGTTTGCGTAGCAAAGATAGCGTAGAACTTCGCGCCTTCTTGTACTGCATCG
The DNA here is from genome assembly GCA_900321005.1 of uncultured Bacteroidales bacterium. Taxonomy (GTDB): domain Bacteria; phylum Bacteroidota; class Bacteroidia; order Bacteroidales; family Paludibacteraceae; genus Colicola. Next base: position 3,782 of record ONUF01000026.1, on the reverse strand, counting down.
CCGGCTTTTACCATTGTCGGAGCGGTTGTTGCGCTCTCGTAACTTGCGTTAGCGCACCATCCGATGAATACGCGGTCGTTGCATGCCGCCGGCTCAGAAGTCGGAAGAACGACTTTGCCTTGATCCGTACATTGATTGGTCTCAAAGAGCTTTCCGTCCGAATACCATTGTACATCAAATGGATCGACAGGCTCTACCGGCTCTTCGATATACACGAGCGAGATGTTATTTCCGTTCTTCTTGATGTTCTTCAAGGGTTTGCCGCTCACGTCGCTCCAGGACGTTTTATTGCTGTACGGCCATGCGTTCTTCGATCCGGCGTCTGCTCCGATTTCGGTTCCGGAAGGAATAACCATCGTGAAATGCGGATCACCTTTAGTAGTATTATTCGGTACGTTGTTCGTCCACAGAGACTTGACATAGTTTACCTTCCAAATCAACATACCTGCAGCGGGGAGATATTTGTCCCATCCTTGTTGCTGACGGCACTCGATATAATAGTTTATACTATTATTGGTCGTCACTGCTTGCTGTTTTCCGGTAGCGTTAATCTGGTATGCCGAATAACCTTCGGTACCGATCGGCTTCATCTCTACTACGCGGCCTTCGTTACCCAAGTTCTCCGGAGTGTACCAACCGCAGAAAGCTTTCTCCCATGCGTTGTAGTTGGGCGGGCAGTGGATATTACCGTTATAACTACCGCCATCCATTACGTCCCACTCGTTCGGAGTAAGTTTGTCATCATAATTGGTCGAATAGTCAGTATCATAATGATCCGGCAAACCAATGACGTGACCGTACTCGTGGCAGATAATACCGATACCTGCGAGCGAAGAACCGGACAACTCGTTCGACATAGCATAGTTATTAACATACTTACCATCGAACTTACACTGCGCTTCCGAATAGGAGCAGGTGTGATAATAACGGGCACTCGGGATATCGTAGCTATGCGGCCATATGGTATTTGCATCATTGCTATCCGCTTGTCCTTTACCGGCATAGACCACATACACGAAATCGATATTACCGTCGTTATTCCAGTCATACTGAGAGAAGTCAATCTCACTATCCATCTTCTTGCAAGCCTCGATGATGACATCGCCCGATAACTTGTCATTGCCCTCTCCGCCATCATCCTCGCCATAGTATGCATAGTTATGATCCAGCGTAACGGGACCATAGACATCCAACTGCAAGTTATATTTGCCGTCCGATTGGTCGCGGAAATACTGAGCGATAGAACCGTAGTTCACGCCACTGTACTTGTTTACCGTACAATTCTCAGAGTTACACAGCTCATCAATCACCGCTTTGGTGGTCGTCGATTTGAATTCCTTGTCACTGTAATTCACCATAATTACCACTCCCTTCGGCGGCAAATAAGGAGAAACTCCGAACTCTGCGTTCGTTGCCAGGCGGGTACGTTTTGCTTTTGCCGCCATGCGACGAGCTTTGGCTACTTCGGGTGTCGGAGCCTCTCCCACCACTTGGAATTGGCCGTTAATCTCACGCACTTGTTTTCCTTCACGGTTAATGAAGTAGTGATAATACTCATCACCCAATTGCTGCACCTCGATCGTGGTACCATCGGCTTGCGTGCAGGTTTGCCATCCGCGTCTCGCCGGCACTGCATACGCCATCATTGCGATGACACATACAATTGCTAAAGATACGATCTTTTTCATTTTGTTGAGTTTAATTTATTGTTTTTTCGTTAATTATTTGCGTTTCGGCAATTAAATGTTCTATATGTATTTCCACAAGTGGAAAAGTGTGCAAAGTTACGGCTTTTTTGGCACATACGCAAATTTTTTGACTAAAAAATGCAATTTGCGTGTATTTTTTGACGAAACTTGTGTAAATTTGTTTTTTATCTCCTTTTAACTATTGCGTATGTGCGCGAGATTTTGTATCTTTGCAGTGATTTTGTTGATTGTGTTCAAAAAATATAGTTCAAAAACTATACCAATCTATTACTAATTAACCTCAAAAATTCATTTATTATGAAGAAAATTTTCACATTAGCAGCTGCGATGTTAGCAAGTTTTACGCTGATGGCGCAGACAGCGATCTTCGGCCCGTTCACGGTTAACACTGAAACGAACGTGAAAGATCAAGAAAACGCTGTGAACGGTGGAATTGCTGTTCTTTCTAAAATTTTCGATTCAGGAGGCAGCAATGAAGTTACTATTGCAGACCAAACATTCTACAAATTTAGTTCTTCTACCGCCGTTAAGTGCACCCTATCTGAAGGTACTTTTGAGGAAGGAGATTCGATTGAAGTAATCGTTGCCTCCAACGCATCAAGCAAGAAGACAACCGGTGTAAAATTGAACAACAGCATTGATGTTTATGGAGAGGTTCCTGGTGGCGAAGCTGCCAAGTTTTCGTACATCGTAAAGGCAGAAGATGGAATTGCAGGTCAAAACAATTTTACTGTCAACCGCTACAACAGCGATTCTAAATTTGGCACTATTACGGTTTTCCGCGAGAGTGTAACTCCTTCAACCGACCCTGTATCAGAGGTTACCATCACCGGTCCGACAGAGGGTTTTGTAGGTATTCCTGTTACGCTGAAGGCCAAGACCGACAAGAAAGCCGACAAGATCTGGTGGACCGACAAATACGGAGTTACTCAGAGCGAAGAGGCTGAGTTTACTTTCACCCCTGCAGCAGAAGGCGAAGTAACCTATACTGCGTGGGCCGAGAATGCATACAACGTTTCTCCAGTAACTAAAGATCATACTCTTTCTATAGCCGGCAAATTATGCGGCGAGTTGATCAAGGCCACCCACACCGGCGGTAAGACTGCGACGGTAGAAGGTGTTATCGGCGGTACGGCCGACAAGAACACAGCCAATGACGGTAAATTTGGCGGTAAAGGTCAATTCTTCGGCATCACGTTAGCTTCGGGCGCTTTCCTGGCAGGTGACGAATTGAATGTACACACCACCAAAGCTGCAGAGCAAGGCACTCTTGCTATCTATGCCGACAAAGCAGGCGAGACACTGCTCTTTGACTCCGAATCGATGGGAGTTGAGGGAGATAATATCATTGTCCTTCCGGCAGCTTTGAACGAAAAATCCACGCTCTATATCTGCCGTACGGAGACCAACAACTGGAATGGTTTTGTGGACTTCATCGCTGTGAACCGTGCCTGCGGAGCAAGCAACAATGCGGATGTCTCGGAAGTACGTGTGAACGGTGTTGTTGTAGAACCGGAAGGTGAAAAGGGTACTTTGTATAACTACACGCTTAGCGCATCGTACAGCGAGCCGACCGTATCCATCGCACTGACTCTGGCTCATCCGAAAGCAACCATCAAATACGGCTTGGATAATCCTTACGAGATGGGCACTCCCGATGCAGGCAGTTCGAAAGGTCAGGCATTCACTATTGTAGCAGAGGACGGTGTAACCGAGAAGACTATCACCGTGAATGTAGCAAAATCCGCTACGCTAAGTAACAACTGGTTCTTAAGTGAACTCTCTATTGACGGTTACACGCTGGATCCGGCATTTACCCCGGAGAATAACGAGTATAATATTACCAAACCTTACGGCGCAGCGAATCCGACAGAAAGCGACATCCACGCTGTAACGCAACACCCGGGTGCTACAATCCAGAGCATTGATATCAACCCGACAAGCATCTTGATTATGGTGATGGCAGAAAATGGTGTATCTTCGAATGGATATGTTATCTGGATTCAGGAAGCTGCAGCCAAGAAAGACCTGCTTGAAGTTTCTTTCAGCAACGGTGTTCATGGCTTCATTACG
>ONUF01000025.1 GCA_900321005.1 uncultured Bacteroidales bacterium | reverse complement strand
GATGCTATTGAAGCAAAGGATACGGTAACGTTTGTACTGAATCCTGCAGCCGGTGAAGTAAGTGCTACGTTGGTAGGTAAGTACCAAGAAGGTGGTGACCCTGTAGTAGACGATCCGACTGTAACCGTTATTGGCGACATGACAGAATGGGCAGCTGAGATTCCGTTTACTCTCTCTGAAGATAAAAAGTCGGCTACGCTCTTCAATGATAACATAAAGCCGGGTAAATATGAGTTTAAACTCAAAGTTAACGGCGAATGGCGCTCGAATGGTTACGAGTATCATCGTGACTTCACCGGTGCAGCAGGCATCAGCGGTAACTCCGATGCAAACATGACCGTTATTATTGATGTAGAAGGTGCCTATACTTTCACTTGGACCTTTGAAAACGACTCACTGGGTATCATCTTCCCGGAGAAAACCGATCCTGTTGTTGCTGACGGCTTCTATCTCGTCGGTACGTTCAACGAATGGAAACCGTCTGCAGAATATGCATTCGCTCCGAACCCGGAGTTAGCCCCTGGCGAGGAGTATATGTTGACCGTTGATTTGCAAGCAGGCGACGAACTGAAGGGCCTGGTGGTTCTCATGGGTGAATGGTACTATTATCCGGATGGTGACAACATCGTAGTTACGGAAGAGTACGCAGGTAATTGTACGATCTATTTCCGTCCATTAGGTAATCCTGAATGGCCGATGAAATACATCTACATCCAGCGGAACCATGGTCAAGGTATCGAAGAGACACTCTCTGAGGGTAAGGCTGTTAAGGTGCTCCGTGAGGGTCAACTCTTCATCATGAAGGGCAGCCACAGCTACACTCCGATGGGTCAAATCGTTAAATAAACGAATACCCTAACAAAAAGGAGGGACGCTTCGGCGCCCCTCTTTTTTGTTGTTTCAGAAATGTTCTATATTGGGTCTTTCTCGGGACATGGTCCCGTGATGGTCCTGTTGAATGTTCGATTTTTCCTGCTATTTAACAGCCTCTTTAATCAGCGGAACAATCTCCGTGTTATCATGCCATCCGCTGAAGATCTCTGCGCCCGGACCGATAGCGAAGATCGGTACGACATGCGCGGAGTGTGCGCGGGTCGTCCAACCGATATGTGCTTTTTGGTTCAGCAACGCAATACCGGCATCGCCCAAGGCGTTGATGGTCTTGTACATCGTCTTTGTGTCTTTGCTCTTCTTCGCGCGCGCGGACTTAAATAAGGTCTTCAGTTCTGCATCCTCGGCCGCCGTGATCTCCACTTTGTCCCAGAAACCCAGTTGCTCTTTGTATATCCGTTTCACATCCTCCCAACTAGGTTTCTGCTTTTCTTTGAACAATTGCGAAAAGAGATCGCTTAGTATCCAAGCCGAGCACTGCTGATGCTGCAGCAGGTCCAAATGCAGCGTATAATCGCTGTTGCCGAGCGCCAGGCCTCCGGTCTCATGGTCGGCCGTCACAATAATTAACGTCTCCTCCGGATGTTGCTGATAGAACGCAAACGCTTCGCGCATGGCTTCGTCCATGTCCCATACTTCTCCAAAAGCCGTAGCGGCATCATCGCCGTGACAGGCATAATCAATCATGCCGCCTTCGACCATCATGAAGAATCGCTCATGACGTGCCGCGAGGAATGGAATAGCGGTGCTTACAATCTGCCGCAAGGTCAAATCGCCTTCTTTTCGGTCAATAGCATAACTCAGGTTATCGCCGTGCTTTGCACCTTGGTCATCGGTTGCTTGTACAAGAATCATCTTACTGATGGCAGAATCCTGAAAATTAATCACTTCTTCCGCCCCGTGCACTACGGTATAGCCTCGTTCTTCCGCCAGGCGGTAGAGGTTGATTTTCTCATCGTCTTTTTTGCCCTGCGGGTAATGAAATCCTGCGCCGCCGAAGAAGTCAAAACCGCTCTCGCTGAGTTGCTGACCGATCTCGTAATACATGCTGCGTTTCTTCACATGCCCGTAGAAAGCGCCAGGTGTTGCATGGTCGATAGCTACGGTCGTCATGATACCGATGCCCCATCCCTGCGCCTTCAGTTCTTCGGCGATGGTCGTCAGACGGGTGCTGTCCGGTCCGAGACCCAACATCCCGTTTTTCGTCTTTTGGCCCGTCGCCAGACAGGTACCGGCAGCCGCACTGTCCGTGATGCCGTTACTCTTTGAGTACGAACTGGCGCTACCCGAATACGGGAAGGTCGTCATCAGCGTCTGCACGCGCCCTAAAGGCTCACCCTGCAGCGCCGAGCGATACATCTCCGCGCCAAGCACTTGGTTGCTTCCCATTCCGTCTCCGATGAAATAGAAGACGTACTTGATTTCGCCAAAAGCGTACAGCGTACATAGTACGGTGCACACCATAAGAATAAATCGTTTCATGTTATTTTGGATTGTTTTTTTCTTGCTTCTTCGCCGTTGTGCGTTGTGCGGCTTTTCTTGCACTCTGCCGCTGCCGCTTGCGCTTACGCGCTTCCCGCCTCTTCGCCGCCTGATGCGCCTCGCGCTCTTCGAGCGTCATATGGGGCGGCGGTTCGATACCCTGTTCGCGCAGACGCTGGTCCTGAATCTCCTGTTGATGCTCAATCATCCGCTCTTTGTCTTCGCGCTTCAGCGCTTCCACTTCTTTGTCCGCCAGCGGTTCTTGTCGCATCAGATCTTCGTATATCAGCAGCGTCGCCCAGGCATCGGTGCTCGCATACCGCGCCTGCTCGGGCGTGAGATGAGTGTTCTCCCAGTTCGTTAACTGCTGGGTTTTTGAGATCTTCTTGCCGAAGCAGATAGCGAAGATTTTCTGCAATCCCAGATCCAGAATTCCGTATTGTGCCACGAGCGATTGTACATCAATGCAGTTCGCCGGAACAAAGTTCCGCCTGCGTCGCAAGCCGTTGATATCGTCTTTGAAAGCCAGACCGACTTTGCATATCTTCGGGTCGGCAAAGATATCCGCTAATTCCTGCGGCATACCGATATGTGTGAGCCGGAAAAGATAGCATCGCTCGTGCGTCGCGATCTGCACCAAAGCCGTAGGGTAGTGCGTACCGCGCTGAAAACTCGGGCGCGCTTCGGTATCGACACCTATCGTTCGCTGCTTTTTTAGATACGCCACTGCTTCCGCGATTTGCTCCTCGCGATCCACTACAATCACTTCCCCCTCAAATGCCACTATCGGCATCCACTGCAGCAATTCTTTGTTAATATGATGTGTCTGATATGGCATGCAACGCCCTCATTACAGCTAAAACCTTCTGTCCCCAATGTTCCTTAAACGCTTCGCGGCAAACGACCACCGCATCGTGCATGACGGTCTCGTTGCCTGTCTGGAATCCTGCCGCCAAGTCCTTGAGCTCCTGGTAGATATCAGCCAGTTGTTCCGAGATATACGCCGTCTGAACCTCGTCAGTATAAACGCCTTGATCGACGAACACGTCAAGGTACGCATCGTCCGAACCCATCAGTTCGCGAATACCCACCAACGCAAAGTTATAATCCTCCTCCGTCACAAACCGCTGCGGCTCTTCGTCCTCCATCTCCTCCTCTTGGTTCAACAGCCGCGCCCGCAGGTATAGCACCGGCAACAGCCGAAGCATTTGCTCACGCCACTCTCCGCGCTCGTGCTCATTGCTTTTCTCGATGAGCAGACAGGCCTGTGCCGCCGCTGTCACAAAAGCTATTGTTGCCTCGTCGTATGTGAATTTTTTCATATCTTATCACAAATTTTGTGCAAAGTTACACTTTTTTTTGCATATGTGCAAATTTTATATTATCTTTGCGCCAAAATTTAACAAACTCTAAATATATTTAGCAATGAGAAAGATTTTTGTAATGGCCTTTCTGGCCCTTGGATTAAGCGCAATGGCGCAACATGTAGCCCCGTTAAACATCGAAATCCCTGATGTAGTGATTGACTCCCTCCGTGCGAAGTATTTCAACGAACCTACTATGTATCGTGCGGCGCTCGACGTCCTGGACAAAGACTTGTCGAAGAACGGTGACCAGATTAAGGCTGCGAAAGCCGAACTCAAGGATGAGAAGGCGCATGCCAAAGAGATGGACGGTTCGCTCAAAGATGCATTGAAGATGACCGGCGAGCTCAAGAAAGTCTATGACAAAGAAGAGTCTGCACTCAAGTCCATGCAGAAGTCCATCGAGAAGCAACAACGCAAGCTGAACTCCAACCGCCGTCTGAACAAGGACGCACGCGAGAACTACTCGCAGATGCTCGAGAAACAGCAGAAGGAGTTAGGTTATTCGCTTCGTGAAGTAGCTGAGCGTCAGCACTCCGTTTCGGATCTCGAGACCTCTATTCAGAACTGGCAGACCACCTTGCAGAACTTCGTTCAGGAGACCGTACAGAAAGAGGGCGAACTCGCTCGCATCGAAGAGCTCTACAAGCAGCGTTCAACAGAGTTGAAAGCAGAGTTGAAGGCTACTAAGAAAATGAAGTAATGAAGGTCATCAATCTCTCCGAGCACAATAGTGTGCTCAATATGTTCCTGCGCGAGATTCGCGACGTGGAGATCCAGAAGGACCCTCTCCGTTTCCGTCGTAACATTGAGCGTATCGGTGAGTTTATGGCCATAGAGGTCAGCAAGGCGCTGAATTACGATCAAACCGACGTGCAGACACCCCTTGGTATCGCGCCGGTCAACACCATCTCCGATCAACTCGTGCTGGCTACCATCCTCCGCGCCGGACTGCCGCTGCATCAGGGATTTCTTAACATCTTTGACCGCGCCGAGAATGCCTTCCTTAGCGCCTATCGCCGCGTCAATGGCAAAGGTGAACTGGAGATCGTAGCCGAGTATATGGCGGCGCCTTCTATCGAAGGAAAGACCCTCATCGTAGCCGATCCGATGTTGGCGACAGGTATGTCGATGGAGGTGGGGTATCTGGCCCTCCTGCGTCACGGCAAACCTGCCCATACTCACCTCTGCTGCGCCATCGCCACGCCGCAGGCCATCGACTACATGCGTCGCGAACTGAACGATAGTCCCGATGTCACGCTGTGGTGCGCCGCGATTGACCCCGTCCTCAACGACAAGAAATATATCGTTCCCGGTCTGGGCGATGCAGGTGACCTCTGTTATGGTGTCAAGGTGCACTTATCCGACCGCAGTTAAGTCATGACGTATCCCATCCGCGTTTGGAAACCGGACGATGAGGACTATCCTTACCGTCTGAGGGAGTGTTACGATAAGCCGGCACAGCTCTTCGTCAAGGGAAATATCCCTTCGATGGAGGGCCATGTCGTGGCTATCGTTGGCACCCGCCATGCTACCGAACGCGGACGCGAACTGACGAATGCCCTGGTGCGCGATCTGGCGGCCCAACTGGAGTCCGTCACGATCGTCTCCGGCGGGGCGTACGGCATCGATATCGCCGCCCATCGAGCCGCCATTCAATACGGCGTGCCGACCATCATGGTGCTCGCTCACGGTCTGGATAAGATGTACCCGTATCAGCATATCAACGAAGCGAACGCGGCGATGGAGAATGGCGGACTCGTCTCCGAATATCCGGAGGGAACGGAGAGTTTTGCCGGTAACTTCCTCCAACGCAACCGTATCATCGCCGGACTGGCGGATGCGGTAGTAATTGTGGAGAGCAAAGTCAAAGGCGGAAGCCTCTGTACCGCCCGTTGTGCCTTGGATTATGACCGCGAACTGTTCGCTTTTCCGGGCCGACCGACGGACGAGACATCGATAGGCTGCAACCTCCTTATCCGCCGCAATAAGGCCCAACTTATCCATAATGCCGCCGAACTCATCGAGTCGATGAACTGGCGTACCAAGAACGCCAAGAATCAACCCGTCCAGCTGCAACTCATTGATCTGATGGACGACCTTTCCGAAACTCAACGAGACCTGCTCAAGCGGCTCCAGCAGGCCGAAGACGGACTTCATATCAACCTCCTTGTTCAGCAAACCGAGCGACCCTATTCTGAGGTGTCTTCTGACCTTATGATGCTCGAGCTCCAAGGTCTCGTTCGCTCCCTTCCTGGCGGCTTTTATCGTTTTGTGCAATAAAAAAGTGATCCATAAATACGCACTGGCTCCCTTTAGGGGACTTTTTTGTATAAAAATATACAAACTCTTGCATATATCAAAAATTATTACTAATTTTGCAGCGCAAAATCAAAAGTACGAACAATTATGCCAACGTTATTTATAGTCTTTGGATTTCGATTCATGTTTTATTCCAATGACCATGAGCCCATTCATGTTCACGTGATCAAGGGAGATGCCGAGGCACGTTTCCAAGTGCTGCCTGACGTATGTCTATTAGACAATCATGGGTTAAAGCCGGCCGAATTGAAATTGGCAGAGTCGTTGGTAGAAGAGAATAAAGAGACGATTGTGTCTAACTGGAAGAACTTTTTTAACAAATAAAAACCTAAGAACTATGATTGATGTAAAGAAAATTTGGCTTACAGACAACGCTGTTTGGATCGAAACAACGGATGGTCGTCAAGCCTGCGAACAGTTTGACGACTATGTATCGTTGCGCAATGCGTCTGCAAAGGAGCGTCAAGCATATACGCGCTCTCCGTTTGGTCTTCATTGGCCCGCGTTAGATGAAGATTTGTCTTTTGAAGGCTTTTTCGCATCGAAAGAACAAAATGCATATAGGACTACGCATGCGGTAGCCTAACCTCGCCGCGGGATAATAGCGGCCGTCCTGACTGTGACGTAAAACAAAACTGCTGGCACCGACAGCGTAAAAAAGCGGTGACATAATAAAAGGCGTTTATTGAAACGTTGTTTGCGACTTTCCAGAATCTTCGCAACATTCAGCAACAAGTCCAGACAGCAACAATGAATGTCCTCGTGGATATGTATATTATCCACGCTCGCATCTAGGGCGGGCGGGTTGTACATATCGGGCGTGGATTTCGGTTGTTTTTCTACTTGTTGCGGGGATTGCGAAGCCCTTGGAAAGCGTGAAGATCAATTTGAACTCTACGCTTTTTTTGTGCGTGTAGGTGTAGCTTAGAGTAGTTAGCATAGAGGGATTTGAAAGTGCAAATGAAAAGTGAAAAATGATGATTTAGTGACATTTTTTACGTTGCCGTAAGTGAATGAAATACAGTAAGTTATATTGAATTTAAAATAACAAGGTCTAGGATTGCCAGGCAATGCCTTAATGCCGCAATCTTTCTGCCCCTTATTTTGACCCGAAATGATATTTAGAAAATATAACGGAGTAAGCCGAAAAGCCAAGTGAGTAGGCAAAACTAACTAAATTTATAAACATCATGAAAAAGATTATGACGGTAGCAATGGCCTTAATCGTTGCGTGTGGATTTGTATTTGCAGACAACAAAAGTGAGCAAAAAGAAATCCGTAAGGAACGTCAGGAGATTCGTAAACTCGCCAAAAAAGAATTAAATGCACGAGTAGACAAAGTAGTAAAGAGGGAGACAAAACGCCTTACTAAAGAAGGTTGGTTAGTAAAACCGGGCGAACTACCATTAGATAGACAATTGGAGCGCGTTTATTTGATGCAATATGAATATGATGAAAGTTTATTCCCGAAATATATCATGGGTGAGGCTTCATCGGTAGCCGGTAATTATGACGCGGCAAAGACCGCTGCTCTTTCACTGGCTATCAACAACCTCGCCGGCCAAATTCAGACAGAAGTAACGGCGCTTATAGAGAATACCGTTGGCAATAAACAACTCTCTGCCGAGGATGCCGAATCTATCGTAGAAACTGTAATGGCTTCGAAGAACCTCATCTCGCAGTCAATAGGTCGTACTATTCCTGTGATGGAATGTTACCGCGTCAACAGTAAGAAGAACTATGAGGTACTTGTTCGCATCGCTTATAATGCCGAAATGGCAAAAGAGGCTACGCGCAAAGCAGTTCGTAAAGAACTGGAGCAGAAAGGTGCGCGCTTACACGAACAATTAGACAAAGTACTCGGCTTTTAAATTGCCATCCCGCTCCGAGGGGGCTGATACTCCCTCGGGTGCACTTTTAACTAAACAATATATGAGAAAATTATTAATCATCTTATTTTCTGCCTTTTCATTTACAGTATTTGCAGAAGATGTCGTGATAGCCCTGTTACAACCGCTTACCGTGCAAGGTTCGACAGATTGTGATCCCTTTGAAGTAAGCATGGTCCGTGGCGAATTGCGCAAAGAATTAGGCCGACATACAGGTTATCAAGTAGTGACAAGATTGGATGTGGATGCCATTCTAAAGGAGATGGGCTTCCAACAGTCAGGTATGGTAAATGATGCTCAGCGTAAGCGAGTAGGGGCGATGACAGGAGCACAATATATTTGCGTATCTACGATTACAAGGTATTCTACCCAATTATATATTGAAGCGTATCTTGTGAATGTGGAAACAGGACAAATGACTAATCCCGTGACACAATATGCTAAAATCATAAACGACGATTATAGTACTGTTCGAACATCGTGTAATGCCATGGCGAATGAAATGCTTGGTGAGTTAGGTGAAAATATCACTTCCAAAATTGTAATTAGTAAGCAACTATTACAGGAGAGAGGATTTAGATTCCCAAATGCACAACGAGAGGCAACTGTAATCATATTTACTTCTAAAGGATATGTAAATTTAAAGTGCGATGACGCTTTTGCGAGAGAGTTGGAGTATGCATGGTGTATCGGAACGACATCCAATGAAGACTGTTATGTTGATGGACTTTCACTATTTCAACGACGTGATAGCACTTTTTTTTTAGGGTACGTCGCATGTGGTAGCATGGCTTATCCATATATGGTGTTCTGGAAAGATGGTAATCATTTCTATGTTGGAGTACAAGAGATTAGATGTAGTTATGGATGCGCAAATCATCCTGATTGGGACTCTTCGGATAAAAGAACTTTTTGTGTTGATTTTAAAAAGATTTTTGGACGCGATGTTACTACTATTGATTTTATTCAAAAAGTGATAAGTGGACAAATAGATTTGCCAAACTTACAAAAGAAGTTTGAAAATTTTTTAAAGGAAGGTGGTTCGATTCATCTTAGTGAATATAATAAATAAATTTTATGTCATATACAGTGTTTTTAGATATATTTAATAGTTTGGTAGACGCTATTGCTGGTATAGGCGGAATAATCATTGGGGCATTGCTTGGATACATATACTTCCGCAAAAAAGAACAAGATAAATTCAGTCGAGATATGTATTTTAGGTATCAGGAATTAGCAAAAGAATTAGCAATATGTCTACAAACTTTTCTGCCATTAACTCTAAAACCGCAAGGATATCGTGCCCGTATTTGTCAGGAAGTAGACAGAGAGCTAAGTTCATTCTTTTTCAAATACTATTTAATACTTCCTCAATCAGTATTAGAAGAGATAAGTTGCATGCACGCATGTCTTCAGCATAACGGAGATAAAATATTTATAGTGGATAAAAGTAATGAGATTCCTTTAATTCGCAGTTGTGAGTATGAGAATGAAACTCTCAAATTTTTTGAAGAGGTTACTATATTCCGAACGAAAAAAAATTGGGCGGAAATTTACTTAAAATACAAGCGAGTACCAAGGTATATTGCTTTACGATGTCAAGCTCGGCACGCAATCGCCGCAATGCAAGCGGCATGGCAATATGAAGACATGTACTCATGGAGAAAACAAATGAAAAAAAGATCATTGGCCCAGATGGATAAAATTTACAACAAGAACGACAAAAAATAAGATCATTTTAATACCGATGAGAAAATTATTAATCATCTTATTTTCTGCCTTTTCACTTACAGTATTTGCAGAAGATGTCGTGATAGCTTTGCTGCAACCGCTTACAGTGGAAGGTTCAACAGCATGCGACCCATTTGAGGTAAGCATGGTACGTGGTGAATTGCGCAAAGAATTAGGTCGACATCCGGGTTATCAAGTGGTGACAAGATTGGATGTGGATGCCATTCTAAAAGAGATGGGATTCCAACAGTCGGGTATGGTAAATGATGCCCAACGTAAGAAAGTAGGAGATATGACAGGTGCACAGTATATCTGTGTTTCCACAATAACAAGGTATTCCACCCAATTATATATTGAAGCGTATCTTGTAAATGTGGAAACAGGACAGATGAACAATCCCGTGACACAATATGCCAAAATCATAAACGATGATTATAGTACTATTCGCACATCGTGTAATGCCATGGCGAGTGAAATGCTTGGTAATATTTCTAGCTATTCCGGCAAGCAGGTTGAAGAAACAGCGAAGCATCAGGAGACCGGTACAAATCGGGATTATGTCGAAACCGCTTATGGCATAAACATGAATATGATATGGGTAGAAGGAGGAGCTTATTATCTAACGAGCCGCAGCGTGAGTAAAAAAGACTTTTGGAGTGAATGGCGTGTAATAGTGGACGGCTTCTATATAAGTATGTTGGAAGTGACACAATCGCAGTGGGAGAAAGTAATGGGTTCTTCAATTTATGATCAATTCAATATCAGCAGTTTGCATGGAGTAGGTCCAGACTATCCTATGTACTATGTCAATTGGGAAGAGGCGATGGAGTTCTGCCGTATATTGAGCAACAAGACTGGCAAGACTTATACTTTACCCACATTGGCGCAGTGGCAGTATGCTGCGTTGGGCGGCAGGAAGCAAAATGGAACAAAATATTCGGGAAGCAATATGATTGATTCCGTGGCGTGGTACATGGATAATAGTGGCAGAAGAGCTCATCCCTGCGGGACAAAGCAAGCTAATGCACTCGGCATCTATGATATGTCCGGCAATGTATGGGAATGGTGCAAAGACAGGTACAACAGTAAAGACACAATTATTGATGATACCAACAATCTCACCGACCCCTCGTTGCGTTCAGAGCGCGTAGTACTCGGCGGTAGTTTCATCCATCCTGCTAATACATGCCGTGTAGGGTATCATATCAACACGTCCGATTTTCTCTACCCAGACGTTGGCTTCCGCGTAGTGTGTATTCCCTAAAAGTAAGAATCACAATATAGTCTTATGAAAAAACAATTAATCATATTGCTCTCGTTTTGTGCGCTGACAGCATATGCGCAACAACCGGATTGGGTGAATCCTATTTTACGAGAAAAACTATACCCTTCGAACGTGTATTATACCGGATTCTCTTCCACTTACATAAATAAAAGTGAAGACAAGGAGACTATCTATAATCGTGTGCAACAAAACGCGCGAATTGAAGCGGTGTCCTCTATTCAAGTAACTGTAGAACAAATAGTAGAAAGGTATATAAAAAACATACAAGTGAATAGTGATGTTTCTACAAAAGATATTATGATGTCATATGCATCCACGCAAACAGGCATAAAAGATATACCCGGGCTAAAAGTGGAAATGTGGGAGAACTCTAAAACTGGCGAAGTATATGCGTTTGCATGGGTAAAAGCCACTAATCTCTATAAACAGCTAATGCGGCGTATCGTAGCAAACAATGCAAAAGCGGAAGTAGAATTGGAGGCTGTTGAGACAATGGCGAATCGTGGAGATAAGGTGCTGGCAAGGAAAAACTTGTCAAAAGTGCAAGATCTGATAGATGATATAGAAAATGACCAGCGTATAATGCTAAGTATCGATGCAAACGTGACCAATGAAGATATGGCAGTGGAGGAAACAAATCTACTCAAAAAACGGTACCAAGCATTAACTGCCGAACTCAAGAACGGAATAAATCTCTCTTTGATTTGTTATGCATATACATTTGAGGAAAGTTATCCCCTACTCAAAGAGGAGATACAGGGCGAACTCAGCAAAATGGGGTGCAATTTCATTACGGGATTGGGTAATCCAGACTGGACTATCTACATCTCTGCAAAGGCGCGAGAGTATAATAAAAACGATTTTGGAAGTGTGAGTACGTATTTCGTCTATGTGGATGCGAATGTCATTGTAGAAAAAACAGCAACCGGTCAGCGCATCTATGAGAACCAGATCAGCGAGAAAGGCGGGCACACACATAATTACGAGCAAGCCGCCCGTCAGGCATACAAAGATATTTCACCCAAAATATGTGAAATCATCAAAGAGCAAATAAAATGAGAAGAACTATTCTATTCTTGCTGTTTTTTGCAGTATTTTTTCAAGATATATCAGGCATACGCCCTGTATTAATAGAAGGGTATCGACTTGTTTGTGATAGTCCCTATTACGATACCATGAAGATCGGTTCAGACGAGGTGCCTATATGCTCTGTTCACTTTAATTGTGCAGATACTAACGGAAATATATATTCAGGTCAACACGACACCACTGTACGCGTTATTTTGCTTAATATCAACAACAAATGGATTGTTCGAGGATTTAAGTAATTCAAATAGTACTCGTTTTTATTGTCACGATACTAACGGATCGCGGTGTGGTCGCGGTCAGGTCGTGGCTTTACCTCGTAATTGACTCGTAATTAGGAGGAAGTAAAAAAATGGCGGGTCACCACCGCCAAGCAACCGGACAGAGACCGTACACGGACGTCCGTAATGATCGCGAAATGGTCGCGGGTTTAGCAGCAAAGAGAAAAGGAAATGGAATGCTTTTTTTGTATAAGATTATACAAACACTTGCATAATTGAAAAAAAAGTAAACAAAAATTTGTTGTAACTTCGGACTCCGCCTGCTACGCATTCCCCCGAAATTCCGTTCGCAGAGTTGTGCGAACAACAAGCCTTTTATCAATAAAATATAAATAAATTTACATTTTATTTTCCAAAATCCTTGTATATTCCAAATTTTTGTAGTAATTTTGCGCCGCAATTTAAAATAACGCGTTAGATATGAATTCTTTACAGAAGTATTTGGGAGTGATTCTCCTCGTTTTGGGTGTGTTGTGCCTGATCGTTTACAGGTTCGCTTTGCCGCACAATGCGTTGCTCATAGCAGCGATGGTGCTGGAAGTTGGCGGTATTCTTGCGTATATCTTCATCAATAAAAAGCAGAACTAACGCATGGCTGCCCAAGGCGGTTTTAACGATGCGATAAAATATCATTTGACGGGCATGTACCAGGACTGGTTCCTGGATTATGCGTCGTATGTGATATTAGAGCGTGCTGTGCCGGCTATTGAGGATGGACTCAAGCCGGTACAACGTCGTATATTGCACGCAATGAAATGCGTGGATGACGGCAAGTTCAACAAGGTAGCCAATATCGTCGGTCAGACGATGCAGTACCACCCGCACGGTGATGCGTCTATCGGTGACGCACTTGTACAGTTGGGGCAGAAAGACCTGCTGATTGATTGTCAGGGGAACTGGGGTAATATCCTTACCGGTGACGGAGCTGCGGCTCCCCGTTATATCGAGGCGCGGCTGTCTAAGTTTGCCCTCGAGGCGGTCTTTAACAATAAGACCACGGAGTGGATGAAGTCGTATGACGGACGTAAGAACGAACCGATTCATCTTCCGGTGAAATTCCCGCTGCTGCTCGCGCAGGGCGTCGAAGGTATCGCCGTCGGTCTGAACTCAAAGATACTGCCGCATAACTTCAACGAGCTCTGTGATGCGTCCCTGGCATACCTGCGTAACCAGGACTTCTCCTTATACCCCGACTTCCCGACGGGCGGCATCATCGATGTGACCCGCTACAACGACGGCGAACGCGGCGGTACGGTTAAGATACGCGCGCGCATCACGAAGGCGGACGATAACAAGACGCTCATCATCACCGAGATACCTTTTGGTACCACCACTTCGAAGATTATCGAGACCATTCTCAAAGCGAATCAGAAGGGCAAGATCAAGATCAAGAAGATCGATGACTTTACGGCTGACCAGGCCCGTATCGTGGTCCAACTCGCGCCGGGTTCGTCGTCCGACAAAGCGATAGACGCCCTCTATGCGTTCACGGACTGCGAGGTCAATATCTCGCCGAACTGCTGCGTGGTGCAGGACCGCAAACCGATCTTCACGACGGTGAGCAACCTGCTCAAACTGTCGTGCGACAACACGAAGGCGTTGCTTAAGTGGGAACTGGAGATTGAGAAGGGCGAACTCGAAGAGAAATATTTCTATACCTCGCTCGAGAAGATCTTCATTGAGAACCGTATCTATAAGGAGAAAGGCTATGAAGACGCGCCGAGCAAAGAGAAGTTGATCGAGTTCGTGGACACCGCCCTCACGCCCTTCAAACCGCAACTCATCCGCGAGGTGCGCACCGAAGATATCGAGAAACTGTTCGAGATCAAGATGCTTCGCATCACCAAGTTTGACTCCAAGAAGGCGGACGAACTGATGAAGGATCTCGAGAAGAAGATTAAGGCTTGCGTGAAGAATCTCAATCACCTCACGGACTACACCATTGAGTGGTTTGAGATGCTGAAAAAGAAATACGGTGAGGCCTACCCACGTCGCACGGAGGTGCGTAATTTCGGCGCAATCAACGTCAAGGCCGTCGTCGAGAACAATGAGAAACTCTATATCAACCGCGAGGAAGGATTTATCGGAACGGGCCTCAAGAAAGACGAGTACTTGTTCGACTGCTCGGATATCGACGACCTGATTATCTTCCATAAGGACGGTCGCTACAAGGTGACCAAGGTGGCTGACAAGCTGTTCGTCGGAACGGATATCTTGCATATTGCCGTGTTCCAGCGCGGCGATGACCGTACGGTCTATAATGTCGTCTATCGCGACGGCAAGAAAGGCACGTACTTCATGAAGCGCTTCAATGTCACGGGTGTGGCGAAGGACAAAGAGTACGACCTCACGCAAGGTAAAGCCGGATCGAAGATCGTCTATTTCACCGCCAACCCCAACGGCGAGGCGGAGGTCATCAAGGTGGTACTCAAACCCCAACTCCACCTCAAGAAACTCGAGGTGTTCAAAGACCTATCCGAATTGGCTGTCAAGTCCCGTACGGCTCGTGGCAACGTGCTGACGAAGTTCGACGTCAAGTCCATTACGCTCAGCAAGAAAGGTCATTCGACCCTCGGAGGACGTAAGGTGTGGTTTGATCCCGACGTACTGCGCGTCAACTACGACGAGCACGGTGTCTACCTTGGCGAGTTCTACGATGAAGACCGTATATTGGTTATCCAGAACGACGGTACATACTATACCACCACCTTCGACCTCACGGCGCATTTCGAAGACAACATCCTGCGTATCGAGAAACTGGATGCCGATAAGGTGTGGAGTCTCATTCAATGGAACGAAGAATTGAAGTTCTACTACGGCAAACGTTTCAAACTCGATGACGCGAATGCGAAAGTGCAGTCGATGTTAGGCGAAGACAAGGACTCGCGTATAGCCCTTCTCTCCGACAGTCCGGAAGCGACCTTCCGTGTGCTCTTTGCTGACGAGAACAAAGCGCCGCTCGAGATCTTCATGCCTGACTTCATCGACGAGAAATCCGCGAAGGCCAAAGGTAAACGTATCTCGACTCTCGAGATCAAAGGCTTTGAGGATATCACTCCTGCCCCCCCTGCTCCGGAGGAGCCTGAAGAGGAAGAGGACGCTACGCTACAAGACGGCGCCGATGCGCCTATAGAGGAAGATGGTCAACAAGAAACTCCCGAATCTTTGGAGGTAGAAGGGGTGACCATGACCTTTGAGAAACCCGTAGATACCCAATTAGACTTATTTTAATATGGACGTCATTCTCGGTAGTCAATCTCCCAGACGCCGCGAATTGATGGCTGGTCTGGATATACCCTTCATCGCTATCACCATCGATGCCGATGAATCGTATCCGTCTGACCTCCGAGAAGGCGATATCCCGCGATTCATCTCTCGCGCGAAAGCGCAGGCCTACCTGTCGAAACTGCAACCGAACCAACTACTGATCACCGCCGACACCATCGTCTGGCTTGACGGGCAGATGCTCGGCAAACCGCATGACGAGGAAGAAGCGGTCGCGATGCTGCATCGGCTCTCCGGGCGTACGCACCAGGTCTATACGGCTGTCACACTCGCCCAGCAGGGCTGCGAACTCGAGACCCTCGTGGACCGTACGGATGTGACCTTTGCAACACTCACCGACGAAGAGATACGGCATTACGTAGCCAAATACAAACCGCTCGACAAGGCCGGTTCGTACGGCGTTCAGGAGTGGATAGGCTATGTGGCCTGCACCGGGATGAAAGGTTCGTATTTTAATGTCATGGGCTTCCCGACCCACCTTGTTTATCCTGCTATCATGCGTCGCATCCGATGAAGCGAGTTCTCTACATATTGGCTGTGCTGACTGTCAGTCTGCTGCTCGTAGGCGGCATGCTGGTCGCTGTGCTGATGTCCGATAACGTGGAGACAGCGGCGGTGCGTCTGGTGACGGCCGAACTGTCGCGCGCGCTGGGTACGAAGGCGCAAGTGGGGGCGGTGGAGTATCATTTTCCGGCGCGACTGAAGATACACGATGTGCTGATAGAAGACCAACAACGCGATACCCTCGCTTTTATCGGCGAAGCCTATGCGCATTTCCGTCCGCTCGGCCTGAGGCGCAATGAGATATCATTCTCGCATGTGCGTCTCTCGGACGTAGTAGCCAAAGCCTATCGGCTGCCAGATAGCACGTACAACTATACTTTCCTTATAGAGGCTTTTCGCGGTGATACGACGGCACAAGAGCCGGCGCCTTTCCGCAGCTTGGTGTCCGTTCGTGATATCCGCTTGGATAACATCCGCTTGGAGTACGACGACTACCGCGTGGTGCTTCCGTACGCGCGCATGGACCTGCATCATTTCTCGGAAGAAGCGTTGGATGCGCAGATCTCGGAGTTGGCAGCGACCGTAAGTCGTCAGCACGCAGCTGTCCGGAATCAGACTTTTGAGGTGACGGACCTGAAGGCCCACATGATCTTCAATGATACCATCTTGGCTTTTCCGACGCTCTCGGCGCGCTTGCCCCGTTCGGCCATCGACTTGAGCGGCGTAGAAGTGCGTTTTCCGGAAGGCGATACCTTGTATCTCTCCCGTTCGGCGCATGACATCTCTTTTGTGCTGGATTTTCACGAAGCGGAGATGGTATTGGCAGACTTGGCGCTTTTCCTGCCGCGCTTTGCGCATTTCGACCGACCGATCAGCCTGCACGGACATCTGGGCGGCACACTCGACTCCGTAGCCATCCGCGATATAGAGATGCTGTATAACAACGAGTTGATTCTTAGCGGTGATATCGGTGCGGTGGGTTTGCCGGACATCACGAACCCCTATGTCCGGGCCAACCTGAAGGAGGCACGAACGAATGCGGCGCAGATACAGGACTTCCTTTCGCGCCTGTATAACCGTCCGATTCAAATGCCGCAAGCCGTCCATCGGTTGGGTACTATCCGGTATCGCGGCTTGGCAGAGGGTAGGTTGCATGATCTGACGCTTCACGGAGCTTTCAGCACGGCCTTAGGCTCGATATCGACGGACGGTGCTTTCCGTTCCGACTCTCTCTTCCAACACATGGAGTACGATGCCCGGGTGGTCGGCCGTAAGTTCCGGTTGGGGCATATGATAGGGCATGAACCGCTGAAGTCCCTTACGCTAGATGTGAGTTCGGTAGGGCGTATTGACGAGGGCGTGGTGCGCGGTGATATCAACGCGTATATCCGCGACCTGACATATGACGACTACACCTACAACGATATCCATCTCAACGGTCGTTACGACCCGAAGCGTTATCAGGGTACATCCAGCATCAATGATCCGCGCCTGACGGCGTCTTTCGACGGCGTGGTGGATATGCAGGATGTCAATCCGGAGATTAACTTCAACCTGCGTTGCCGCAACGCGCAGTTCGGATCCCTCCGTACCTCGTTTGCCATGGCGGCGGACCTCGATGGTGTGGACTTGGACCGCATGTCCGGATATATGGTGCTTGATTCTTTCTTCCTCGCTACGCGGCGTGACTCGCTGCTGATGCGTCAGATGACCTTGCTGGTTTCGGCCGATGCCCCGTCGGGTTCGAGTACGCGTCCCAAATCCCTCACGCTGCGTTCGGATTACCTGAATGCGATCGTGGAAGGTTCGTTCCGTTATGCCGACATACTGCCTGCCGCGCAAGCGATGATGCATTACTATCTGCCGGCGGCCGTAGAGGCACCTGCGTCCACTTGGCAACCGGTATCGTTTACCTTCAATCTCGACGGTCAGCGTCTGCGCGATATCCAGCGTCTGTACGACGCCCCCGTCACGCTCAGCGACCATCCGGCTATCCATGCGGAGGCCGATATCCGTCCGGACGAGGAACCTTCCTTCAACATGCGCTTTACGGCGCCGGGTATTCGTGCCGGCAGTACGCCGGTGCATGACTTGACGATGGACCTCAAGACGCTCAAGGAGTCCTTGGGACTCTCCGTCTCCGCGGAGGCGATGCAGATGCATACTGTCCTCTCTACGCTGGCTTTCCGCGATACGGTGGTGACGCACCTCACGCTGCGTAATGAAGCGCAGATGAATGCACTGCTACCGGAAGGATGGCGTGAGCTCTCGCCGCGTCAGCTGCAGCGTGCCTTGTCGCCCGACCTCACGATCCATGAGCGTCAGCGTGCTTTAGTGGCCGCCCAGCGCTCCGGAGAGTATGGAGGGGATATAAAGGCCGTTACGCATTTCTCGCGTTATAACCAAAAACCGCTCATTGACGTGCATTTCATGCCGAGTACGCTCTTGCTGCGCGACAGCCTCTACACGATTGGCGAGAGTAGGTTGACCTACGCAGCGGCAGATACGAGTTTGCAAGTGGAGCATTTCCTCTTCGAGGGAGGCGGTCAGCATCTCATGGCGCATGGAACGGCATCCCGTCGCGCCAAGGATACTCTCTCGGTCGACCTGCAACGCGTGGATGCTTCGTATGTCGTGTCGTTCATCCTGCCGGTTCAAACGATCATGTTCAATGGCCTGCTGACCGGAAAAGCGCAGATAGCTTCGGTCTTCGCACGTCCCAATATCGATACGCAGATACATATCGACTCGATGGGCCTGAATAATTGCTATTTCGGCGAAGCCGACGTGGCGCTGAATATCTATGACTCACTGGCTTTCCATGCCGATGTCTATCGCCCGACGCATAAGGTGGTCAACTTGGACGGTAAGGCGCTCTTTGACGGGTCCGGCCGATGGGAGTTGGATATGGATGCGAACTCAGTACCATTGGCGTTTATCAACCACTGGACATCGAGTGTACTACAAGACTTGGACGGTAGTGCGACCGGTAAGGTGATCGTTGGCGGTCGCAAGGGATTGACCTATGTGCTGCTCCGTGCTGCGGCGCAGGACGCGTCTCTCACGCTTCCGTGGACCGGCGCGCGCTATACCATACCTCACGACACGATCATCATGGATACCACCTCGATAGCCTTCCCGCATGTGCATCTACAGGATGCGGAGGGCAACCCCGTGGAGGTCTATGGCGCCATCCATCATGACCAGTTCATGAACTTTAATCTTGACCTGCATGTAGATGCCCATGAGGCGCTCGTCTTCGATTCGGAGAAGAAAGGTGAGATGCTGCAGGGGCATGTCTATGCGAACGGTCATGTCGATGTGACGGGTTCGGAGGATGACCTGCTGGTAGCTGCCGATGCCGTGACGACAAAGAACAGTCGGTTCCGTCTCTCGGTTGATAATGTGTCTTCCGCGTACGAGTCGAACTTTATCAATTTTGTTACCTCCAGAGACTCGCTGGAAGCGCGCGGGTTGCTGAAGCGCGAAGAAGTGAAGGAAGAGGAGAACGACCTGGATAATATCGATAATGTACCCGACAGTGCAAAAACGGAGACCGAAGAGAAGATCAAACGCGCCGGACGGTGCCTGATTAAACTGAACCTCGAGGTGAATCCGCAGTTACAGTTCCAACTCGTGCTAGGTGAGCGCAACGGTGACCGTATCTTAGCCCGCGGAAGCGGAGCGCTCCAACTCGCGTATGATACCGAGACGGGCGACGTACGTCTGCTCGGTACCTACGATATCGAGCAAGGTACACTGTCCTATACCATCGCGAATGTGATCCGTAAGGAGTTTGTGGTGGGCGAAGGCTCGACCATCGTCTTCTCCGGAGATCCCTCGAATCCGCAGTTAGACGTGACGGCGAAGTACCGCGTGACGGCGAACCTTAGGGACTTGTTCGGCGACGATGCCGACCAACTCGCTACCTCGCGGTCGAACATACCGGTGCTGACTTGTCTGCACCTGACGGGCCAACTCTCCAACCCGATCCTCTCTTTCTCGCTGGAGTTCCCGCAGAGCGACCAGTCCATCCAGGCGCAAGTCAAACAGATCATCAATACGGATGAGATGCTGATGCGTCAGGTAATCTACCTGCTCGTCTTCGGCCGCTTCTTCACACCGGATTATATGACGATGAGTCAGTCCACGACGACGCTCAACTCCACCTATTCCTTGCTCTCGTCCACCATCACCAGCCAGATCAACTCCTGGCTGTCCAAACTGACGGATGCCGTTACCTTGGGCGTCGCTATCCGTTCCGACGGCGAGGGGGCAAATGAGAGTAGCGAGTACGAGGCGCAGTTCCAGATCCGCCCGGTGGACCGTCTGGTCATCAACGGCAATGTGGGATACCGCTATAACGATGTCTCCAACCAACCTTTCTTCGGCGACCTCGATGTGGAGGTTCTGCTGACCGAAGACGGCCAGTGGCGTTTGAAAGGCTACACGCATACGGTGGATAAGTACTCGCTTCGTCAGGCTTCTACCATCCAGGGTATCGGTTTCATGTGGAAGAAGGACTTCAACGGACCGGGCACCAAACGCAAGGACAAAGAACTCATCGAGCAGAAGATCGAGCACGCGGTTGATAGTGTCCAGCACGCAGACAGCATCCAATAAAAAAGCAACGCCTGCAAGCGTTGCTTTTTTATTCATTAGTGTCTCTCGGGTTTCGGACCGCGACGCTCGGGACGCGGACCTCTCTCGAGGCGTGCACCGTCACGGTCTTCGCGACGCGGGCGCTCACGCTTCTCCGGCTCCGTATAACCTTCGGGTTTCTCCTTCAGCGCTTTCGCACTCAGACGGAACTTACCGGTCTTCGGATCTACCTCCAGCAGCTTGATGGTGATATGATCGCCTTCTTTGATACCGGTCTCTTCCATCGTCTCATAGCGCTTCCAGTCGATCTCGCTGATATGCAGCAGACCTTCCTTACCCGGCATGAACTCAACGAAGCATCCGTACGGCATGATCGACTTCACAACGGAGTCATATACCTCGCCTACTTCCGGCAGAGCAACGATAGCTTTGATCTTCGCAATAGCGGCAGCCATCGACTCGCCGTTGTTGGAAGCAACCTCTACCTTACCGCCTTGCTCATCTTCGTCAATGGAGATGACTGCGCCGGTCTCAGCCTGGATGCCCTGGATGATCTTTCCGCCCGGGCCAATGACAGCACCGATCATATCCTTCGGGATATAGAATGAAGTGATACGCGGAGCGTGCGGCTTGAGATCCGGACGCGGAGCAGGCATGCACTCTAATATCTTATTAAGGATATACATGCGCGCCTCATGCGCCTGCGCGAGGGCATTCTCGAGGATCTCGTAACTCAGACCATCGACCTTGATATCCATTTGGCAAGCGGTCAGACCGTCCACCGTACCGGTGGTCTTGAAGTCCATATCGCCCAGGTGGTCCTCGTCGCCGAGAATATCACTCAAAATAGCGTAGTTCTTACCTTGGTTCTCCGAAATCAAACCCATCGCGATACCGCTGACGGGTTTCTTCATCGGCACGCCGGCATCCATCAGCGCGAGGGTACCTGCGCAAACGGTCGCCATAGAACTCGATCCGTTCGATTCGAGGATATCCGATACGACGCGTACGGTGTAAGGGAAGTCTTCGGGAATCATATTCTTCAGCGCGCGGCAAGCGAGGTTACCGTGACCAATCTCACGACGGCCTACACCGCGCTGTGCTTTGGCCTCACCCGTCGAGAATGGCGGGAAGTTATAGTGCAGCAGGAACTTATCCGTACCTTGAATCAGCGCCTCATCTACGATCTTCTCGTCGCGGCTGGTACCGAGCGTAACGGTACTGAGCGACTGAGTCTCACCGCGCGTGAAGATAGAACTTCCGTGAGGGCCGGGCAGGTAACCTACCTCGCACCAGATAGGACGAATCTCCGTCGTCTTACGACCGTCGAGACGCTTACCCTCATCGAGTACGGCGCGGCGCATAGCCTCTTTCTCTACGTCGTGGTAGTAACGGTCCACCAGCGCTGCGATCTCATCAATATCTACTCCTAAAGCCTCTGCGCGGGCAGCCATATAATCTGCTTTCTCCGCTTTGAAGTCCTCGCGAATTTGGCTGAACATGTCCTCGCGGTGATGCTTGTCGGTGTCCGCCGAGGTAGCTTGGGCATAAGCGCGAGCGTAACTGTAGTCGTGAACAGCTTTCTTCAATTCCTCATCGTTCACCTCGTGACAGTACTCGCGTTTTACTTCTTTGCCGTATGCCTTCATCATCTCATCGATAGCGAGGCACTGCGGCTTGATAGCTTCGTGTGCTGCTTTGATAGCCTCGAGCATCACGCTCTCCGGCACTTCTTTCATCTCACCCTCGACCATCATGATGTTGTCGTACGTTGCGGCAACCATCAACTCGAGGTCTGCGTGCTCGCATTGCTCGAAGGTCGGGTTAATCACCATTTTGCCGTCTACGCGGGCTACGCGTACTTCGCTCACCGGACCCTCAAAAGGAATGTCCGAGCATGCGAGGGCAGCACCTGCTGCCAAACCGGCGATAGACTCCGGCATGTCGATACCGTCTGCCGAGTACATCGTCACGTTGACGAAGGTCTCAGCGTGGTAGTTCGACGGGAACAGCGGACGGAGAGCGCGGTCAATCAGACGCGCGATAAGGATCTCGTAGTCCGACGCTTTGCCTTCGCGGCGGGTGAAGCCACCGGGAAAACGTCCTGCCGAAGCAAATTTCTCTTTGTACTCTACCGTCAAGGGCATGAAGTCCGTACCGGGAACGGCATCTTTGGCCGAACATACGGTAGCGAGAATCATCGTGTTACCCAGGGTGGCCATCACCGCACCGTCGGCTTGTTTCGCCAATTTACCGGTCTCCAAGGTGATCGTACGACCATCAGGCAGAGCAATCTCTTTTCTTACAATATTCATCTTTTTTTGTCATTTATGGACGCCGTTTGCGTCCGAGTTAATTATAGGACCCACAAAAAGTCGTGCAAAAGTACTACAAATTTTCCAAATGTGCAAGATTTTTAGCAAAAAAAGTGGTCTAAGCTTGCTTAAGCGTGCTTTTATGTGCTAAAAAGCTTGTCGTTTGCACTATAGTGCGAACGTAATTTCGGCGGGAAATAATCGTGCCCTTGTGGCTAAGAACCCGCTTGCGGGAGGGCCGAAAGTACTGCAATTTATTTTGTTGCTCCGCCAAGGGCGATGTACAGTCCGATGAGGCCGACCGCACCGTCGTACAAGTTCTCTGCTTCGCTCAGCTGGGCGGAGAGCAGCGACTCCTGTGCTTTCAGCACCTCGATATAACTGGCCTTACCGTTGTTCATCAACTCGTGCGTGCCGGAGTATGCTTCATGCAGCACTTGCACCTGACGCTTGTACAGCACATCTTTGTCCCGTGCCACCTGACAGTCCGCCAAGGCTTCGTTCACTTGGTTGCCGGCATTGAGCACCGTCTGCACATAGCTGTTGAGTTTGTCCTCTTGGTTGAGTTTGGCGATCTTGAGTTGCGCTTGCAATTTCCCTTGCGCAAAGATCGGCTGCATCAGCGAGGCGGCTGCTTGAAGCAACATAGCTCCCGGGTCGGCAAGTACACCGCCGTTGTTCGTCCATCCTAAGATACCTTGCAGCGAGAAGGACGGATAGAACTGCGCGCGGGCCGCCGCGGTGTTGTAGAACGCTTCAGCCAGCGACTGATCGGCCGCCTTGATGTCTGCGCGGTTCTCCAGCAGCGTCGCCGGCACACCCGTACCGAAGCGCTCCGGTAACTTATACGCGCCCCATGTGCCCCGCTCGATATGTTGCGGCGTGGTGCGCAGCAGTTTGCTAGGCCTGACCGTTCTCCCACAGCGCGCGCTCGGTCTCCAAGGACTCTTCCCACAGACTGTCGGTCTCGATGAGGATGTTGAGTTCTTTGTCGAGCAGCAACAGCTGGAAATAATACTGCGCTACGGTGGAGATCAGGTTCGCCTGCGTCGCGTCGCGTTGTGCCTGCGCTTGCGCCAGTACCGCTTTCGCCTTGCGTTTGTTGACGGTTACCGAACCCGATATACCGATATTCCAGTCGAGTTGCAAGGGGATGCTGTACGAATAGCCCAAGCCCGTACCGCGGCCTGCGGCACCGAACATGTTCGTCGATACATTGCCTTGCGGGTTGAGACTGAGCGAAGGCAGATAGGCTAACTTCGCTGCCTTCAGACTTGCCTGCGCTTGCTCTACGGCGATACGCGCCGACTGAAGGTCGGTGTTGTTCTCCAGCGCCGTGTTGATCAATTGCTGTAACTGCGGGTCGGTGAAGAACTCCTTCCAGGAGAGGGAAGCGATAGAGGACGAATCAGCCAGCGCTACCTGCGCAATCGAATCGCCGCTACCGAAAAGGTCCGCCGGCGCCTCCGTCTGGGATTTATACTTTCTATATACGCCGCAGGAACTCAGTACCAAGCCTGCCAAAATAATAGCTAAAACCTTTCTCATTTTGTTTCCTCCTTTCCTTCTTTAACCGGACTTCCGTTGAATTTCTCCTCCAGGGTCTGGAAGATGATGAAGAAGGCCGGCGTGACGAATAGCAGGGCGAGTGTACCGATACTCATACCGCCTACCACACCGAGTGCCAACGCGCGGTTTCCGTTCGCACCTGCACCGCCTTCGATAATCAACGGGATCATACCCGCAATCATCGTGATGACGGTCATCAGGATCGGACGCAGACGCTCTTTACATGCAGCCATGGCGGCATCGAAAATCGTCATGCCTTGTTTGCGACGCTCACTCGCGAACTCGGTAATAAGGATCGCGGTCTTGGCGAGCAAACCGATCAACATGATTACACCGGTTTGCAGGTAGATATTGTTCTCCATACCCGGGTAACCCATTTTGTTGCCGATATAGGAGAAGAGGAACGAACCCATTAATCCGAACGGCACGGACAGCAACACCGCGAACGGCGTGAGCCAACTGTTATAGAGCGAACCGAGGATGAGGTAGATCAGGATGACGCATATCAGGTAGATGATGAGCGTCGTGTTGTCCTTCGCACTGGCAGCCACCTCGCGCGACATCGAGCCGTACTCGTACGAGCAATACGTCGGCATGTTGTCTTTGAACACCTCGGCGATAGCCTGTTGCGCCTGCGCCTCCGAATAACCGGTTGCCGGCGTCACGGAGCAGGAGATAGACTGGAAGAGGTTGAAATGGTTCTGTGAGGACGAACCGACGATCTCTTCGAGCGTCACGAACTGCGACAGCGGCGCCATCTTATTGTTCGCCACCTTGATATACATGTTATTGAGCGAGGTAGGATCGAGGCGGTACTCCGGTGCCGCACTTATCCAGAGTTGATAGACCTTGCTGAACTGGTTGAAGTTACCTACATACGAACCGCTGCAGTACGCGCCGAGGGTGTTGAGTACCGACTTGGCGGTCGTTCCTGCGCGCTCGCATTGTACGGGATCGACGTGCACCTTGTATTTCGGATAGCGCTCCGAGAAGGTGGACATCGCGCTGGCGATCTCCTCACGCTCCATTAGTTTGAACATGAGCGCATTGGTCTTGTTTCCGAAATCAGAGAAATCCCCGTCGCTCTTGTCCTGCACTTGCAGGTCAATGCTGTTGGATGTTCCGTATCCCGGAATCTGCGGCATTTGGAACGGAAGAACCTGTGCATTTTTAATCGACAAACAATCATAGTAGAAACGCTCTATGATATTGTCGATATAATGCTCGTTACCCTTACGCTCGTCCCAGTTCTTCAGACGGATGATGAGCGAGGCATAACTCGATCCGTTGGATGAGAGGAGTCCGTATCCGCTTACCAGACCGTAACTTTCCAACTCCGGTATCGCTTTCACTTTCTCTTCTACCTGCTTCATGATCTCGCTGTTCTCGTGGAGGGTCGAACCTTCCGGCATACGCACCTCGCACATGATAACACCTTGGTCCTCTTGGGGCACCAGTCCTGAGGGCAGAATCTTCATGAACAGCACGAACAGCACGATCGCGCCGCCTAACAACGCAAACGATAGGGCCGGACGCTTGAGATATTTCTCCACCGCGCCTTTATACTTACCGAGGATCGCATTGTAACTTGCCTCATAAGCCACCTTGGTATAGTAGTCGATGCCTTTCCATTTCTTGCCTGCGAGCGCTTTCTCGTCGGTCGGACGCATGAGGATGGCGCAGAGGGCAGGGCAGAGCACGAGTGCGCTGACGCAACTCAGACCTACCGAACCGGCGAGGGTCACACCGAACTGGGTGAAGAACGTACCGCTCGTTCCGCTCATGAAGGTCACAGGGATGAACACCGCCATGAACACCAGCGTACACGATATCACGGCTACCGACACTTCGCTCAGCGCCTCGCGGGTGGCTTGCGTCGCCTGGTCTTTGGGGCTGCCCTTCATCTTGCCCGTCTCGAGTTTCGCCATCACGGCTTCGACAACGACGATCGCGTCATCGACGACGGTACCGATGGCGAGCACCAAACCGAAGAGTGTGATGATATTGAGGCTGAAACCCGCTACCTGCACGATGGCGAAGGTACCGAGCAGCGATACGATGATCGAGATAGACGGGATGAGGGTCGCTTTCCAGTTCTGCAGGAAGAAATAGACGACGATGATGACGAGGATGATGGCGATGATAAGGGTCTCTACCACGTTGTGGATGGCGGCAAAGAGGAAGTCATTACTGGTCTCCAGCGTCACGAACTCCAGTCCGGCGGGCAGGGTCGGCTTGAGTTGCTCGTAGAGTTCGTCTATCTGTTCGTTCACCTGCGTGGCATTCGCGCCCGGCGACTGGTTGACGAGGTAGAACACACCCGGTTTGCCGTCCATGTCGGACGTCATGGTGTAGGCTTTCGCGCCGATCTCCACCGTTGCTACATCCTTGAGGTACAGCACGTTGCTGTTGTCTTGCGTACGGATGACGATGTTCTCAAACTCCTCGATGGACTTGAGCGTACCTTTGTACTCCATCGGGTACTGGTAGGTGTTCTCTGACTGCTGACCAAGCGTACCGGTAGAGGTGACGAAACTCTGGGCACTGATGGCCGAAGAGATATCATCCGGTTCGAGTCCGTACTGCGCCATCACGTCCGGTTTCATCCATACGCGCAGGGCATAGGTGTTGCCTAAGTTGCTGACGTTACCCACACCCGTGATACGCAGCAGACGCGGCTTGACGTTGATGTCGATATAGTTCGAGATGAAGTCGGCGTCGTACTTACCGTCGGTCGATTTCAGACCGGCGATTTGCAGAATACTGTTCTGACGCTTGGTGACGGTCACACCGGTCTGCAGCACATCGCTCGGCAGCAGACTCTCGGCTTGCGACACGCGGTTCTGCACATTGACGGTGGCCATGTCGGGGTCCGTACCTTGACGGAAATAGACCATGATCGTCACGTCACCCGTCGAAGAGGCGGTAGCGGTCATGTAGGTCATGTCCTGCACACCATTGATCTGTTCCTCTAACGGTCGGATGACAGAGGTCATACAAGTGTTCGCATCCGCACCCGAGTAGGAGGTGGATACCTCCACGGTCGGAGGCGCGATATTCGGATATTGCTCCACCGGTAAGGTGTTGAGGCTGATATATCCGACGAGCATGATGACCAACGCAATCGAGATGGCCATCACACTTCGCTTAATGAAAATATTCTCTTTCATAAATGACCAATGACAAATGACAAATTAGAAAAGTACCCGCTGTCCTTCAACGAGGTTGTTAGCTCCTACGGTGACGATGATGTCGCCTACTTCGAGTCCTTCGGTCACTACGAGGTCGCGGTCCGAACCGATACCGGCTGTCTTGACGATGACGCTGGTCACACAGCTGTCTGCGCCGACTTTATACGCCAGCGACTTATCCTGCAGACGAACGATCGCGTTCTGCGGAACGACCATCACTTCCTTCACGTCGATGGGGATGACTACCGTTCCCTGAATACCCGAATAGAGCACACCGTCGGGGTTGGGGAAGGTAGCTTTGCAGGTCAGCGCACCTGTCGTACGGTCCACTGTACCGGTGATACTCGTGATACGGCCTTTCTTGCTGTACTCCGAGCCGTTCTTGAAGAGGAACGACACATCCGGCAGGCTGTCTAACATCTTCTCCTGATCTTTAGCTTCCGCCTCGGTGCGCTCGGCGAGAATCGACTCGCTCACGGAGAACTCGGCGTACATCTTCGCGTTGCCGCTGACCATCGTCAGATAGGTAGAGCTGTTCACCTGGTCGCCGGCATATACGGGTATCGAACCGATCACGCCGTCTACCGGGGCGGTGATGGTACAATAACCGAGGTTGACGCGAGCGCGGTTGGCGGTAGCTTGGTATTGCGCTACGGATGCTTGCGCTTGTTTGTATTGGTTCTCGGCATTGTCGAGCACGTACTTACTGACGATCTTCTTCTCGTACAGGTTCGTGTTGCTCTCAAACTCCAACTTCGCACTGCTCTCTTGCGCCTTAGCAGCCAGGAGGTTCGCCTCGGCGGACTCCAGTTCGAGTTGGGCGTCGCGGCTGTCGATACGGAAGAGGACTTGGCCTTTCTTCACCTGCTGACCTTCGGTAATACATACCTCCATCAACTGTCCGCTGATCTGCGGGGTGATGGTGACGTCGGCGGTTCCTTTGAGGGTCGCGCTGAACTTCAGCGGCACCGAGATGTTGCTCTTACTGATGGTCAAAGTCTGATACGAAGTGGGCATCACTTGCGGAGCCTTCCCACCGCACGCAGTCAGCACGATTGCTGCTGCATAGATAAAGAGTTGTTTGCTTTTCATAAAAATATCATTAATTCTTTAAAACTTTCCACTTAAAACTTTCAACTTCTCTAAACTTTCAACTTTCAACTCTCAACTTTAGAATAAATATCCCATCTTCACGTAGAAGTTGGCGAGCTTACCGTTGTCCTGGCGGTCAATCGGCATACCCCAGTCGGCGGAGAGCACGAAGTTCTCGTTCATACCGATCTTCAGGCCCACGCCGAACGTCATATGCGGGCGGTAGATATCTTTGGGGTCGGTCGAGAAATAGTTTTCGAACTTCTCATTCGGGTCATGGTTCGCCTCAAAACTCTCCGCGAGGCTCTGGTATTGTCCGTTGGTATGGATACGCACCAGTTCGTCGAGGTTATACGGCTGGGTCACCATGCCGAGGTCGAAGAAGGGGTTCAGGCCGATGAAGAAGTGCTGACGACCGATATCAAAGTTCACTACGCGGAAGCGGAACTCGACATTGGCAAAAGCAAAACCGTTCGCCAGAATACGGTGAGCCATCATGCCGCGTACGGAGTTACCGCCGCCCAGACCTTCGTAATACACGCGCTGGATAAAGAGCGCGTTCATGTAGTTGTTCATATAGAACGGCGAGCGACCGGCGATGAGGTTCTGCACGCCCAGACGGTACGCGAACGTGATGCGGTTGATGCCGTTCTTGTCCGTGAAGCACGGTACGTAATGACGGAACGTGAAGTTGAACTGCAAGTGGTTGTAACCCGCTGCGGCTTGCTGACCGTAAGCGGCGTTGAAGGCCGCCGAATAGGTGAAGAACAGGTCGGTGTATATACCTTTGTTCGGTCCCTGGCGTTTGTCGCGGGTGTCGTAGGTGATACCGGCGCGGGCATAGGGGTGCCAACCGCCGTTCTGCTCGTTCGCACCGATAAGACCCCAGGTCTTGTACTTGTCGTACAGTAGCGGCTCGTCGGGGTTCAGCGCTTTCTGATGCGGCAGCGAATCGACATAGTGGTTCTTGCCGTTGATCATGTTGATGTCGCAGTCGCCAACGAGATAACCTAACACACCGAGTCCGGCGTTCCATTTCAGGTCCTTGTATATCGTGCCTTCGATATCGCCCGCCACACGTATCAGGTCGCGTTTGTATTTGTAGAACACGCGGGTACGGTAGGATGCGGTGTCCATCTTCGCGGGGTTCTTGTTCCATCCGCTCCAGGACGCGTTATAGCGCGACTGATAGCCGTTGAAACCGTAGAAGTCGCACATCGCGTCCGGCAGATAGGTCGCGTCCAGCGTCAGGCGATAACCCGGGATGAGGTACTTCGAGTCGTAGTTGACGCGGAAGATACCGTGGTGCTTCGTCGTGTACGCCGCCTCCACGTATATCGAGTGGATATACTCGGGGTACTGCTTGCCGTCCCCATAATCGTAGATGTTCGTCAGCACGCCGCCCTGAAAACCGTAGTCGGCATCATAGGCGATGGACGGCAGGATACCGAAGTTCCAACCGGTCTTGATCTTACGCCCCAGCGAATCCACTTCCTGCGGCTTCGGCTCTTTCTTCTTGGCCGCCATCGGCAATGCCAACAGCATTGCTAATAAAAGGATGAGATATTTCTTCATTGTTGTGATTTTTTCTAGGAAACTAGGAATCTAGGAAACTAGGAGTCTATGGCAACAGCATCGCTATAGCGACTCCCAGATATGTTCCTATCGCGTACCCCACGAGCCCTATCGCAATGCCCGATATCAGTACTTTCTTGTTTTTCATCGCGCCCACTACCGGCGGTACGAAAGGCGGCGAGCAGAGCAGCGCTATCTGGCTCACGCAGAACAGGTCGCCGCTCACGTGCATGATGCGGCAGAGCAACAGGTGCAGTCCGGCCGCACAGATCATCACCCATGCTACGAACCCGCCGATCATCAGCGAACCGCCGTTCACGCTGTGGATGTCGAACAGCGAAGCGACAATCACGGAGAAGATGAGGATGAAGAACATGCCGAGTTCGAAAGTCTTCGGCAGTTCACGCACTTTCTTGAAGAACGACGCGATGATGGAGAGGGTGGTGATGGTCAGGATGACCACCAACTCATTGAGCGTACCCGTGAGCAACAGCGCCAGACCTGCGCCGATGGCGAGGAACAGCACACTCAGTCCCAAACCGATGAACATACCGCCTACGTTCTGGCGGGCGAACATGCCCTCGTAGTTCTCGATATCCTTGGTCTCCACCTCTTCGTCCTTACGACCGCGGTGCGTGATGTCTTCGTACGGCAATATCTTGCGGAACACCTTGTAGCCGCCGCCGATGATAAAGATGATATACGGCGTGGTGAACACCATCTCAAACGCCAGCACGATCGCCATCACCGTCTTATCGACGCCGAGGGATGCACCGAGGGCATTGAAGTTCATCGTTCCGCCGGTGTAGATACCCGTCATCATGGCCGCCACCTTGTTGAACTCCGGCACCTCCGGAGTGCGGAAGATGAAATAGCCGCTTATCACGGCAACCAACACCGCACCGAGACCGCCTACCAACGACCACAAAGTCTTCGGCAGTGCCTTCGTCCATAACTTAAAATCGCAGTTAAACAGCATCAGCGGAATGGCCAGCGGTACCGTCACGGACATCAGGATCGACTGGATCTTTCCGAACGACAAAGCCTCTGCCGTGCCGGGCTCGAAATGCACAAACCCCGTCAATGCAAAGAGGATACCTACGGCATACGCCGCTACTACGGTACCCACTTTATGCATCCACGCCCAGCGCTTGAAACTCTCGATGATCAACACCGGCACCAGCACATACAACGCAATTACAATATATGCTCGTATCATTTATGATTTATGATTTATGATTTCAACTTTCAACTTTCAACTCTCAACTCTCAACTCTCAACTCTCAACTCTCAACTCTCAACTCTCAACTCTCAACTCTCAACTGATAGAGGTACTCTTGCACAAACATCCAGAAGGGTAGTGGTATTAACAATGTCAATGTCATAAACACCAACTGCCATACATACTGTACGGAGTTATGGAACGCCGGGTCTTGTACTTTCTTTTGGATCCACAGCCACATGCCCCACAACGGAATGGTCATCAGCGCACTCACCACAAACAGCGGGAACAGCAGTACGGCTAATGGATACGCTATCCAGCGCGGCAACTTCCCGCTCTTCTCCCGTAGCGCTTCGCTCTTCGCTATCTGCTCCTTCATCCGCTCGGTCAGTATCTCTCGCAACTCCATGATCAACTGCGCCCGGCTATCAACAAAAGACAATCGACTCTGGACAAACTCCGTCACATTCATTGGTTCTCCGATCGTCACCGTCACGCTATTCCAGAGGTGGAAGTAGTCGCCGTACGCGATACCTACCGGCACGATATACACCGGTTTCGTTTCGCCGAAGTTCTCGTTCGCCTGCAGCGCGATACGGAAGATACCTTTGCTCAGCGGAAGCAGTGAGCGGTCGGGATGATGCGTGCCTTCCGCAAAGATACAGAACGGTACGCCGTCGTGCAAGGTCTCTACGGCCTTGTGCATCGTCTCGTCGTTATGGCGCACCTCCTCCAGACCGTCCCGCACCCGACTGATCGGCATGATCTTCAGCCAGTTCAGGATCTTCGCTTTCTTGGGGTCGCGGAAGATATCGGCGCGGGCGACGAACACTTTCTGCTGGTGGTCGATGCCTAACACGCACATCGCGTCGCATAGCGCGTTCGTGTGGTTGGGCGCGTATATAACAGCGCCATCGGCAGGGATATGCTCCTTGCCGATATAGCGGAAACTTCGATACGAACGTCGAAACATCCAGTCCACGTACGGGCGCAAAAACGAATACAGCCGGTCCTTGTCTTGTATCTTACCCACTTTACACCTTACTTCCTCCGGCGTAATCCCTTAATAACGTCCCACAGACGAGAGAACAGACTGACCACGAAGTTGAACTCGCGGGTAGCGTTTTCCACTTCTCCGGTGATGCGTACCTGTGCCAACTCGGCCTTATGCTCGGCCTCGATGGTCTTGAGTGCCAACTCTTCTTCGCTCCGGATCTGCTTCGTCATCAGTTTGATGAACGGATGGATAAAGAGCGGTTTGCGGCATACGATAGCGAGAAGGATCAGCACGACGTAGATGCTGCCCACAATCAGTGCGGAGGCCCATACAGGTAGGTAACTCGAGAGCACATCGATGAGTGCTACCGCGATGAAGGCGAACAGCGCCAGCGCGCAGAGCACCAACGTGAAGATCAGCAGGAACATACCCAACACGCGGCTGATGATGCCGATCAGTCGTAACTGACCGACTTCGCCGAGGGCCTTGCCGTACTCCGCTAACTCTTGCTTGAGTTCGGCAAAGAAACTATTTTCCATTCTTTGCCTCCTTCTTCCGGCTCTTGGCTTTGGGTTCTTCCTGCACTTCCGGCTTCAGTCCCTTGAGCTTTTCCTCAACGGCAGCTTCGGCTTTCGCCAGGTCTTGCTTCACTTGCTCGCAATAGCCCTGCGCCTGCTTCTTGGCTTCTTCGGCGAGGTCTGCGATCTCTTTGCGAACTTCTTCTCCGGTCTTCGGAGTCAACAACAACGCTGCTGCGGCACCCACCAGGGCTCCACCGATAAACAACGCTGCACCTTTAAATAAATTACTCATAATGCGATAGTTTTTGAGTGTTGATTAATCTGTTTTGATATCTTTGTTCACATTCTTGCTACCCAGCAGGGCGTAGTACAGGATGAATGCTGCACATGCGATCGGTACCAGGTAACTGATCAGGCAGTTATGGGCCGCTATTGCACTCTGGATATACGGCAACACGCCGCCACCGACCACCATCGTCATGAAGATACCCGACGCTTTCGCCGTGTATTTGCCGAGTCCTTCGGTCGCCAGGTTGAAGATCGAACCCCACATCACCGAACCGCATAAGCCCACGAGCATGATCAGCACGGCGGCCAGAGGCATCGCCAGCACGTCGAACGACCAGTTAGCTACCATCGGTATCTTGACGCTGTCGCCCAAGAGTATCGCCAGCGCCATCAGTACGACTGCTAAGGACGAGACGGTAATCACCATCGCCTTACTCGACACCTTGCCGCCCACTGCCGAACCGATAGCGCGGCCGATGAGCATCATGATGAAGAACAACCCCGCCATGAATGTCGCCGCGTCATAACCGATGCCGTCGAGGCCCTTCAGGTACGACACCAAGGTCGCCGGTACGCCGATCTCGATACCCATGTAGCAGAAGATAGCTACGGCGCCGAGCGTGAAATGACGAAACGCGAACGGACTGCGCTCATATACGATGTCCGAACCCGTATGCTGCGGCTCTGCAATCGGGGTGAAATAGATGACCACGAAGATCAATGCGAAGATAGCCATTGCGATATAGAGCACGATATTGACGTCGTCAATCTCCTTGCCCGCCAACTCCGTACCGATGATCGCACCTACCACCATCGGCGTGAGGGCTTGCACTAACGATTGGAAGGTACCGCCGATGAGGTTCAGCTGGTTACCTTTCTTACCGCCGCCGCCCAGCAGGTTCAGCATCGGGTTGCCGACCGTATTGAGCATACATACGCAGAATCCGCCGATCAGCGAACCGGCCAGATACACGAAGAAACTGTCCGTCACGCCGCTTAACCATTGTACGCCGATGCCGACGAACCCAAGGGCCAGTGCAATCAGCGCAGTCTTCTTATAGCCGATCTTGCTCAATATGTTTCCCGCCGGAATACCCATCACGAGATAGGCGAGGAAGTTAAACAGGTTACCGAGCATACCCATGCGCTCCGCCTGAGCCGGATCCGAGAACGACTCGCCCCAGATCTTGCCCACCGGTGCGGCCAGGTTCGTCACAAACGCAATCATCGCATACAGAAACATCATCGCGATGATGGTGATAACTTGC
The DNA here is from genome assembly GCA_900321005.1 of uncultured Bacteroidales bacterium. GTDB lineage: Bacteria > Bacteroidota > Bacteroidia > Bacteroidales > Paludibacteraceae > Colicola. Next base: position 451 of record ONUF01000025.1, on the reverse strand, counting down.
AGATTGTTCTTTTTCATATACAATCACTTTTGCGGCGGCAAAGGTACGAAAAAAATTTTATATATGCAAATAATTTGCATTTTTGTCGCATTTTTGTGGCAATTTTCTTTTCGCTTGTAGTGTTCGTCCATTAGCCCGGCATCCTATGCCGGTTTAATCGTCTAATTCGTTTCCTGCTCCGCGTGAAAGCGCGGAGTTTCTTTTTTTTCGTTTTTTTTCTTGCGTATGTCAATTATTTTCCGTACCTTTGCAGCGTCTTTCATGCTTGGTAAGACGAATGATATACGAACTATTTACGAATTATAGACGAATTATAGACGAATTATTAAGATAATCACGTAATAACATCAGGCTGTACTGACCCCAATTTTTTGGACACTTTAATTGATTAATTATGAGAAAGAAAGTGCCCTTAGTGGTCAAAATGGAAGCGTTAAAATTGCTTCAATCG
>ONUF01000021.1 GCA_900321005.1 uncultured Bacteroidales bacterium | reverse complement strand
GCTCTCGGTGGTCGCCGCATCATTAAAAAAAGCATTTTCTGCGAGGAATTGCTCCCCTGCGGCCTTTGCCTCACCGGACACCTTCATCACATACTCGATGCCCGCTTTGAACTCATCGTAATTGAGTTCTTTCTCTCCGTATTGCATCAAGTACTGCGCCACGGAGAGACCTAATTGATAAGATAAACTGTTTTGATCCATATTATTTTTGATTTAATATTGCTGCATAACGCGAGAGGTACTTGCCGAGGATGTCGAACTCGAGGTTCACCACGGTACCTACCTCAATATATTTGAAATTGGTGTTCTCGTGCGTATAAGGAATGATGCACACGGACACGTAACCTTTGTCCCCTTTCACGTCGGGTTCGCACACCGTCAGGCTCACACCGTTGATGCTTACCGAACCTTTGTCCACGCAGAAATATCCGCGTTCGATCATTTCGCGGGTACTGTCGTACTCGAAACGGTAGTACCAACTTCCGTCGGTCTCTTTAGCCTCAATACAACGCGCCACCTGATCGACATGACCTTGTACGATATGTCCGTCCAGACGGTTGCCCATCAGCATCGAGCGCTCTACATTCACGAAGTCTCCGACTTGCAACAGGTCGAGGTTCGTCAGACGCAGTGTCTCCTGCATCGCCGTCACAGTGTAAAGGTCGCCTTCGATCTTCACGACCGTCAGGCACACGCCGTTATGGGCGATCGACTGATCAATTGACAGCGGTTCCCCGAAGGGGTTGCGCAGCGTGAAATGTTTATTGGTTTGCTCGGTCTCAATCTTTACGACCTGAGCCATGGTTTCTACGATTCCTGAGAACATCTTGTATAGGAAAATCTTTACGGGTTAATACAAACAGATAAAGGCCGATCAGTACAGTGCCGATAGCCATAAGGATCCATATGTTGTGGATATAATAGAGGCGTAGCGCATAGTAAACCGCAAGCAGCCCGAGCGTCAGCGCCGTGTATTGGCCGATACACTTGAGGTCGTACGGGATTGGTGCTTTCTTCTGACCGATGACATAGGAGAGCAGCATGATTACGAAGTAACAAACAAGGCTACTGCCGCAACTTGCCCAATAGCCTATACGCGGTACACCGACGATCTGTAGTACGAGGGTAATAATCAAACCGATGAGCGAGAAATACGCGCCCCACTTGGTCTCATCCGTCAGTTTGTACCAGAAGCTGAGGTTGAAATAAATACCTTGGAAGACGTAAGTCCACAGCACTACCGGTACAATCTTCAGTCCCTCCCAATAGGCGCTGGAGATGATGTATCGGAAGATATCCAGATAGAAAATCACGCCCAGCAGAATGAGGTACGAGAAGATGATGTAGTACTTCATCGCATCCGCGTAGGCCTCTACGGAGTTCCGGTCTTTATGCTTGGAGAACACGAAAGGTTCATACGCATACCGGAATGCCTGGGTGAACATCATCATCACCATCGCGACTTTGAAGCACGCACCGTAGATACCCAACTGTGCCTCGGCATCGTCGTACGGATAGAGGTATGGGAAGAGGATTCGGTCCAAGGTCTGATTCATGATGCCGGCTACGCCGAGCACCAAGAGCGGCAAGGAATACCGCAACATCTCTTTGAGCGCCACACCGTCAAAATGCCCGCCTTTCGGCATAGTGAAAGGCAATAAACATAGCGTCTGAATCGTGGTGGCCAACAGGTTGCTCAGGAACACATAGAACACATCGTTCTTGCCGAGGACAACCAAAAAGAGGATGTTAAAGCCGATGTTCAGGAGCACAAAAAGCAACTTGAGTGCCGCAAAGAGAATCGGTCGTTTTTGGTTTCGCAGGTACGCAAACGGGATAGACGCAAAGGCATCGACGGCAACAGTGGCAAACATCATCTCCACAAACTCCGAATGGTCGGGATAACCCAGGACATTCGCTAAAGGCTGATGGAAGATGACGATGAGCATCGTAAACAGCGCACTGCTGATGAGCAACATAATATAGGCTGTCTTATAGACGGTCCGGGCATCGTAGTCTTCCCGGTTGGCAAAACGGAAGAAACCAGTCTCCATACCGTAGGTGAGGAGTACCAGTAAAAGTGCCGTCCAGGCGTATAAGTTCGTGACGATACCGTAGTCACTCGTTCGCGCCAGCACGTAGGTGTACAGCGGAACCAACAGGTAGTTCAGAAACTTGCCTATGATCGAACTCAGTCCGTAGATGGCGGTGTCCTTCGCCAAGGATTTCATCTCACTCATAAAGCATCAATCTTCAAGTCCTGCTACGCAAATGACTATTTCGCCTTTTGGCGGTGTTTGTTTGAAATGACTGATCAGTTCGGCGAGCGTGCCGCGCACCGTCTCTTCATGCACTTTACTGATCTCGCGCGTCACAGACGCTTTCCGCTCTTCGCCGCACACTGCCGCTAACTGCTCCAGAGTCTTGACCAAACGGAAGGGAGACTCATAGATGATAAAGGTCTCATCCAATGTCGCCAAATACTGCAAGCGCGTCTGGCGTCCTTTCTTCTGCGGCAGGAAGCCTTCAAAATAGAAGTGGTTGTTCGGCAGTCCGCTATCCACCAAGGCGGGCACAAAAGCCGTCGCACCGGGCAGACACTGAATCTCGACATCCGCTTCGGAGGCGGCGCGCACCAGGAAGAACCCGGGGTCGCTGATAGCCGGAGTGCCGGCATCGGAGATCAGCGCGATATTTGCGCCGGCTTTCAGGCGCTCGACGATATCCGCGCTCGTCTCGTGCTCGTTGAACTTATGATGCGACTTTAAGGGCGTGTGGATATCAAAATGCTGCAGGAGAATACCGCTGGTGCGGGTGTCTTCTGCCAAAATGAGGTCCACGTTTTTTAGCGTCTCGATAGCCCGAAACGTCATGTCCTGCAAGTTGCCTACCGGTGTCGGAACGATGTAAAGCATTCAGTATTCGGTTTTCAGCCAAAACGGCGGTGAAGGGTAACGATAAACTGCTGATAGGTACTACTCTCGGTATCCCATCCGAAGCGGTTGATGTACGCGACAGCCTCGTCGAACGAACCCAACTCATTGAGTCTGGTAAGCGTTTGCTGCATCAGTTCGGCGTTCTGACCGAACAACTCGCGTTGGTATAGGAAGCGGTCGCCCAACGAGATCGCTTGACGAATATCGCTTACGGCTTTTCCGTACACTGCCGCCTTTGGCGAAACAACTTCTTCTTTGACGGGTTCGGGCTCAGGCTGCGACTCCTCCTTTACGGGCTCCGGCTCTGGCGCAGGCTCCGGTTCAGCCGGTATTTCCGGAATCTCCGGCTCAACTATCGGCTTCTCCACAACTACTTCCTTGATCACCTCCACCGGTTTTTCTACTACCACTTCTTTGACCACCTCTTTTTCGATCACCTGCGGCTCGGGCGCAGGACGACTCTTGAGTTCGTCCAATTCGGCCTCTAACGAAGCCATTTCGGCTTCCAAGGTAGCGATCCGCTCCTCGAGCGATTCAAAATATTTAATTACTTCTTCCATTACTTCTTATCTTACTTCGTGCGAACGATTATTTCGTTGCGTCTTCTAATTTACCCATCATCGCGAACATAAAGATAGCGGCAATGAGGCATACTCCGATGAATACACTCCATACGAGCCACAACGGCAGGTTGCCCCAGAGGAAACCACCGACAGATACAAGGAAGTTACCGAGTGCGGTAGCAACGAACCAGCCACCCATCATCATACCTTTGTACTGCGGGGGAGCTACTTTGCTGACGAACGAGATTCCCATCGGCGAGAGCAATAACTCACCAAAGGTGAGAACCAGGTATGTTCCAATCAGCACATTCGCGTTGACCATCAGCGGGCTCTCGCCTGCCTCCAAAGCAGCCTCTTGTGCGTTCGGCGTCAACAGACCTACCGAGCAGAAAGCCATTACCGCATATGCTGCGGCTGCGACCAACATACCATACGCAATCTTACGCGGAGCGCTCGGCTCTTTACCGCGTTTTGCCAGCGCACCGAAGATAGCCATGCTCACCGGAGTCAAAGCCACCACATAGAACGGGTTGAACTGTTGGAAAATAGGAGCGGAGATGTGCATCTCTGCCGGGTGATGTGCATATTGGATAGCCAAAATGCCGATAACAGCTGCGGTGACAACTCCCCATATAGATTTTGATTTAGCAGAACCTTCGCCGAAGATACCGAACAAACCATACACGCCGATAGCTACCAGCACAAGGTTCCAGATATTAAAGGCCATGGTTTGCGTACCGGTTATGATAGGATTCACAAACTTATCGGCGAAATAGGTCAATGTCAAACCATTCTGGTGGAAAGCCATCCAGAAGAAGATAACCACAGCAAATACCAAACACAACGCTACAATGCGTTTTTTCGTCTGCTCGGGACTCAACTCTTCTACTTTCTGACCGCTTGCAGCAGCTTGCTTGGCCGTGTTCTCCACATGTTTGAACCATGGACGGCAAGCGTAGTAAATCGCGATACTCAGTACCAACGAAGCACAAGCTACAGCGAACGCAAAATGGTAACTGTCATTCACGCTTACACCCAGCGACTCATGAGCCCAAGCCATGATCTTCACAGCGGCTGTCGGAGCGAACATCGCACCTACATTAATCGCCATGTAGAACAGCGAGAAGGCTGCGTCACGACGCTCGGCATAAGCGGGATCGTCATACAAGTTACCTACCATCACCTGCAGGTTGCCTTTGAACAAACCTGTACCGAAGGAGATCAGTACCAGCGCACCGATCATTCCCGTCATGGCCACAGCCGTACTACCGTATTCAATGCCACCCATAGGAATAGCCAGCAGTACGTAGCCGAGGAACATGATAATAATACCGATCGTCACGCACTTACCGTAACCGATCTTGTCGGCGATGATACCTCCGATCAACGGCAGAAAATACACAAACGCCAAAAACGTCGAATAGATAGCACCTGCCGCACCTGCAGACAGACCGAAGTTCGCGCGCAAGAACAGCGCAAAGACGGCTAACATCGTGTAGTAGCCGAAACGCTCGCCGGTGTTCGCCAGCGCGAGCGCAAATAATCCTTTTGGTTGATTCTTAAACATAATTATTTTGGTTTTTTAAATTATTTCACACCATCCGTACTTGTCCTCCGCTCTTCCGTACTGAATATCCTTCAGTGCGTGGTAGAGTTTGGTTAATACCGGACCGGGTTCGTCGCCGAAAGAGTAGGTAACGCCTTTCTCCGTGTCCACCACTTTGTTGATCGGCGAAATGACGCACGCCGTGCCGCACGCTGCGGCTTCACTCATATCGGCCAACTCCTCCAAGCGTATCTTTCTGCGCGTCACTTTCAGTCCTATCTCGCGAGCCAGCGTCATCAGACTGTCATTCGTGATACTCGGCAGAATGGCGCTGCTTTTCGGTGTTAAATATTCGTTGCCCTTTATGCCAATGAAGTTCGCAGCCGAACACTCGTCGATGAACTTATGTTGCTTGGCATCGAGGAACAGGCAGTCGCAACCCATCATATGTGCCGCTTCGGTAGCCCTGAATGAGGATGCGTAGTTGCCTCCCACCTTGAATTGACCTGTTCCGTAAGGCGCCGCACGGTCCACATAGCGATTGACGATAAAGGTCGTGCAATGGAATTTTCCCGGGTAGTACGGTCCGATAGGCGAAGGAATGACGATGAACTCAAAGTCCTTTCCCGGACCTACCCCCAAACGCGGCGTCGTGCCAATCAGCAAGGGCCGGAAATACAGCGTAGCTCCTGTGCCGTAAGGCGGAACGAGGTCGAGGTTCTTCTCTAACGCCATGTGAATCGCCTTGCCAAACAACTCCTCCGGAACTGGTGCCATGAATAGTCCTTCGGCACTCTTCGCCATGCGTTTCGCATTCTCTCTCCAGCGGAAGATACGAATCTTACCGTCGATGCCGCGGAACGCTTTTAACCCCTCAAACGCCTCTTGTCCGTATTGCAGACAAGTAGCCGACACATGTAAGTGCAGGTACTTATCTTTCGTGGCATAGGGTTCCTCCCACTTGCCGTCATGATACCCCGCCCGAACGATATACTCGGGTTCGGTATAATGAAATCCCAAACTACTCCAATCAATATTCATCAAATAATGTATCTAATATACTCAATTCCGTTTGCCACGGATGTTTATCTGTCCAGATTTGTCCGCTCCAGTCCTCCGTGCGAGCTGATAACTGACCGCTGATAACTGAAGTCGGCTTTTCCCTGCGCAGCAGGCTCACCAGCGTGGCGTTCATCTCGTCATTCAAGTCCAACAACCACTTGTACTCTTTTTCGTAGAACGGCCGCAAGTAGTCGGCGAAGTACATGAAGTACGGTGTGTGTTGGTACGCGCTGACCAGTGTGATCCAGTGTTGGTGTTGCCACCGCGTCTGGTAACTGATCTGTATGTCGCGTGTTAGTTGTTTATGTTCCACTTTGCCCACCGGAACGGTCAGTCTCACCAACTCTCCTTTCGCATCGCGAATCAGACACCGATTTCTAAAAGTCTGCTTCTCGAATGTCTCCATTGCTTCTATCATGGCCGGCTCGCTCATCAGCGCCTGCATGTACGACAGCGGTGGCAAATAGGCGGTAGGTAAAATCATCTTCCTGTCGCTTTACGTCCCAAACGGTTCCAACGAATCTTGTGGTTGTCTTTGTCCAGCGACAACCAAACGAATACCGGTCGTCCGACCACGTGGTCTTCGGGCACAAAACCCCAGAAACGACTGTCGGCACTGTTATGGCGGTTGTCACCCATCATCCAGTAATAATCCATCTCAAACTCATACTCCTCGCCTATCGCGATCGGCTTGAACTCATACGCATCGGCGATGCGCTTATAAATCCAGTAGTTCTCTTCGGTAATCAAAATCCGATCGCCTTTTTTCGGAATATAAATCGGTCCGTAGTTGTCGCGTGTCCACTCGTTATGACCAAGCGGATACACGGCGCCACCTTGTTCCTCGGGCTCGATAGCGATCGCCAGCACATGCGGATTCTTCTCGATCTCTGTCTTCATGGCCTGCGTCAAAGGGAAGTGCCAGGTGGTGGCATCTACCTGCACGCGGTCGGCGAGACTGATACCGAGTTTCTCCAAGTACTTCGCGCTGAACAAATGTCCGTCTGTCTGCACGAAATAGTTCAACTGTAATCCTTCGCGTTCCGGTTCGCGTTCGCCGTTCACATAAATTACATTGTCAATGATACGCAGACTGTCTCCCGGTGTGCCGACACAGCGCTTCACGTAGTTCTCTCTTCTATCCACGGGCCGAACGATGATCTCGCCGAACACATCTTTGCGGTTCTTGATGAGCGCCTCGCCGTAGTAATGACGCAGCGTGTAATAGTCAGGGTTCTGCATCTTCGTGCAAACCGTGTCGCCTGCAGGGAAGTTAAAGACCACGATATCGCCTTTCTGCGGACTGGTCCAACCTGCCAGACGCTTGTAGTCCCAGTGCGGTTTGTCCAAATAACTCTTGCCGCCACCGAGCCAAGCAGGGAACGTATGTTGCATCAGCGGCATCGACAGCGGTGTCTGCGGCACACGCGCACCGTAGGCCATCTTGCTCACGTACAGAAAATCGCCCACACGCAAGGTCTTCTCCAAACTCGAAGAGGGTATCTGGTAGTTCTGGAAAATATACAGATTGATGAAATATACGGCTACCAGCGCAAAGACAATCGCGTCAATCCAACTACAGAGCGTGTACAACGCCGGTTTGGTATCTTTGTACTTGCGCCACCAGCTATAGTTGATATACTTCGTCGTAAACGCATCCACAATCAGCGGGAGCAACACCAGCCAACCCAAACTCTTCCAGTCGCCCCATGCAACCCAAAAGACGAACACGACATACAGCGTGCCCCAAATTCCTGCGCGAATCCATCCTCCGCGCGTCACTTCATTAATTCTATCCTTGAATGATTTCATTTTAACAATTTAACGATTTAACAGTTTAACGGTTTAACTGCTCCGCAGCCAGTACTGCGCCAAGCGCGAATCCTCTGCGACCTTTGGCGATATGCGTAATAACGATCGTATCTTCTTCGCTGTCCCACATCACTTCATGCGTTCCCGGTACTTCTCCCTCGCGAATCGATTCTATCATCACGTCCCTGCCGATTGCTTCCGCCAAGGTCTTCGCCGTTCCGCTCGGCTTGTCCAACTTGTGAATATGATGCGTCTCGGTGATAGAAGGCGTATACTGCGGCTGCTTTTCCATCTTCTCCGCCAACCACTTGTTCATCTCAAAGAAGATATTCACGCCTACAGAGAAATTACTGCTCCACACAAGCATCACCTTCCCCGCTTCGTCCTTTACGACAACGCGGCTACTTTCAATCTCCAATTTCCAATCTCCAATTTCCAATTCTTCCGGTCTCCACCCAGTGGAACCGGAGATCACCGGTACGCCCTGCGCCCACGCGCGTAAAATATTCTCCTTGGCTGTCGCCGGTGTCGTGAACTCAATCGCCACATCCGCGCTCCGGAAAGCCTCACTATTAAAATCAATTAGCAATGAGCAATCACCAATCACCAATGTCGGGTCTATAATCCCGACTATTTCGTGACCTCGCTCCAGGGCAATCTGCTCAATCATATGCCCCATCTTCCCATATCCAATCAGTGCTATCTTCTTAGCCACAGGGGCACGATTAACTTCGTTTTTCATTTTCTTTTCCTGTGTATATGCGTACGCGCTTTTGTGCGAGCGCGCAAAATCGGCCGCAAAATTACAAAAAATAAATGACATATGCAAGCATATGCCATTCTTTTCTCTAAAATCACCCAATTCCGTCAATTTTTCCACATTTCTTTGGAACTCGGCCATAGGCGGTTTAGGCCTTCGTTGTCCTCGCTCCGCGCGAGGACGATTCGCCCTCGCGTCCGCCGCTTCGCGTCGCCCCGCCCGCTTCGGGCTCAATGCGGGTGTAGCATTGGCGTCGTCGTCCCGTCTGTGAGGCGGCCTATCTCCGTCCGCTCTCCCCGCATTGTATGCGGGCTTTGTATGTCTATTTCTCCGCATTGTATGCGGGTCTTGTATGTCCATTCTCCGGCATTGCACGCCGGTTTACGTCGTTTGTTGTCGCGGATGCTATCCGCGTCCTCCTTTCCAGCAGGTTTCCGCCTTATCCCAAAGGGTGCTCAATGGGTGCTGAAAGGGTGATCAAAGGCTGCTCAGCCCAAGATCACCCCAACGTCATTCCAATATACTTCCGAAAAACTATTCCTTTACGGCTTAATTTCCTCGCCGCGCTTTAGCATCTCACTCACCTCGTGCCGCACATAGTCGCACAACCGCCCGTAAGCCGGCTTACCCCATTTCTTCGCACGATATAAGGTCTCGTCATATTTCGCCTGCCATGCCGCGCGGCGCTCAGGATCACGTAAGATAGCCTTACTCTCCGCGACATAAGCGCTAAACTGCTTTGCCGTAGGATGCGCCGCACGTCTCTTCTTCTCTGCCGTACTCAATTCAGGCTTGTGACATACTGCCGCCCATGCTCCGTTCCCCGGTATATGCCGTGCGTAGAATTCCTTATCCACATGCCCTTTCATGTCATCCACCAATCCTGTCCACTGTACTTTCATAGTTCTTCGTGCGTTAAATGGTTACTTTTCAAAATCGACTGCAAATATACAGCAAAAAAATGACATTTCCAAATTATTGTCTTCGGAAATGTCATTAATATTCATTTTTCTTCTATTTCAAGTCAATCTGATTGCCCCCCCCCCTCACTTCAATTCATGCCCATTCGGGGAATACGTTTTTTCTCCACACTCAATAAAAAATTGTCCGTCACGAAGCATCTTTACGCATTGTCCTTTGTCGCTTTGCGCATTGTCTTTTAATCCCTCGGGTTCACTCGAAAGCGTCTCAAAAGAACCCATCTCTTCGTCAATAACATCTGTTCCGTTCAGGCTCTGGCGGACGAAATAATAGGTCGTGTTCGCAGAGAGACCTGTAATCGTAAACGAGTAATACTCTGCGAATTGCGTCGCGTCTTCTTCGTCCTCTTCATACAAAGCCGGTACACGTGCTGGAGCTTGATTCCCCGCCAAGTCAATACCTGTCAAATGTCCGTTTGCATCAAAGGTAAGCGTCATATACCGCTGCGTGTGCGCCTCGTCCGTATAGAGAATCCAGACATAGCCTGTTGCAGAGAAATTTTGTACCCACGACACTTGCACATTATCCAAACCGGTAACAACAGGCGGCTCTATAGATACAATGTTGCCAAATAATTTCCATCCTTCGGCTTGCTGATAAGCGGCAACACTCTGCATAGGGACACGCAACGTGGATTCGCCAAGATGAGAGCCTTCTGCCGATTGTAATGGGAAGTAAGGCGGTGTTATTGTGCGGCAAGTTAATGTTATCGGTTTAGAAAATGCAATTATTGGCGAATTAAATGTATCTACTCGGTTGCCCAACACGATTTCTTCTGCTTCGTACAAAGAACATGCTCCATACTCAAACATCGTTACACTATCTTGAAATACTGCGCGCTGAATACTACCGGTAATCATTGCTCCATTTTCCATTGTTTTTAAGGTTAATGGCATAGTGATGTCTTTTAAATTTCTTAACAATGTAAAAGCATACACACCTACGGATTGTGGACCTTCCGGCACTATAAATACGGAGTCAGGCTTCGCACACGGATAAGCAATCAAACATTTCATATCCTTGGTATACATAACACCATTTACTGTTGTATAATACGGATTTTCTTCGTCCACAATAATTTCTTCTATTCCTGAATTGTAATTAAATGCCAATGGTGGAACGGCACGCATAGTTTTCGGAAGTATTACCTTTTTCACATTTTTCATACACGCAAAAGAATAGCTGTCAATACCAAAAACCATGTAAGAATTACCATTATATTCTACCGTGTCCGGTATACGAATACTATCACATAGAATGTTAGGATAATTAACCGTGGTGCTGTCCCAATGACTGGTAGTAATGTCAGGAGTTACTGCCACTTCCTTTGAATTGATAATACGATACCTTAGTTCGACACCTTCAGCATTCGTAGCTCTAAAGTACTCAGCCGCCTGCATACTAACCGTGCAAGCAAGAATGATTAAAAGAAAGATAGATTTTTTCATTATAATTAAATATTTAACTGTTATACACAAAAAATGGACGTTCCTTATCATCCTTGAGGCTGTGAGAAATGCCCATTCACCGATAAGTCACGCCCATATACAATATGGACGCTTGTCGACTTATTATTAGTGAATCTTTAAAACTTCTCACATTCCAAGGATTCCAATAAATCGCAAACGCGAAATTCAATATGCCCTTGCTTTTTTACGCTGTCAAGGCCAGCGAAGGGTTACACAGCTACGCCATATTCGTATATGGCATCGCTTGGGAGATCAATTTGATCGTTCCAATAAATGCACGTACGGCTTGTGTCCAATTGTGCATTTTCAAACAATCCATGCTCCGTTTTTAAGTCACGGAAAGCCGGTAACGTAGCAATATCTTCAGCTACGTCATAACGAACCCGTTTCCCGTCATCAAAAGAGACGAGTAACTGAAAATCCTTAAGGGGCTGATATGACTTAATTCTCGGTATCATATATAGTTAATCTTTTAATGGCGGCAATTCGTAAAATCTACTTACTTCCGGCATAATAGTGTTTGTTTGACCTTTGCGACTGCAAAGGTACACAAAAAAAATGACACATGCAAATATTTGTGCCATTTTCTTTCTTTTTTAAAGATTTTTTGGTTTACAGCACTCCTAAACTATTCAGGAAGACGACGAGGATGGCGATGGGGACGACGAAGCGCAGGAAGAAGATGAAGAGTTTGCGGAGCCAGCGCTTGATACCTTTATCGGCATGGAAGACGCCTTTCTGCCCGTCTTTGGGCAGACACCAGCCGACGAAGAGCGCCATGCCCATCGCGCCTAAGGGCATCAGTACGCAAGCTGTAATCTCATCGAACGCGCCGAAGACCGAATCCCAACAAACACAGAGGGCGATTAAAGCCATTACAATGATTGATGTAACCATCACGCTCTTGCGGCGGTCAAGCGGATGTTTGGTGTGCTCCGTTGCTTCGCAAAGGAAGGCTACCGCTACTTCCATCAACGAGATCGTCGAAGTCAACGCGGCGATGCAGAGTAGGGCGAAGAACAACACACTGCTGAGCCATGCGAAGTTCATTTGCTCGAAGATAGCCGGCAGAACGACGAACACCAGTTGCGGTCCTTCGGCAGGATCAAAACCAAAGGCAAAAACCGCAGGGAAAATAATCACTCCGGCCAACAGCGCAACCATCGTGTCGAGGAGGATCACTTCCACCGATGTACGCGTCACATTTTGGGTCTTCGGCATGTACGCACCGTAGGTGATGAGCGCGCCCATACCAATGGAGAGACTGAAGAAACACTGACCCATAGCTTCCATAATAACCGTCGGCGTGATCTTCGAGAAATCCGCTTGGAAGAAGAACTGCATGCCGATATTACTGTTATCGAGCATCAGCACTCTGCCGGCCATGAGAAACATCATCACGAGCAACAGCGGCATCAAGATTTTGCTGAGTCGTTCGATCCCTTTATTGACATCAAACCACAGCACACCGGCTGTCAGAAATACCGGCAGAAAACCGAAGAAAAGCATGCGCGGGGTGTTGGACGAAACCTGTTTGAAATGCGCGGTCAGTTCATGCATGTCCATGCCTTGGAACACGTTCGTGAAGGCTTCCGTCAGGTAGTTAAAGCACCAACCTGTCACCACGAAATAAAAGCCCATGATGAGCAAAGAAGTGAGCATGCATAGCCAACTCAACCACTGCCAGCGATTATTGCCGTTCAGTTCGCGGAACGCGCCGAACGCACTCTTGCCGGACTGCTTACCGATCAAGAACTCCGTCATGATAAGCGGCATGCCGAACAACAGCACGCACAGCAGGTACACGATCAAAAATGCACCGCCACCGTTCTCACCGGCGATATAAGGAAATTTCCAGATGTTACCCAAACCGACGGCACTGCCTGCCGCGGCCATGATGAGGCCTATTTTCGAAGAGAAAGAATTCTTGTTCATACTTGGTCTATCGTCATTTCACATCGTTTACAATCAAAATGGAGCGCCAATTTCTGACCTGTACGCAAGCGCAGATAACGAGGCTCCTTATCCTTTGGATAAGGGTTCGTCTTGCGGCAATGCCCCAACTCAAAGAGCAGGCAGTATTTGCACGTCATCAGATGATCGTATTGCGTCTCCATTCATTTAACACACTTATCGGTATAAAATACGGTTGGCTCTCCACGCGCACGTCACGCGCTATATAAGGTGTATCCCCTAATTTGGAGATCTGCGTGCGGATCGTCGCGAGCGCTTTCTGAGCATCGCGGGCGGGTTCTTTCGGATAACTGAAGGACCGCTCTTTATCACCGATCCGTAAAGCAAAGCCATCTTCTGTCTCCTTAAACTCGATATCCACCGGAATACGTCGCTCGCTATGCAGGGACTTGATAAATTCCACATCGAGATTTCGGTATAGCGGACTGACTACTGATGGCTGACCACTGATCACTTTATTCACCTTCACCAGACTTCCGTCCACACCATTTACATTACATCCTTCGCTGCCGATTGTCAGCCCGTCGCCGTTGTGCAGCACGATGCCCGGTTCTAAGCGCACGCGGATGGTGTTTCCGCGCACTTCCAGTACTTGACCGACATACTCGCCCGTGGACTTCGGTGTGTCCCAATTGGCCATAGGCCGCGTACGACCGTGCAGAAAATAATCTGTCGCCCCGCGATGGAAAGTCTTCTCGGGATCGGGCGTGAAGGATCGAGTGAGTGTATGAGGGAAAGCGTGCGTGAGGGCATCCAATTTCTCCCTGTAATACGCCGTGACATTCGTTACATACTCCGCATCTTTGAGTCGTCCTTCGATCTTAAAGGTCGTCACACCGGCCTCAATCAGTTCCGCCAAATAGGCACTTCTGTCCAAGTCCTGCAAGGACAATAAATGCCGCTGATGAATCGGTTCGCCTTGTTCGTCCAACACCTCATTTCCTTCGGCGTCGAGTAAGTCATACGCCATGCGGCAGAACTGCGCACAGGCACCTCTGTTGGCGCTGCGCCCAGCCAGTACTTCGGATATATAGCAGCGCCCCGAATAACTCACGCACAGCGCGCCGTGCACGAAGGCTTCCAACTCGATATCCGGCACAGCTTCGTGAATAGCCCGAATCTCGTCGATACTCAGTTCGCGGGCTAACACCACGCGCTTGAATCCCATGTCCCTCAGTTTGGCTACCTGCTCCGGCGTGCGGTTGTCACATTGCGTAGAGGCATGCAGGCGAATAGGCGGGAGGTCAAAATCCAAGAGATGCAAGTCCTGAATAATCAGCGCATCCACGCTGATGCGGTGTAAATCCTCTATCATCCGTACGGCTTGCGGATACTCGTCCTCATGCAGCAGTGTGTTGACGGTCACGAGTACCTGGACTCCGTAAGTATGGGCATAATCCACCACTTCCGCCAAGTCCTCGATGCTGTTTCCTGCTTTCTCGCGCGCACCGAAAACCGGGGCACCGATGTAGATGGCATCCGCGCCGGCTTGAATAGCCGCGACAGCGACTTCTTTATTTTTTGCGGGAGATAATAAGGTCATGATCGCAGGGCTTCTGAAAGTCTGTATAGCACAATACCGGCCGTCACACTTACGTTCATCGAGTGTTTCGTTCCGTATTGCGGTATCTCGATACATCCGTCACAGGCGTCCACCACTTCTTGCTGCACTCCGAAAACCTCGTGCCCGAGAACCACAGCGATTTTGGGACAATTGATGATTGATGATTGATGATTGATGATTTGTTCGGCTACTTCCTCCAGTGTCGAAGCGTCGTGTGCCTGTTCGACGGCATAGACGGTATAGCCTTCCGCTTGCAGTGCACGCACTGCTTCCAAGGTGTCTTTGAAATAGCGCCACTCCACCGTCTCTTCTGCGCCGAGCGCGGTCTTGTGCAACTCCTGATTCGGTGGACAACAACAGATACCGCATAAATCGACCCGCTCGATACGCATGGCGTCGGCGGTGCGGAATACGGCCCCTACGTTATGCTGGCTACGCACATTGTCGAGTACTACCACCAGCGGCAGTTTGTCGGCTGCGCGGTAGTCGGCAACGCTTAAGCGTCCCATCTCCTGTGTCGTGCGTTTTCTCATAACTCAAAAGGCAGGTTTACGCGCAGAATACGCGCTTCTTCGTCTATCTCAATAATGAAATCTTCGTGCAGCGGGATCATCCGCTCGTCTTCCAAGATAGCTAAGGTGTTGATGGTTGATTCATCGACTTGCGCGATCCTTCCGACCACTCGTCCGTCATCCTCTATCTCAAATCCCACCAAGTCCTGCCAGGTCAGCGTACCGTCACCTTCGTCCTGCACATCGCTCCGCAGCACAAATCCTTCTTCGCCTACCAAGTCTGCGATCTGCTCGGAACGGAAGGGCACGAAAAGCCCGTCGCGCTTCACGAACACGAATGGCGGCAGGTCTTTATACCGCGTGCGGCGGATAAGCCCGATAGAGAGCAGGTCTTTGTCTGTAATCATTAGTAACTAATTTGTATCACGTCTCCCGACTGATGAACACTCAAGCGTAACAGCGCTTCTTTGGAGATGCCTTTATTGGGCATGCCCGAACCGTCATAGACGATATATTCTTCCCCGCAATGCGGACATGTCACTGCTCCTCCATTCACTTCGCATGGCTTGCGCATACCGTGCGCAGCGCAATCAGGACATGCTAAATCGAACGCTATGTAGCCGAACATGGTCACATAAATAAGTACACCCCCATACCCGAACATATCCAATGCTTTGGCCGCTTGAATATAAGTTCCGTTTAAGAAATAGCCGTCTTTATTCACTATCACATAGGAACCGGTATAGTCCGGTTGGAAATGGACGAAAGCGCCTTCACGCGTATTGATGGCGATGCGTACCCCCACACGCGGAACACTGCTGAAATTGGTGCCTTCGCACCCGCAGAACACCAGGCAAATCGCTACTATGATCAGTTGCCGGAGACGCTGCATATATGAACTTTGAAGATGAGGGTCGAGTAGGGCGGAATAAAGTATGTACCTCCTTCGGTACCGTTTCCTTCGGCCTCGCCGTACGAACCCGAAGTGTATTTGTCGTGGTCGTAACCCAAGTATGCCGGGATATAGAGTTCGATATCTCCGTTGTTATGGATCTTATGGCAGCCCTCGGTAAATCCCGGTATCATCTGCGGCAGATACAACGACGCGTTGTACGCCGTCTCTACCACATAGCCGTTGATGAGACTCAGCGTGTAGTCACACGTCACCGTACTGGTACTGTTCGGTACCGCATCTTGCGGGGTGGGGTCGGCGATGATCTTGTATTGTAAACCGCTGTCGGTAACCCTCACGCCGGGTTTGGCTTTGTTGGCTGTTAACCACATTTCGTTCTGCGTCTTCCAGTCAATCCAGTTATTCTGCTTGCAACCGGCAAGGGCAAAAAAAGCGATGACAATGAATATAAGCGGGTGTCGAGCCGCTCGACTTATTTTGCTATCCATAATTCAGGATTTAAAATGTTTCTATCTTTGTATATCTGGAAATACAGTTCCGTCTTTTGGTCTTGTTCGGGGTCGGTGAAGATCGTTCCGATCACTTGTTTGGTATCCACCTTGTCGCCCTGCTTGACATTCAGTTTGCTGAGGTTCGAGTAGACGGAGCGGTAGTTACCGTGCTGAACAATCACGGCGTAAGTTCCGCCCACCATGAAGCAACTCGTCACCTCGCCTTTATACACCGCGCGGGCTCTCATGCCGGCTGTCGTCTGGATGTAGATACCTTTGTTATCCATCGTCACCTGCGAATAGACAGGGTGTTGTTGCTTGCCGTAATGACCGCTTATCATGCCGCGTTCCACGGGCCAAGGCAACCGTCCTTTGTTCGCTTCAAAACCACCGGCTATCAGTTGCTGCTCTTTGGTCAGCGTGGTCTTCGACGCTTTCTCCGTCTGTTTGCGGATCATGTCGTCGATCTTCTTGTTCAGTTCCGCCACTTTCTTCTGCTTTTGGTTCAACTGCGTGGTGAGGTCTTTCTCTTTGGACTTGAGCTGCGTCAGCATCGTCTGTTGCTTGCGTTCGTCGCGCTTGAGGTTGTCCTGCTCGCGCTTACGCTTCGACAGCGCCTGTTTCTTGTCATCCCTGTTAGCCTGCAACAGGTTATTCTGCGTGTCTATTTCCGCTTGCGTATGCTCGATACGAGCCACCTGTTCCTGACGGAAATGTGCGAACTCCTGCAGGTATCGCGCGCGGCGGGCTAACTGCTGAAAACTGTCGCTACTCATCAGGAAGAGCAACGGCGACTGCTGCAGGCGGGCATAATGGGTCTGCCGAACCATCCGGGCATAATCGTTCTTATACCCTTCCAACACGCGCTGCAACGAATCGCGGGTGTTGCCCAAGACCTTCATCTCGCGGTCAAGCGCTGTGATCTCATTGTCGAGCGTGTGAATGAGTTTCTTCTGGTTCTTGATGTTTTGCTGTGTCAGTTGCAACTTGTTCAGCGTCGCCGTCTCGTCTTTCTTCGTCTGCTTGAGCATCTTGTTCGTCTGCTCTATCTCCTGCTGCAGTTTCTTCTGCTTCTTCTGCAGATCTTTCACGCTATCCGCCGCCCATAGCGGGCAGAAGACGAATGCCAAAAGACAAAGGAGCCATATGTATCGTCTTAGAGCCATTTCGAGATATCTACTTCCGTATATTTGTTGAGTCGTATGTTGTTCACTTTCACCGGCACGTCCAATTGGCGGGCGGGGTAGTCGATCACCAGTTCTATCAACTGGTCACCGAAGGTGTACATCAGTCGTGCTTTCTGTTCGCCTAAAGGCAGTTCGCCTGTGCAAATCTGTTGCAGCACATCCCAGTTGAGCGAAGGTGTCAGACGACGGTTGAGGTCGGCATAGGTCGCTTTCGCATAGCGGCCGTGCAACTTGTCAATAGCGATCACCTCGAGCGGAGTCGCTTCGACGCGCATCATTTCCATTCCCAAGAGCGGCATGACGCTGATGACAATCATCGAGTCGTGCACCGTCTGCATCGTCACGCTCGCTGACACGCGGTCGTTGCTCGTGGCTACCGTCGCCCGCGCTCCTTGTATCAAACAGGTGTGCCATGCGGGCGCAGCGGCTTCGCTGACGGATGACTGATCACCGACCGCTTTCTTCTTCGTGCCGCAGGCCATTAACAGCAACGCGGCGCAGGCCAATACTGTGTATTTATTTAATCGCATTCAGATGTTTCTGTACTTCTTTCGTGGTCTCCTCGTTTTGGGCGTTGATCAGGGCGCGGTTGAGATAGAACTTCGCCAACTCGTCTTGTCCTTTCAGGTGCAAGATCCATCCATAGGTGTCGAGATACACCGCATTGTTCGGTTCTTCGCGAATGGTCTGTTCACTCATTCGTTCCGCGCGCTGCAGGTCGCCTTTGTGCGTTGCGAGGTGGTACGCGTAGTTATTCAGGATACCGATATGTCCGGGGTATATCGCCAATATCTTGTCGTACGCGGCATACAGTTCTGCCGGCTTGGTCTTCATCTGCTCCAGCACCTCTACGCGAAACACCAGAAATTGCAGATCCGTTGGGTCAAGTTCCAAGTACTTGTCGATCGTCGCCAAGGCCTTTTTGGGCTGTTTCATCGTGAGGAGCAGCCGGTAGCGCGTCACTGCGCCTGAAGCGTCGAAGCCTTTGACACCGTCTATCTGATCTTGCATCTTCAGCGCTTTCTTCCATTCGCCCAGGCTGATATACACCCGTTGTAGGCGCATCATGAGTTCATCGTCCTTTGGGTTCTCTTTCAACGCCCGCTCCCTCACACGCATGGCTTCTATCGTAGCCTCTTCTGTCTTCTCTTCCAAGAGCGCCGAACTGTATCGATACCAACAGTCTCTCGGGTCGGCCTCAAAAGCACGCTTGAAGGCATCCATCGCTCGGTCTTCCTGTCTCATCGCGTGGTAGAGGATGCCGAGGAACTCCAGCGTCTTTCCGTCATTCGGTTTGATGGCGTCGCAGAACTCAAACAGCACCAGCGCCTTCGGGTAGTTATCCTCCTCCAGCGCCTGCCGCGCCGCGTACCAATAGTACGTGAACTGCTGCTCCTGCTCCGTCGTCAACACTTCTTTCTTCTCTCCCTTTCGGGCAAACCCGGGAAGAAAGAAAAGCAAGCAGAGAATTAATAATATTTGTTTGCTACTATTCATAAGCGAAGTATGTACTCTGAGGGGGCATGTTTTGGCGTAGGGGTACGGCAAAACTCGTAGGCAGGGGGCCGGTATCCCGAAGAGTAGCATACAAGCGATAAACTATTTTCTCCCGCTATGCCCGAACCCTCCGGCGCCGCGCTCGGTATCACTCAGTTCGGTCACTTCGACCACCTCCGGTGTCTCGTGTTTGGCGATCACCATTTGGCATATCCGTTCTCCCGGCTCAATCGTCTGAGGTTCGCCGCTGAGGTTAATCAGTATCACACCCACCTCGCCGCGGTAGTCGGCATCAATCGTTCCCGGCGTGTTAAGTACCGTCAATCCGCGCTTGAGCGCCAAACCGCTGCGCGGGCGTATCTGCGCCTCAAAACCCGCAGGCAGTTCGATGAACAAACCCGTCGGTATCAATCGTCTCTCCATCGGCGCCAAAGTGATCGGTTCGTCGATGTTACACCGTATATCCATTCCCGCTGCCTGCGCACTCTCGTACTTCGGCAGCGCATTTTTACTCTTGTTGATGATTTTCAGTTCCATAGTTTAGAAGCGTTTTTCTGCGAGGACGCGCAGTCCGTCGGGCACAATTTTTATGCGTATATCTTTCTCCATCTCCACCGGATCGCCGTCGATGTGGAACGGTCCCGCCTCTTCGCGCTCCAGCGTGATCTCTTTTGCACGGATGGTATCCATGAAATGGCTGTCGTCGATATTTCCGGTAAACAGGCGCAATGCCAACGAAGCGCTACCGAGAATCGCGTGACTCGACATCAACATGATATCCATCTTGCCGTCCTGGATACTGGCTTTCGGCGCAATCATCGCTTCGTAGCCCCACTGGTTCGCATTGGCGAAGGTAATCAAGAACGCCTTGTGCGTCACGTCGATACCGTCCCCTACGAGGTGGTAGTTTTGCGGCTGGTACGAGAATGCCTCTTTGAGCACGTTCTGCAGGTATGTCATGAACCCGCGCTTGCTGCTGCCCGCGAAGTTATCTGCTACGATTGCCTCAAAACCCGTGCCACATGTGCTGACAAACAACTTGCCGTTAGCCAGACCGTAGTCCACCGAGATTGGTTCGCTATGGTTGATCATCTCCAGCGCTTTCTGCGGACGCATCGGTACATTCAGATGACGGGCAAAACCGTTGCCACTACCCATCGGAATGATGCCGAGGGCGGTCTTCGTGTCCTTCAGACCTCTCGCTACCTCGTTTACCGTTCCGTCACCGCCTACTGCTACCACGGCGTCAAAACCCATGCGGGCATATTGGCGTGCCAACTCGGTCGCATGACCGGCATACTCCGTGAACGTGATGTTCGGCAACCATTGGCTCTCGTCCAAAATCTGCATAATCACTTTCGGCAACTTACGCTTCTCTTTCTGCGTGTCTTTCGAACCCGAAACGGGGTTGATGATAAAAGCTATATTTTTCATACACTAGGTGTTCCCGTTGAGCGGGAAAACCGCTACAGGGAAAGGGAAAATTAAAATTTCGGGCACAAAATTACTACAAAAATTGCATATATGCAAGTTTTTGAGCATTTTTTTTGCAGGTGTCAATTTTTTGTACTATCTTTGCCCCGCAAAACACAAACAATCATGAAAAAATACGGATTCATTTTTTGCCTCTTAGCCCTCGCGCTGACGGCATGCAATAAGGCGGCACAGCAGGAGCCGCAAGTATCGGTCGGTCATCTGGACACCTACGCCGACTTCCCTTCGCAGTTCGTTGCAGCCCGCACGGTGCGTGTATGGACGCCTTCCGACTACGACCCCGCGAAGCGGTACGATGTGCTCTACATGCACGACGGACAGATGCTGTTTGATGCCACGACGTCGTGGAATAAGCAGGAATGGGGTATCGACGAAGCGATGGACTCACTCATCGCCCTCGGTCGCATCCGTCCGACTATCGTCGTGGGTATCGACAACACTTCTGAGCGTATCGGGGAGTTCTGTCCCGACGACATCATCGAGTATCTGCCGGAGGGCACGCCCGTCTATGCCGACTGGAAACCGCAAGGCAATGCCTACCTGCGTTTCCTCGTAGAGGAACTCAAGCCCTTTATAGACAGCACCTATGCGGTCTATCCGGACCGCGACCATACCTGGGTAATGGGCAGCAGTTGCGGCGGTCTGATCTCGTCCTATGCTCTCTGCAAGTACCCGGAGATCTTCGCCGGAGCGGCTTGTCTCTCGACGCATTGCACGCTCGCTTACCCGCGTCCTGACCAACCTTCCGAAGAAGTCATGGCGGCGTACCGAACCTACCTCAAGAACCATCTTCCCGCGCCCAATACAGCAAAGCTGTACATGGACCAGGGCGACCAGACACTCGATGCGTTCTATGGCACGGCGCAAGCGGCTATCAACGAAATGTTATTGATCAGAGGATGGGACTCCGCGCATTTCGAGTATCGCTTCTTCCCGGGACATAAGCATTGCGAAGATGACTGGCAGGCTCGACTGCCCATCCCGCTGACGTTTTTACTGCAATAATCGCTCTCAAAACCTGCCAAAATGGCAGAAAAATGGCGCAGGCACAATTTTTGTCTTGCATATGTCGGAAAAAAGTTGTACCTTTGCGCCGCATTTTGCGTGCAAACTGAAAACTGAATACTGAATTCTGACCACTTAGTATATGAATTTTATTGAGATTATTACCAAATTATTCGGTAACAAAGCGCAGAAAGACATGCGTGCGATACAGCCGGTAGTCGAGCAGATCAAGGCGGAGTATGAACGCATCGATGCGCTGTCTAATGATGACCTCCGTGCGCATTCCCAAGCGCTGATGGACAAACTCCAGGCTGCGGTAGCCGACCGTAAGGCGCGTATCGCCGAACTCAAAGCCTCCATCGAAGCGACGCCAATCGAGAAGCGCGAGAAGATCTACAACGAGGTCGATAAACTCGAGAAAGAGATCAAAGAAGTCTATGAGAAAGTGCTGACGGAGATTCTTCCGGAGGCTTTCGCTATCGTCAAATCCACCGCCCGTCGTTTCGCTCAGTCCGAGACCGTAGAAGTGACGGCAACCCAGTTAGACCGCGACCTCGCGGCCGACTCCCGTTTTGACTTCGTGGAGATAGACGGTGACAAAGCGATCTATAAGAACCACTGGATGGCCGGCGGCAACGAGATCACTTGGGACATGATCCATTACGATGTGCAGCTCTTCGGCGGCGTCGTGCTGCACCAAGGTAAGATCGCTGAGATGGCGACCGGTGAAGGTAAGACCCTCGTAGCCACACTGCCGGTGTACCTCAACGCCCTGACGCACGAAGGTGTGCATGTGGTGACTGTCAACGACTACCTCGCCAAGCGTGATAGCGAGTGGAACGGACCGATATACATGTTCCTCGGCCTCACCGTCGATTGTATCGACAAGCATAAACCCAACTCCGACGAGCGCCGCAAGGCTTATGCCTGCGATATCACTTTTGGAACGAACAATGAGTTCGGCTTCGACTATCTGCGTGATAACATGGCTACCTCGCCTCTCGACCTCGTGCAACGCGGCCATAACTTCGCGATCGTCGATGAGGTGGACTCCGTCTTGATTGACGATGCCCGTACGCCGCTTATCATCTCCGGTCCTGTACCCCGTGGAGAGGACCAGATGTTCGATGAATACAAGGACCGCGTAGCGCAACTCGTGCGTACGCAGACCACCCTGACGACCAAACTGCTCGCCGAGGCGAAAGCGAAGATGGGTTCGGCCGACGAGAAAGTGAAAGAAGAAGGTGAGTTGGCGCTCTTCCGTTCCTTCAAGGGTATGCCGAAATCCAAAGCGCTTATCAAGTTCCTCTCCGAACCGGGTATCAAGGTGCGTATGCAGAAGACCGAAGAGTTCTACCTCCAGGAGAACGAGAAGAACATGCATGTCGCGACCGACGAACTCTACTTCGTCATCGACGAGAAGAACAAGTCCATCGAGTTAACCGACAAAGGTATTGACGCCTTGACCGGTACGACCGACGACCCCAATTTCTTCGTGCTGCCTGATGTAGGCTCTGAGATGGCGGAACTCGAGAACGAGACCGGCCTGACGCCCGATGAGAAGCAGCAACGCAAAGACGATATTCTTACCAATTATAGCATCAAGTCCGAGCGCGTGCACACCGTGCACCAGCTGCTCAAGGCCTATACGCTCTTCGAGAAAGATGTGGACTATATCATCGACAACGGTGAAGTGAAGATCGTCGATGAGCAAACCGGTCGTGTGATGGAAGGTCGCCGCTGGTCGGACGGTTTGCACCAGGCGGTTGAGGCGAAGGAGAACGTGAAGGTCGAAGGGGCTACTCAGACCTTTGCGACTATCACCCTGCAGAACTATTTCCGTATGTACAACAAGCTCTCGGGTATGACCGGTACGGCCGAGACCGAGGCAGGTGAGTTCTGGAATATCTACAAATTGGATGTAGTTGTTATCCCGACTAACAAACCCATCGCCCGCAATGATATGAACGACCGTATTTATCGCACCAAGCGCGAGAAATACAATGCCGTCATCGACGAGATTCAGTCGATGGTCGAGCAGGGTCGTCCTGTCCTCGTCGGTACTACATCCGTCGAGATATCCGAGTTGCTCAGCAAGATGCTTCGTCTGCGTCAGATACCGCATAATGTCCTCAACGCCAAGCTCCACCAGCAGGAGGCGCAGGTCGTAGCGGAGGCCGGTAGAGCAGGTGTCGTAACGATTGCAACGAACATGGCCGGTCGTGGTACGGATATCAAGCTGACGCCCGAAGTGAAAGAGGCCGGCGGTCTCGCTATCATCGGAACGGAGCGTCACGAGTCCCGTCGCGTGGACCGCCAGTTACGCGGTCGTGCCGGTCGTCAAGGTGACCCGGGTAGTTCCGTATTCTATGTGTCGCTCGAAGATGACCTGATGCGTATGTTCGGTTCCGACCGTATAGCAGGCGTGATGGACCGCATGGGATTCCAGGAAGGTGAGATGATCGAGCACAGCATGATATCGAGCTCTATCGAGCGGGCGCAGAAGAAAGTCGAGGAGAATAACTTCGGTATCCGTAAGCGCCTTATCGAGTACGACGACGTGATGAACCAGCAGCGAAACCTCATCTACGCGAAGCGTAAACACGCTCTGATGGGTGAGCGTATCGGCGTCGATATCACCAATATGATCTACGAGACGGCAGAGAATATCTTCGCCGAGGCACGCGCTGCCAATGACTACGAGGGACTCAAATACGACGTCATGCAGACCTTCGCCATCGAACCTCCGTTCGATGAGGAGACCTTCAACCGCGGACGCAAGAGCGAACTGAGCGAACAACTCGCGGAGGCCGCTCTCGAGAGTTTCAAGCGCCGTATGGACAAACTGATGCAAGTGGCTGATCCGGTCATCCAGCAGGTCTTTGAGACCAAGGGCCAGATGTACGAGAATATCCTTATCCCGATTACCGACGGCAAGCGCGTGTATAATATCGCCGTGAACCTCAAGGCTGCGGCGGAGACGCATTGCAAAGAGGTAGTCAAGGAGTTCGAGAAACGCATGCTGCTCTTCGTCATCGACGATGAGTGGAAAGAGCACCTCCGTCAGTTGGATGACCTCAAGCAGTCCGTGCAGAACGCGTCTTACGAGCAGAAAGACCCGCTGTTGATCTACAAGCTCGAGTCGTTCAATATCTTCAAGGGCATGCTCGATAACTTCAACCGCCGCGCGATAGCTATCCTCCTCCGCGGACAGATCCATCAGCAGGAGCCCGACCGCGTACAACAGGCACAGCAGCAGCGCCGTATGGACATGTCGCGCTACCGCACCCAGAAAGATGCGGTGCAGCAAGCCGCGCAGGCTTCCGGCATGGCGGCTGCGGCAGGACGGGACACCCGCGAGCAGCAGCACCAGGGACCGATCATCGCTGATAAGAAACCGCGTCCGAACGACCCATGTCCGTGCGGTTCCGGCAAGAAATATAAACAATGCCACGGCAAACTCGGCGCAGCCGGAGTCTGATTACTGATTACTGAAAACTAAAATTCTCATAGGGTTGTTGCTTTGCGCTGTCACTAATCTGGCAGCGCAACAACTATATACCGACACCTTCCGTCTTAACGACCAGAAGATGACGGCGGACATGGACTTGCTGTTGCTCGACATGGTTGCGGAGCAGAGTGCGCAGCTGCACGCGAACGACACCATCGACACGCTGACCATCGCCGAACGCATGGCGCTCGACTCTATCGAGCGGGAGATACGCGAGATCGACTCCCTGCGCGCGATGAATGCCGAACTGGTCATCAAGACCGTCGAGCAGATCCCTGCCATCCAAGTCGAGAAATCCTGGATCAAGGATGAGGAGGAGGACCGCAACGACGTGCTGCGCTCGATACGCGATATGAAGACCCCGTGGCGGCGCGAGGCGACGGTCATGGTGCAGATCACCCAGAACTATGTCACGCCCAACTGGTACCAAGGCGGTTCGTCATCCTTCGCCGGACTCGCGATCCTCAAAGGCTATATCAGTTATATCACGGAGCGCTTCACTTGGGAGAACACCGGCGAGTGGCGCGCAGGCGGATCGACAATCTCCGCGGACACGCTGCATAAGGTCAACACCACGGATGACCTGCTACGCCTCTATTCCAAAGCCAACTACCGCATCGTGCCCAAACTCTTCGGATCAGTGTCTGCGGAGTTCGAGACACGCCTGTTGCCGACCTATAAGGCGAACTCGAAGAAGATGAAGAGCGGACCTTTCTCGCCGCTCCGTTTCAATGCTGCGCTCGGTTTGGACTACAAACCCGTGCCGGGACTGAGTGTGTCTTTCTCGCCGCTGTCTTATAAGATGATACATATTATGGATACCGCGCGCGTGGCCGTGACGGACTACGGTCTGATAGCCGGCACGCAGACCTTGCATAATATCGGTTCGTCGGTTCGTTTGGAATATACCTGGAAACCTGTCCGTGAGTTCGCGATGGAGACGCGCTTCTTTATGTACACCAACTATCACTACGTGGAGTTGGACCTTGAGGTGAACTGCGACTTCATCATCAACCGTTGGCTCTCGGCCCGACTGACGCTCCATCCTCGCTATGACACCTCCGTCATCTTGGACGGAGACACGCACGCCAAGATACAGTTCCGTGAACTGCTATCCATCGGTTTCGCGCATAAGTTCCATTAAAACTCGCCGCACAACTCTACGAGTTGTTGCCAGCGCACATAGCCTTCGTGGCCGTATTTCCAGATGTTGTATTTGATTTTGTCGAGACTCACTTCTTCGCCGAGGTGCGACTTTGAGTAGAATTTATCGGCGTAGCAGATGATTTTCTCTTCGAGACTCTGCGGGCAGTAGTCCCGTTCGGGTATCGGCAATTCTTCGCGTTCTACCTGTTCAATCGTGATACCTGCGCCCGTGTGGCGTTCGGCTACCAAGGCATGTTTCGGATACCCTTCTTGGCGCAGCAACTCCGCGCCGAGGAACCCGTGTTCGATATATTTGTGCGGACCGTTGCAGTGGATCTTCGGAGCGTTGCAGAAGATAATTCCTATGTCGTGCAACATCGCCGCTTCTTCGACAAAAGCCCGATCGACGAGTCCCTGCGCCTCCCATTCCGGATGGGCGTCGATGATCTTCAGCGCGCGGTCCGCCACCTGACGGCTGTGCGTCACGAGGATATGCCGTAATTCCGGCACCTCCGCATAATACTTATCAATGAGTCCTAAATAATCAATCATCAATCATCAATTGTGAATTCCGTTCAGGAATGAACGAACGTCCATTCGTTTCTTTCCGGGCACTTGCAGTTCGAGAATCCGCACCGCCCCTTCTTTGCACGGAATAACAATATCTCCCTTCCCTGAGCTGATAACTGATTGCTGATTGCTGATAACTTCAACGGCATATATTTTGACATTGTCAAAAGTGATGCCGTTGATACTTAGCTTCGCCCATGCCGCGGGGTAGGGACTTAGTCCGCGAACGAAGTTATGTACCTCTTCGGCGGTCTTCTCCGCAAACTTAATCTCGCAATCTTCTTTGAAGATCTTCGGCGCCGGTCGCAGTTCGGCGATCTCGGGTTGAGGCGTCGTCGGCACTTCGATGCCTTTGTTCTCGCAGTCGATGATCAGATCGACCGTACGGGTCACCAAACTCGTACCCATCGCCATCAGTCGGTCGTGCACCGAACCCACATTCTCGTCGGGTCCGATAGGAATCCGTTCCTGCAGGATCATGTTGCCCGTGTCGATCTCATGCTTGAGCATGAAGGTCGTCGCACCCGTCTCTTTGTCGCCGTTCATCACCGCCCAGTTGATCGGCGCGGCGCCGCGGTATTGGGGTAAGAGGGACGCATGAAGGTTGAACGTGCCTAAGCGCGGCATCGCCCATACGACTTCCGGCAACATACGGAAGGCTACGACGATCTGCAAGTCCGCTTTGTAACTGCGCAACGCTTCGATAAACGCTTCGTCTTTCAGCTTCTCGGGTTGCAGCACCGGCAGACCCACCGACAGCGCGTATTTCTTCACGTCCGAAAACTGCACCAGATGCCCGCGCCCCGCAGGTTTGTCCGGCATCGTGACCACCGCCACGACGTTATACCCGCCTTCTACCAGCGCCTGCAAACTCGCCACCGCAAACTCCGGCGTGCCCAAATAAACTATCCTAAGATCCTGCTTGGTCATAAACCCTATAAACGTTTTTATGGAATAAAAACAATTAAACTTTATTTAACGTCTCGATACTTAGGTTCGAGACTCTGTGGTTGTTTCTCCACTACAGGCGAGAGCGGCCGGATAAATGCCCGTACTATCAAGAAGATACCGAGCAATATAAACGGCAGACTGAGCCACTGACCCATGTTCAGCAGGTGGTCTGCCTCGAATGCCTCTTGGTCGTTCTTGATAAACTCCAGGCAGAACCGCGTCACGAACACGATCTCGAGGAACACGCCGAGCAGCAGTCCTTCGCGTCGCCGCGCATCGGTGTTGAGGTACAGCGGCAGCGTCACGGCGAAAGCCACCAGGCAGTACAGCATCTCATAGAGCTGCGTCGGATGGCAGGGCACCGTCTGACCGTCGCGCACAAAGATAAATCCCCACGGCAGGTCGGTCGGACCACCGTATATCTCGCTGTTGAACAGGTTACCCAATCGAATGAGCGCACCCGTGATACATACGCCTATGCAAAGTCGGTCGAGAATCCAGAGCCATGACGTGCCGAACTGCGGATAGCGGCTGTATTTGAACTTATTGAGCAATATCGCCGCGATGATGAGTCCTATCGCGCCGCCGTGACTGCTCAACCCGCCTTCCCATATCTTGATGAGCCATAAGGGGTGCTCGATATACGGGTTACGGTAGGTGAACTCCCATCCGAAGAGGTGCCAGGGCTCGCCGTATTCGTGCCATTCATAGAACCAACAATGCCCGATTCGCGCACCGATGATCACGCCCGCTGCCATCCAGAAGAATAACTGGTCGGCCCATTCTGCCGGACAGTGCTCGCGCTTGTACATCCGTTCGTTGATTGCCCAGCAGACATACAACCCGATCGCCCATAACAGTCCGTACCAGCGTATCCCCCCGTCACCGAAGTGTATCAGCACCGGATCAACATTCCACGTAATAAAATCTAAAATCATCAATTATCAATCATCAATCATCAATTACTTCCCCCAATTCAGCTTATTCTGCAATGACTTCAAGAAGCTGTTATCGCCTATCTGCACCACTTTCGTGGTGTACGGAGCGCGCTCGATATGCAGGCTCATGTCGGTACTCAGCGTCTGACTGCGGCCATCGACCGACACCATGTACGTGTCGTAGCGGCTGCTGATCTTGAAGTCCAACTTCCATTCGTCGAGGATGATGATCGGACGAACCGTCAGGCTGTGCGGCGCGATAGGCGTGAGGATGATACCGCGGGATTGCGGCACAAGCAGCGGACCGCCGATGGAGAGGTTATAGGCGGTACTACCCGTCGGCGTGGCGACGACCAGACCGTCGGAATGGTAGGTGTGCAGCAACTCGCCGTTGATCTTCGTCTCGATGGTCAACATGTTCGTCAGACCTTGCTTGAGGATCGCTATCTCGTTGAGGGCGTTAGGCGACAGGATCAGTCCCTCGCGGGGGAGTCCGTCTTTGTCGAGCACGGTGAGATGAAGCAGACCGCGCTGCTCGATCGTATATTCGCCCGCTACGAGTTTTTGGAGGATATCATCCAGGTCCTGCGTCTGCACTTCGGCGAGGAATCCCAGGTGTCCGCAGTTCACGCCGAGGATAGGTATGTTCTTGTCTCCTACCGCCGCGGCGGTGGTCAGGAATGTACCGTCACCGCCGACCGACAGCGCGAAGTCGATGGGCTCGCCATACACGTTCTCCGGCTGTTTGTCTCCGTCCCAGTTCTCGGGGAATCCCGGGTACTCGCGCAGGTCCAACTCCTGCCGCAACTCTTGAGAAAGAAGCACATGTACGCCTTTCTCCGTCATAAAGTCCAATATATGCCTCACTTCGCGCAAGGTCGTGGACTTCATTGCATTTCCAAATATGGCTATAGTCATATCAATTCAATTTTGCGGCGCAAAATTACTGCTTTTTTCTGACATATGCAAGAAAATTCTGCAATTTTATTTTTTTTTGTGTATGTATATGAATGTTTAACAAAACAAAAAACAATTCATTTTGCAAAAAAAGGTGAAAAAACTTGCGTATGTCGTAAAAAAGTCGTAACTTTGCAGCCGATATTCGTCCTCTCCGGAACGTTAAATCGGGAGCGTCAGATCTGAGACGTTAAATGGGATGACAGGCGCGAAGCGTTGCGCCACATACATAAAATAGCGTTATAAGCCAACTTGATTCTTCGAAACCCTAGACAAGTTTACGAGAGAATAACAATTCAAGTTATGGTTTATGCACGCTCACGTAGATGCGTGAGTTTTCTGTGCGTAAATTTGAATTGTTAAGGTAAGTCTAGGACCTCGAAGAATCAAATGAAGCGAACGAAAGTTCACGCTTTTTGTGTATGTATGTTTGTGCTTTGCAATATGTTCCTGCCATTAAGATTGAACAAACAAAATCAACATAGCAAACAATTTAAAACCGATGGGGCGATGGGATATAACAGCCAAAATGCGTCATATAAAAATCGCGGGCACGACGCACCCGCAATGCTCTTTGACATATTGGATTACCGAAACAGGAGACGCAAGTCCGTTTGCAGGAAATCTGCCAGAGGCATTCCCTCGTTTCCTACGACAAAGGCTTGCAGCGGCTTGTATTTGCTGCTGAAGAGATGCAGTCCGGCGTTGGTGCGGGCGTTGTTGCTTTTCACCTCTATCGCCACTACGGACAGACCGCGCTGGAGGATAAAATCCACCTCGGCGTTATTCTCCCGCCAGTAGTAAACCTGCATGCGGTGTTTCTCCGCCTGGGATAGCAGATAACTGCCTACCGCCGATTCCACTTGCCGTCCCCACAGGGCGGCATCGGTCCGGACGGAACCAAAAGTGGTCTGGTTATAGACATTCATCAGCGCGTTGTCAAACACCTGCAGTTTCGGTGTGCTGCTGTACTTGCGTGCTTTGTCGCGTGCGTATTTCTGCAACCCCGATACCAGATTGGCTTCCGCGAGCAGTTGCAGATAGTTGGCGAGCGTAGTGGCATTGCCTGCTTCCTGCAGGTTGCCTAACATCTTCCTGAATGACAACTCTTCACCGGAGTAGGCGCAGCACATCGTGAACAACTGGCGCAGCAAAGCGGGCTTGTAGATATTGCTGGTTTGCAGAACGTCTTTGTTGATAGAGGCTTCTAAAATGGCATTCTCGACATACGCCCGCCATCGGTCTTCGTCAGCAATCATCTCTGCCGCACCGGGGTAGCCGCCATAATAGATATAGGTGTCGAGATCCCAACCGAACGCCTCGTGCATCTCGGAGTAGGTCCAGTGCGTCATGCGGATGAGTTCAAACCGTCCGGCTAAGGACTCTGTCAGTCCGTTCATGATCATCAGACGGGACGAACCCAGAAGCACCAGTTTGATGGGCATACGGTTGAATGTATCCAGATCCCATTCCTTCTTGACGCGTTCGGACCAGTTGGGGATTTTCTGTACTTCGTCAATGATCAGAATCAGTTGCTCCGGTTGGCGGGATTGTACCATCAACCGCGCAGACTGCCACTTCTCCGCCAGCCATTCGTCAGAGGCGTAGATATTATCCGCCGAAAAGAACAGATGAGGAATGTCCAGCTGCTCCATAGCTTGGGTCACCATCGTTGTTTTGCCTACCTGACGAGGACCAACGATCACTTGAATGAACTTTCTCGGCTCTTTCAACCTTGCTGTAAGTTCCTTAATTTCAGACCTTTGTATCATATTGAATAAAAATGTTCAAAAGTAAAGTAAAAAATGTTCAGTTGTTGCAACATTTTGCATTTCCGGCTGCAAAAGTAGTAAAAATAAATGATATATGCAAGTAATTCCGCAAAATATGCACATTTTTAGTGCAGATAGGTAATCCGATATGCTGATATATATTGAAGCAATTACAAAACAACAACTAACCAACCAATATTAACAAACAACTTAAAAACCGATGGGGCGATGGGATATAACAGCCAAAAATGCTTATGAGAAAAATTTTAACTTTAGTCGTCTGTAGCCTGTTGGCTATATGGACGGTGAGTGCCAGTCAGTACACCATGTCCGGCACGTTCAAGAACGGTGGTACATGGAAGGTTGAGAATGGTGTCCTATATGTGGATGCGGAGACTATTCCTAATTCTCCGAACACTCGTCCGGCGGCAAGAACAAATCTTGCTGGTGGGCAAAGCAATGCATGGGAAAATATGTCTCCATGGTGGGGTTCCTCTAATAGCATTAGAACGATAGAACTTTCTTCTAAAGTCAAGAAAATTGGCAATGGAGCTTTTGCAGGATGCGTTAATCTGGAGAAAGTCGTATTCAAGGCTGGAAATAACAACAATGTAGAAATTGGAGATGAAGCTTTTTCTGATTGTTGGAGATTAACAGATTTTGATTTCTCTCGTGTTACTGTTATTGGAGAGAATGCATTTGATCGCTGTCGTTCACTTAAGCGGATAGAACTTCCTGTAATTCAGTCTATAGGGAGAAATGCATTTTGCGAATGTGCTTCTCTATGGCTTGAAGATGGTGGTATTGTCTTATCTGGGAATACGATTCCAAGCGGGTTAAATAATATGGTTGTGACCAAAAATCCATATGGAGCCGTCTCTTCTACTGATGCAAATGGTAATACAGTGAGAATTCTAACACTATCAGGTTGGCTTAAGGTAATCGTTCCTCCAGCAAAGTTACCGTCATATATTTCCACATATGCAAAAAGTTATACATGGGGATTAATATTTCTTGGTGGTGATGGTTGGAAATGGTATTTCGATGACACAAGAAAAGGAATGGAAAAACTATACATATTCGCAAATTACTATCAACAAAACGGCATCCCAGATTTTGAAAGCGAAACTGATCAACCATGGTATTCGTTCCGCGACAAAATACGATGGGTCGAAATATATAATGTCACTCCTTATGGTTACACCATTGGAAAAAATGCTTTCAAAGGATCTAATATCTATTCCATTGATCTGTATAATTCTTTCATAAGTTGGATAAATGTCGGAGAAAGCGCATTCGAGGGGTGTAGTCGTTTTACCAGATTTGATCAAATGGCAAATGCCAGAAGTGTAGGAAAAAGAGCATTCGCAAATACATGCCTAACGAAAGCAGATTTAAGCAAAGCAGAGACTATTGGTGACAATGCGTTTGATGGTTGCAACATTAATAATATCACATTTGGAAGCATATCAAGTATCGGTCAGTACGCTTTCCGAGGTGCATTTGCAAATGGAGGAGAAATTTATGTATCCACCTCAGTCCCAACAACAGCAGGCAATGCCTTTTCCGGAGCAAAGACAGCTAATACTATACTACATGTCGGTGGAGAACATGTCGGTGGCTACATGACCACTGCTCCATGGAGTTCTTTCCAATTGGATCAGTCGAAGATTTTTCCTATTAGCGGAACATGGGGAATAGGTTATGGCACATGGATGATAGATTCAGAAGGAACGCTGATAGTCAAAGGTGGAAAATCTTTTGACCAAAAACTTCCGGACTATGCCAACGAAAGTGACCAGCCGTGGTATCTCTACCGTAATTATATTAAAAGAGTTATTATAGAAGAAGGTTTGCAAGGTATCGGTAAGAATGCTTTTGCTACACCAAACGAAGGCGAGTCGCAAATCGCAGAGGTAGTAGTTCCCGCTTCCGTGACTGAAATCGGCGAGAATGCGTTTAAGAACAATGACCAGATAGAGGAGGTAAAAGCCGAGGGCGTGCAGACTATCGGCAACCAAGCCTTTGAGAACTGCTCGTCTCTTGAGAAAGTGAAATTCGGAAAGGACCTGAGCAGTATCGGCAACAAAGCCTTCAATTATTGCGGTCTGATGGACGCTATGGCAGTGAAAGCGGCTGTACCGCCTACGGTAACCGCACAGACTTTCGTCGGTCTCGGTCGCGTGTCCAACAACGCGCCTGCCAAAGCTAAAGCCAAATATGCAGCCCGCAGAGCTACGGCTGCTACGGGTCAGAAAGCCGTTAGTCTCGACGTGCCGGAATCATCCGTAGTGACTTATGCCAACACCCTCTATTGGAATTTGTTCTCGATGGATTATATTGGTGAGCACGGCAGTATCGAAGCCGGAGATGTTTTCGGTAACGGCATGTGGATTCTCTATGCTGATAGCACCATGATCATCAGTTGCTCCTCATTGGAGACCGGTAGCGGTTTGCAAGACCAGAATACCGTTCACGACTGGGGCACAAACGCCGGCAAAATCAAACGGATAGAAGTATTAGGCGAACTGACGGAGCTGTACCGCAGTTTCAACAATCTGCCTAACCTCGAATCGGTGTCTTTCTCGTCTTCTGTAAAGAAGCTCTACAGTACGTTCCGCAACTGTCCTAAACTGAAGGAGGTTCCTCTGAACGATGTAGAGGAGTTCCGTGAGTATGGCAGTCTCGGTTGCTTCGAGCAATGTACGTCTCTGACGGATGTTCAACTGGCAAACGCACGCATCATCGGTTTCCGCTGTTTCGCGGAATGCACCGCCCTCAAGACGGTCGAGTTCCCGAGCGTTGATACGATAGAAAATGTGGCATTCGTCAACTGCCCTGCTTTGGAGAGCGTGACGGTCAGCAATGCGTATATAGGTAATGCTTTCCGCGGCTGTACGGGTCTGAAAGAGGTGACGCTGAATGGCGTGAAGGGTCATGTTATCCCGAGCGAGGCTTTCAAAGGCTGTACTGCTTTAGAGACCGTCCGTATCAACGGATCGCTGCATAGCGTTGAGAACGATGCCTTCAACGGCACGGCACTGACGGACATCTATCTGTCATCTCCTTATCCTGCAACAGTTGCTAACCAGTATAACTCCAATGTGTTCAGCGGTCTGACACTGAGCGACATCACCCTGCATGTACCGGCGGACTTTGTGAACCGCTACAATGCGACATACAACAATCCTGTCTGGAGCCGGATGAATGTGGTAGCGGACGAGGATTACTCAGAGGCTCTTATCCCTGTTTCCGGTCCTCTTGGCAGCAACGGCACATGGGAGTTAGGCTCCGACCAGAAACTGACCATCAACTGCAACGGTGCTATGCCTACCGCGCAGGCTGCAACAGGGCAAGACAGCTACTCCGATACATGGTACGACTGGATGCCGTATGTTGCTCACATCGAGTTCACCAAGACTACCACATCCGTTGCCTCCAATGCATTCGGTCTCTATTTGGGAGACAATAACTTCGCCTCGGTAGGCGCAATCACCCTCGGCGCAGGTATGCAGCAGATTGACGACAGAGGTCTGTTCCTCAAGTTCCAGAACGGCGGACATGTCTATTGTTATGCGGAGAATCCTCCGATGCTGAACGGCAGCAACAGCTTCAACTGGTCGGAGATTACCGGCAAGAACGTGACGCTGCATGTGCTGACCAAGAGCGGTGTGCTGGCTCAGTACCAGAATGCGGCAGGATGGCAGAACTTCCCGAATATCGTAGCCGACCTCGGTCCGCGCTATAAAGTGTCATGGGATGCGGACAACGGCTATATCAAAGTGAACGAAAGCGGCATCGACCTGAATGCTGTACCGGAAGGAACGACAATCCACCTGACGGCAGTGCCGTATAGCGGCTACTGGCTCAAGAAATGGAATAACTACAACCCGTCCACCGGTCTGACCGTTTCAAGCGATGTGAGCGTGAGCGCAGAGTTCACCACCAACTACATCGTTTCCTTCTATACGCCCTCTGAGACGTTCGCAGGGCAATACACATTGCTCAAACGCGACACGGTGGAGGCAGGTCAAGCCGCAACCGCTCCTGCTGATCCTACCCGTGAGGGATACCGTTTCATGGGTTGGGACTGCTCGTTTGACAGCATCGTCAAGCAGACCGCCGTACATGCGCAGTTCGAGCCGATCGTATATGCCGTGAGCGTGAAAGTGTCGCCGGAGGTGAAGAGTGTACAAGTGCCAAGCGCAGAACTGGGTACCAAGACCTTCCAATGCTATGCGACGGTGACTCCGGGTAATGCGGACAATAATGCGGTAACATGGTCGTCCGATGATGCCGATGTGGCTACGGTGGATGCCAATGGTCTGGTGACTATCCATAACTATGGTGCCGCTACTATCACGGCTACTGCTGCCGACGGTTCCGATGTCAGCGGCAAGTGTATGTTGGGAGTATTCAGCACCGACTACATGCCTGTTATCCAAGGAACGGCTATCGCTGTTGAGAATGGCATCACTGAGATTACCATGACCAAGGGCCAGAGTGCCAAACTGGTGAACCTCGTCGTAACGCCGGAGGACTACAACGGCGGCATCAGTGTGATGCATCATGGTCCGCTGCAAGTCAATCCGTGCGGCGAGGGAGAGAAGACACTGCCTGCCTTCTTTATCAAGCCGGAGATGGGTTCAACATACCCGTACGACGATACCATCACCTTCCGTATGAATGATTACGACCATCAGGCGGTACACTCGATGCCTGTATGCAAACTGATCGTTCATGTGACGGACGATGCACTCTTTACCGCCAAGACCGTTGAAGGTGTGGATATGACCTTCCGTATCACCGATCCGATGACATTGACCTGCGAAGTCTATGGTTATATGGAGCAACTGATGATGCCGGATCCCGTGACCGGTCTGCCGTTCGTTATGCACCCTGCCGTAGATGCAAGCACGACCGGCAAGATCACCGTTCCGGCGGTTGCCAAGGGATGCACCGTGACGAACCTCAGCCAGCAGGCCTTTGCCGGATGCAGCGGTTTGACGGAGATCGAGTTGGAGAACGGAATCCAGTATATCAAGGCGGGTGCGTTCCAGGAGTGTTCCGCTTTGCAGAAACTCATTCTGCCGAAGTCGATCAAGGGTCTGAGCATGTTAGGCAGTATGCCGCAACTGGCGAACGTATATATGTACAATCCGGAGCCGCCTATTGGTTGGGAGATTGCCGAGAACGGCGAGAACATGATGCCCGACATCGCTATGACCAACGCCTTCCAGATGATTGCATCCAACGCGACGCTCCATGTAGCAAGAGGCAGTCTGAATGCGTATAACAAAGCACCGTGGACAACATGGTTCGCCACCATCACCGATGATGTGGACGCTTCCTTCACCGTACGCTTCGTCGATTGGGACGACAGCGAGATCGAGTTGCAGCACGTCGATTACCGCGCTGCTGCCGCTCCATCGCAGACACCGGTTCGCGAAGGACATACCTTCACCGGTTGGGACAAGGATTTCAGCCGCGTCGTAGCGAACATGACCGTCAAGGCGCAGTACGAGGCAATGACCTACAGCGTCACCTTCCTCAACTGGGACGGTACGCAACTCGGTGCTACGCAGCAAGTGACCTACGGACAGGCTGCTGTCGCTCCGTCCGTTCCGGCACGCAGCGGATACACCTTCGCCGGTTGGAGTGCTGACTTCAGCAAGGTCACAAGCAACCTCACCGTAAAAGCGATGTTCGCGAAAGAAGGTCAGTACCTCGTTACCTTCATAGACTGGGATGAGACGACCCTCAAATGTGAGATCGTGGATGCAGGTGGTTCGGCTACCGCACCGGAAGACCCCGTTCGTGAGGGATATATCTTCACAGGTTGGAGCGGTTCCTACACCAACGTACATGCCGACCTCATCATCCGGGCACTGTACAACGAAGGCACCGGCATTGAAGAGATCTTCACTCGTCCGAACGCTCCGGCAGCCGTGAAGATCCTGCATAACGGCATCCTCTACATCCTCCGTCCCGACGGCGCGATCTACAACGCTGCCGGCTTGAGAGTGCGTTAAGATGCGCTGAGCGCACGTTAAGATGTTAAAACGTTAGAATTTTCAGAAGGAGTCCTTCGGGGCTCCTTTTTTTGATGTCAAATAACCAACTAAATTTTACAACAATGACCAAGTATCAATTTCTGCTCAAAAAAAAGAAAGCGGAGAACTGAGCATTCTTATCAGAGAGTACGGCTTGCCATCCTATTACCCGCAATGGATGGCGTATTACGAGTTTTATTGCGAACATAGCACGATGAGTTATACCGAACTGTCGTGCTATTTTTGCGTAACAAGAAGCACTATATATCGGGCAGTTCAGTTCATGAAATCCTCCCATCCGGAGACCGTTCCAAAACTGCGGAACGCATAATCCGAATAATAGCAGTACTTTTGCACCAAAATTAAACGACTATGGAAAGCGAGAATTTAACGATTATCGAGCAGTTAGAGAAGTTACGTATCACGAGCAGTTCGGAGATTCCGCCGCACGAGTTTCTGTACACCTGGAACGGTGTGCCGTGCTACGCACGGGGTGAGCTGGTAGCGGTGACCGGTAAGGCGAAAAGCGGTAAGACGTACCTTAACTCGATCCTGATGGCGGCGGCGGGTACCTCCGCGCTGTCACGCGGAGCAGGAAACGAACTAGAACCCGCATACAATGCGGGGAGAATGGACGGAGGGCACTTCCTTGGTTTAAAGCGGATACGGGAGAAGCCATTGCGGGTGGTGTGGATAGACACGGAGCAGAGTGCAGACAGCACGCATGAGATACTGCGAGACCGCATCGGTGCGATGACGGGTGCAGAGGCGAGTGACGAGGCGTATCATGTGTTTAACCTGCGTCAGGTGCGTTGGCAAGACCGCATGACGCTGGTGTTAGCCGCGATAGCGATATGTATGCCGGACTTGGTGATCTTCGACGGGATACGCGACGTGGTAGGCGATATCAACAACTACGAGGAAGCACAGAACACGATCGGGCAGTTGCTGAAAGTGGCGTCGGAGTACAAGACCTGCATCGTATGCGTACTGCACCAGAACAAGGCGGCAGAGGACAAGACGCTTCGCGGGGCATTGGGTACAGAGCTTCAGAACAAGAGTTTTGAGACGTACGAATGCAAGAAAGATCCGGAGACGCGTATCTTCAGCATCCAGCAGACGGCCACGCGCAAATACGACATGCCGAACAAGATCCAGTTCTGCGTGGACAAGAAGGGGTTGCCGGTGGGGTGCGCCGCCGGTTTAGAACCGGAGCAAGCCAGCCATGCGGATATAGGACGGCAGGGAGGCTTTAACGGCGAGTACGTAGGAGCAGACGGGAAGATTGACAAGACGAAGTTGTTCGGGTATATACTACAAGGAGGGAAAGAGATGAGCCTTGCCCAATTACGTCAGGTGATTATGAACGTCGCCAACGTACGTAGCTTTAACTTCGCGTTCAAACTAATAGAAGAAGCCCGTCTGCAAGGGATAATCCAGCCGGCGGAAATCGAAGGCAAAAGCGGCTACCAACTAAGCCCCTAAAGCTCATTTTTGACGAGGTCCCTGTTCGTTTAGTACTGTTAGCCCCCCTATAGAGGGGGGTAACGTACGTACTAAAGAACGATAGGGGGACCTGTCAAACGCCGGATGGCATCTTGCACAATGGACGACACAGGGACCGTACAGAGACGTCCGTAATGGTCGCGAGATGGTCGCGGGTTTAACAGCAAAAAGAAAGCAACGAATAAGCAAAACATTATGAAAGTAGAATTAATCATTCCCATTGACAGCCTACGAGGCAAATTACGGCAAGACGGGTTTTACTTCCGGAAGTACAGAGGTCAGCAGATCGTACAGAAATGTCCTGACCGATCGAAACACGTCAAGACGGAAGACGAAGCGGCTAACCAGCGTCGGTTTGCGGCTAAGTACGCAGGGAAACGGAAACGCGAGATGGCATCTCGCACAACAGACGACGTTAATCGGCATAGCATGCCGGAAAATAAACAAAATAGTCCATATCGGGGCGCTTGGGAAACTACTGTTTCCGCACGATGAAGAAATCGGGCAAGGTGTATATGCACACATTGCCGAGTAAGAAACAAGGTCCGGCGAAGGCGCCGAGTGCTGCGATGATAGCACAGCGCGAGCGGTTCAGTGCCATCACGAAGATGGTAGCTCAGATGCGCAAGAGCG
Source organism: uncultured Bacteroidales bacterium (assembly GCA_900321005.1). Taxonomy (GTDB): domain Bacteria; phylum Bacteroidota; class Bacteroidia; order Bacteroidales; family Paludibacteraceae; genus Colicola. Next base: position 422 of record ONUF01000021.1, on the reverse strand, counting down.
GATCAAAGAAGAGCAGTCAGCAACTGTGGAAAATTGCTACCGAAGCCTATGATGCAGCACATCAGTAAAATCGAAGTCGCCGAGCGGCTGAATGAGGTGCTCGGTGTGCAAGTCGGAATGCAAGGACTCAACACCTTGCTCTACGGCTGGACCAGAAAAGACCCGCAACGGCGGACGAACATCAGCCACCGGCGATGGTTGTACGGCTACGAAGTAAAGGAATTGAGCGCCTATGCGGGCTATGACTTACGCCCGCGGAAGTACAATTCCATTTGCGAAAGCGAATAGTTGTGTAAGTCGGAAATTTTTCGTACCTTTGCATTGTCTTTTGGAAAGATAGGATAATGACCAACCGGGGCGTCTATCGCCTGCCCTCAGTCTCGGTAAGTCAAAAAGGGACATTCCAAAAGACAGCCGGCTTT
>ONUF01000023.1 GCA_900321005.1 uncultured Bacteroidales bacterium | reverse complement strand
CTGTAACCGCGTCTATATCCGCCGCAAGGTACAGCGTTCCACCACGCCGAAGGCGAAAGAGCTCGCAGCTCGCTCGCGCTTCACGGAAGTCGCAGCAGCAGTGCGCCTGCGCAGCAAGGACCTGATGCAGATCGCAGCCGACCAGGCAGCCTTCCTCGCACAGAAGGACACTGCCGGCGGTATCAAGACCATGAAGGCGTACTACTGGCACATCTGCGGCGAGGAGTACGACCAGCAGCACGGCGCGTAAGCCGAGCCGCGCGGCAAAGGAGAGTCTTTCTTCGGAAAGGCTCTTTTTTTGTTATCTTAGGAGGTAGATTTTTTCGCTGTCTCTACTTATGCTTGTTCCCTTTTTACTAAAAATAGGAAAAGAAACAAGCAAAAAGGGAACAAGTGAAATATGGCTGCGAAGGTACAACAAAAAAATGACATACGCAAGCACGCATGTCATTTTTTGCAAAAACAGGAGTAGCACTATTTCGCAACGGTCCATTCCGGGGTGTAGGGATTGGAGGGCGAACCGAGGCTGTCGTCGTTGACATACTTGAAGGTCTTCTTCGCCACAAAGATTCGCTTGAGGTCCGGGGAATAGAACTTCAGTTGCACATCCTCTCCCTGCTCCGAAGGCGAGATATAGAGGTTATAACGGCCGTCTATATAGTTCTCCGAACTCGTCACGCCGCAGCAGTCATCGCCGATAAAGGCCGCGAGGATACCTTCCTTCTCCGCAAAGGATACCTTGACAATAACCGTCATGGACGACATCAGGTCATTCTCTACCGTGAGCACCCAATTGGGGTTCGGCGTATCACCCGGGTTAACGACGGGATCGGAATTCTCGCAGCCTGCTCCGATGAGCAGGACTGCAAGAATAATTGCAAATTGGAAATTGAAGATTGGAGATTTACTCCATCTTTTTACCAGTGACATCATATTTCTCATTGTTTCGAATTATTACTACATGGTTGTTTTCGATGAGTTTATAGACTCCCGTGTTCTCGGCTGGACGCAATACTACCGGTGCTTTGAGCGAACCCGCGTGGGCGTTGGGGGAGTACATCAATGGTGAATTGATTAATGGTGACGCACCTTCGGTGCTTAATGGTGTAAGCACGATGCCGTCCAGGGTCTCGAAGCGGAGGGTGCCGGACTTGTCGCTCTGGATCGTGAGGAAATAGAGCGCCTCGTTATCGATAACAAGCGGGGTGGCTACGGCGGCGAGTTCATCGTTGATGAAGACGCGGATCTCCGGCCTTACGTCCGGAGCACCTAACGAACTATTCTCCAGACGGGCAATCATGGTCATGTTGGTCGCAGCGTGGGGGTTGGAGAAAGCGTTTATTGCTTCGCGTGTAGAGCCTGCGGCGTTTACTGCTTCGCGTTTAGGGGCATTACTCGGCGAATTGTAGAAGCGAATCTTCACGTTGCCCGGTGCCAAGCGGCGGAGGAAGTATCCTTCGCCCGGACGGAGCGAAGTAAGGTCCCCTACCCACTTATTGTCTTCCGAGAAGTACGCGAAGCGGTTATGCGCCTTGATGAGGTCGCCTTGCGAAGCATGGTCGTAGTAGTCGCCGAGTGCTTTCTGAAGCGGCGTCGCTTCGCGGAGCAGACAGGGCAGTGCGCTCCACTGACCGTTGCCGGCAACCGTGACATACATCGAGTCGGCAGGCAGGTTATTTCCGCTGATATGCATCGTGTTGCCGTCCCGGCTATAAATCATATAGGTGTAGATATAGCGCAAGTAGTCGAAGTCTCCCACGAATCGACCCAAGGAATCGGAATAGACGGTGAAGTTACGCGTCGCGGGGTTCTTGATGAGGTCGCCTTCGGTCCAGGGTTGATCTGCCGTCATGATCTTATCTATCTTCGCCACATATTGACGGAGGTCGAGGTTGAAGGACGTCCAGTTCCATCCCGCATTCAGTTTGATAGTCTGCCGCTCGTTGCCGTTGGTTGTAAGGATGACGAGTTCGCTGTCTCCGCAACCGTACACTGCGCCGTGCGCAAAGACGATGTCGCAGTTCGGGGAGAGGTCAAAGACTTTTCCTGTGGAGGCTTGCCACAAGCGGAATTGGATCGGCTTGCGGTTCATCTGGTCATCGCCGAAGACGGTGAGGTAGATTCTGGACTTGTTGGTGACTCTATCATAGTCCACATTCGCCAAACCGACGCACTCGTTGTTGTAAATCGCAATGACTTTGTCCTCCGGGTCGGTGTCAAAGGCATCGCCGATCATGACTTGTCCGCAGAGCGACATGTTGTACGGATACTTACCCGTTTCGGGTTCGTCGTACGGGCATTCGGTCGTTACTTCTACCTCTATGAGGAGTGGTTCAGACAGTCCCTGATCGTCTGTCAGATAGACGATGTGGTTATGCAGACCGGGTTTGAGAACTTCCTTGACGGTGAAAGTAACCGTCTTCTCATCCTCTGCTTCGAGTGTACCTTGTGCGGGCGAGACAGAGAGCCAAGTAGGCAGGTGGTCAATCGTATATTGACGCGTCATACCGGTTTGGTTAACAATCGTGATAGAGCTACGCGCTACGGAAGACTGTTCATAGTCGGTCACGATCTGCAATGAGCGCCCGCCCCATACAATGCTGTTGAGGTTCGCATAGGCGGTCCACATAACCGGCGAGGGCAGGCGGTTGCCGTTGAGGTCTTCGACGTCACGTACGGTGAGGTACATCGTGCGTTTGTTGATCTCGCGCGGCTGCGCCTTGATATTGATGAGCAGTTCGGATTCCTGATAGGTCCAGTTGAACGGCAGGTTGGTGAGCAGTCCTCGGTCTCGGACAGGCGCATAGTTGCTCTTGTCGGCTTGCGATGTAAGGTCGTCCACAAGCAGCGGTTGCACTTTATTCACTACATTACCGTTGGCATCGCGGAAGACGCGCTGGTTATCGGGGCTGAAGACTTGCTCCATCACGCCCGACGAATTGCGCTTGACGCACGAGAAAGTGAGGAGGTTGATCAGACCCATTTCATCGCCGTTAGGAGTTTGCTTGCCGAACTCGGCGATGAGTTCCGCGGGCAGGGCCTGCTCGAAGAGACACACATCGTCGATGTTTCCTTCCAGACCGTCGGCTATCCATACGGACGTGCCGGAGAGCGCGCCGAGGCCTATCGTCGGGAAGTTGAACTTCAGTTGACCGTCGATATAGAGCGAACCGGCGTTATAGGTCTTGCTGACGACGAGCACGCAGTGGTGCCAATTGCCGTCGGTCAGGTCGGCAGAAGCGAAGGCATCCACGTCGTCGGCCGTAAAGCGGATAGACCCGTCGCTGAACGCGAGCTGCATGGTGACAGAGTCACTCATTGCGGTGCCGAAGAGCGAAATGTTATCCTGCTTGGCATTATCGCTACGGAACCAGCACATGAAGGTGTAGTCCTCAGCTTCAGTGCGCGAGAAGAGCGTCGGTTGCAAGCGTACTTTGTTGCCATTAGTAGTGAGGGATATACCCTGCGGGTTGGTCCACGAGAGTCCGTTGGCCTGGAGCGTCGCTCCGGAGGCGAGGTCGTCCAACTCGGTACCTTTGCTCTCGGTCATCGGATAGTACGCCATCAAGCCGTGCTCAAAGCCGGTGAGTCGGCGCAGGTGGGTATTGGCTATCTCGGCGGGGCTGAGTGCCTTGGTCCATACACGTACTTCCATCATGTTACCGTGGAAGGGGTTTTCGCCGTTCAGGCCGCAGCCTAAACGCAACGGAGCTGCTTCGTCCTGCAGTACCCATCCGATGAAGTCATTGTCGGTGATATCCTTCGTGCCGGCATAGAAACGGATGGAGTTATCGAACAGCCCGTAGGCCATGATTACCCGCGTGAAGTCGGTGGAGGACAGTTCGTCCATTGGCTTGGAGAGGTACTCCTTATGGCTTCCGTCGGACTCGGTAGAGAGTTTGAGACGGTTGTCCGCCGTGAGGCTGAAGGTGAATGACTCTTCCTCGTTACCATGTGCAAAGAGGATCATCTCGCGTCCTTTCTCGGCGGGCTTGATAAGCATGTCGAGCGTGAGGTCGGTGATGGCCAGTTCGCGCGAAGCGAGGCTGGCGGCATAGTGGTTCTCTTTGCCATCGAAATAGAGCGAGGTGGTCTGGGTGATGCCGGTGGCATTGGTCACACCGAGCACCTGGAAGTTATTATCCTCGTCGAGCCAGTTACCTGCAATGGGTTCGCTGAAGCGCAGCTTGATATCTCCGTCGAGCGTGAGGATGCCGTTGGCGGGCAGCGGTTTGCCGAAGAGCACCGGCGGGCGGGTATCTTTGACACCGCTGATGACGGGCGATTCCTTGGTGACGAAGCCCGATCCGTAGCGGCAGAAAGATACGGCGCGCAGGTCGTAGTTGAGTTCCTTCGGGTCGCGCTCGCCGTAGAAGCGGAACGGCGTGATACGCCCGTTCTCGATCATGGCTTTGTTACCCGAAGCCTTGTTATAGAGGCTGTCATCGGCGAAGAAGGAGCACTGGGTTACCCAGGCGTCGTTATTCTCCGTGGACAGTTTGTATTGAAACTCAATATGGTCGAAGTTCTTATGGTGAATATCGAAGCCATCAATAGTGACGGGCAGGTAATAGCCTATCGAGTCGCGCGCCGAGAGGGTGTTCATCACCCATTTGTCCCTCGGGAACGCTATCTGCACGGGCGAAGACTCCGGCAGGTAATGCACGGAGAACTTGAGCGAGCTATAGACCTTCGGACATTCATCAAGAGAGAGTTGGAGCTCCATATCGGTATAGTCATCGGCCTGTCCGCGATAGACCTCCATGGTCTTGACAACGGGACTTCCGGGAACGATATAAAGCGGGTATCCAGCAGCGATAGGCACACCGTCGATGAACACTTTCGCGCCATCGGGGTTACCTCCTGCAAGCGAGAGATGCATATACTCACCGCCTTGGAAGGGGGTCTGCAGATCGGCGTTATTCATGAGCGTAAGACGGAAGACTGCGGGTTTATCCGGAGCTACGTTAGTCTGCTCATAGGTGTTGGTAGATATCTCCGGTTTGGCAGCATAGAGGGTACCGTTACCGAGGACAGCCGTACCGGCGTTGTACAAACGCGTGCGCTCCTCGCCCTCGTGCGGACAATAGGAAGTACCGGCTTCGGTGAAGAAGACATAACTACCATAGACGATGGAGTCATTCTCCATTTCGGTTTGCTCACGCGCGACTTTCGACTGCTCATCGAAGACTTTATCTATGCTCGCACGATAAACCGACACCGCGATGTCTCCGTGCGGATCGGGAGAGAGGGTAAAGCCCACTTTGCGGCTACAGGAGATTTCCTTCGAGCGGAACTCATCGTTGGTAAAGGAGAGGATTGGTTCGAAGACCAGCTTCCACTGCGCATTAGCGGTTTTTCCGGTCAGGTCCTCGGGTTTTTTAGTCACTTTATCGTCTAATTTGAACTGATCGGAGAATTTGGAGAACTGATTCTTGATCACATCCTTGACGGACTCGCCAATAACGCCTCCTGAACTCTCCAAGAAATCCACTAAATTACGCAGGTTGCTATCCGTAAGACGCTCCACCAAGGTCGTACCGGACTGCGAAAGATTATACAAGAACAAGCCCTCCTGCGGCATATGGGTATAGGATCCGCCGTAGGAATACGAATCATTACGGGTGTAGGAATTACCTCCGCCGACGGAGAAAGTGCCGTATTTCTGACCCGACATACGCGCCATGACTTTCTCTTTCTCATTAAAGAAGAGGATATTAAGCCAACTCATGATGCGGGTATTCAGGGACGCTACCTCATCGAGGAAGGCTTTCGAAGAGTACTTCGGCACAAACATCTCGTAAGCAGTGGTGCGGATAGTATCGGCATCGATGATCTTTTCCTCTTTGCCTTTATACCAATAGACCGGTTCATCCCGCTCATTAGCAGCCGCCTGTGCTGCCTCCTTACTCGGGAAGTTCTCCAGCAAGTCCAGACGCCTTTTCGCCAAGGTAGGAATGACTGATTGGATGATGTATTTCTGCGAATAAACGAAGGTATTGTCCATCGTCGAACCCAAGACTGTCTTCTCTCCCGTGACGAGATAGAAAGCATGTCCATCGGCATCCGTACCCTGCGCAAGGAGTTTGATGGCACCGCCCTGATAAGCAGTCTGACGAGCTTGCCAAAGGCTATCGGATATGACCGAAACGGACTTGGCAAGACCGGTGATGACACTACGGGTAGCACCCAAGAAGACATCCGCGTTAGCGCCTACGTTCGTATAAGAGGAACTGGTTGCAATACGAGTGGAGGTAGTATATTCATAGCTGTACTTATTGGTCCAATCCCACTCCCATGTGAAAGGCAGGGAGAGGGTGAGCGAACGGTTGGTCTCGAAGACCGAACCGGCATAGGTACCTGCTCCCGCCGGAGCAGATACGACACCTATACTCTGGGAGACTCCTTCACCCCATTTAGCACCGATCTCGGCACCAAACTCCCAATGGTAATGGGTACTATAACCGAACTTATAGGTACTACCTGCTTCGAGCCATGAGGAACTGCCCATACCTCCGGGATCACGGATGACATCCAGCAGTTTGATATCAGCAGTCGATGAGGTAAGCGAATTACTCTGCACCACATCACCGCTGACGAAAGCGCGGAAGAGATCGGTCTCCACGGTGTTTCCCTCTGTCTGCAAAGCAGCGCTGACTGTACGAAGAGCATCCAAACCGGAGTTGGAGAAGTCGATATTATCGCTCTTGAGCAGGATGGTATTGTTCCTGCCATTGTTGTCAAGGACGTAAGTCAGGCTCTCCGTTGTGGAATGGAGTCCGTTTCGGATAACCACCGAACCACTACGAAGAGGCACACGGTCGATGCGATTGGTCTGCCGGTCGTTGTTATAGCAATACTCCTCGAAAGCCGAGATCATAAATTGGTATTGCCGGTTATACAGGAAGACCGGATAACCCAAGGTATATACGGCTTCGCCGTTCTGCTCGGTATAGAACGACAAGTCGTATGTCCTACCATCTATATCCGTAAATACACCCGTTTGCTCTCCATATCCGGCTTTCTCCATACCATAGAGGAGCTGGGTCATCTTGATCTGAACGGGGTTATGGTAGATACGGTCATAGACGGCGTTGTAGCTCACTTTCTTGTCCGCGAGTGAATCGGTGACGAGTGTGAGCGGGGCGTTGGTGAGGTCGAAGGTCTCGCTTCCGGTTCCGTTTGCAAAAAGCGTAGCGTAGCCTTTGGCAGTAGCCTGCACCACTTTGTACTTGACGGGGAAGAGGTCTGCCGCATATTCACCCGTCGTAACATCCGGACGGAGGATGATGCGTTTCTGCTCGAAGAGGATGTCCGTACCGTTGACGGAGCGGTGCAGCGTATCATGCGTCAGGTCGTCGGGGTCATGGACGATATGGGCGGTGTTATCGCCTTCTAGCATCAGCACGAGCTGGAGGTCATCACCGAGGTTGTTCTTTCCCAAACCCAAACCATGGGGCAGATCCCGCTGATCATTACCACCGGCTACACGACCGACGAGGCGCACCTTCGTATCATCGTAGAAACGCACGCCGTCGAGCGCCTTGACGAGCGAGAAGGTCGTGTCCGTGCCTGTAACGAAGAGCCAGCCGTCGTTTTTGAACGTATGCCCTTTTTTCGCTACTTGCAAGCGGCAAGGCATGGATTTCGGTACAATCAGTTCGAAGGTACCATCCGCGCCGGTACGATAGACCTTATTGCCGCGCAGGAGAGTGTCGCCGTTGAGCACAAAGCATGCCTCCGCCACTGGGATAGTAGAGAAATCATATAACACACGTCCCGAGAGACGGACAGTACTCGTATTGACGAAATTGACCTCTTCGGCGATAGCATGCGCGGCATCCAGCGCGATAGTAGCCACGCCGGAAGAGGTGTTGTTATAACTGAAGACACCATACTGCGAAGTAGGCATGATGGTATAGACCGTACCCGAAGAGAGGTCATACGCCAGGCTGTCGAAGAGGAAAGCACCCGTAGCACCGGTAGTGACGGTCTTGAGGGTCTGACCATCTACGGAGAGACTCACCTGCACCCCGGCCATACCGGCGTTATCAGGCATCTGTATCGTACCGCCGATCTGTCCGAATGGTGAACGGTAGCCATCAGCGGTCTTGGAGTTAGTCGTGGCGTTTCCATTACAGGTATAAAGCGCCGAAACGGTATATTCATACTGTCTGCCGGGTACGGCTGTCTCGTCGAAGAAATGGTTGTCCTCACCGATGTAGATCACTTCGGGTGCGTCCGAACTGTTCTTCGGCACGCGGCGTAGCACGAACGAATCGACTGCCAACGAGCTGACCTCCCACCGGAGTTGTACGCCGGACTTGTATCTGCCCCGCGCATCGCCCTGCGAAGCGGAGAAAGAGGTAATCCATGCAGCCTGTTCTATATAGAATTTCTGACCCGAAATAGTCTTCGGCAACAAATAGACCGAATCCACCACACGGAGCGTCGCGTGGGACTGATCAACGAGCACCTGATACGTATAATGGGTACAAGGAGCATCGGCGATGTCGGTCATATGTGCCCGCCAACTACCGTCTGCCTGCCGCACAATACTATCCTGAGGAACAATCAGGTCGATGCTTTGTCCCGTCTCGACCATCGTACGACGCAGAATCAGCTGCGCCGTTTTATCCCATGTACAACGCCCGTAGTTGCCGTTCAAGGCGCTTAGTTTGACATATAACTGCTGTTTGAGTTGTTTTTCCCTGAGCGCAAGCACACTGTCCATCGCAGGAGAAGTCGTAGGAGTTCTGTAACCGGAACGCGTATCGATCTCTATCCCTTCGGGATTAGAAGAGCCCTGTGCAGGGCGGTAAGAAAAGAGGAAGGTCTCATACCGGTCTTCCTTGTAAGGGTAGATATAGGTCGAGGAAAAACGGTGCGTCCCATAGGAATAGGAAGACTGAATAGAAGCATTATCCTCGCTGATAAGCCGCTCAACCGTGCCGTAAAGCGGTACACGGAACTTCGTTTTGCCGAAACCTGCTTTCTTGCCCGGACGGGGACCATACAGCTCTTTTCCGTCACGGGTAACAGCATAGATATACACATCCAGACCATGCTTGCGACGGTTGCCTTTGTCATCCACGAACTCCTCCGGGAGATCGACAATATAATTGACAAAACCATCATCTACATGGTTACTCTTGCATCTGTACGTCAACTCGCAGTCATCAATAGACAAAGGACGAGGACCGATCTCCATATTATCCAGCTCAATCGTGAAATGGAGCTTCTTGTTTTTCCCAAAGTCCGGGTCAAGCTTATAATCCGGCTGTTTCTGCTTGAGAGGCGCCAGATAAGTGCTCTTGTTGAGTTCGTACGACTTGGCGAAATCATGTTCCCATTCCCAGATAGCGGACGACGTACGCCGGATGCGGTAATAGACCGGAGCAGAGGGTTTGACTACCGTCTTGGCGGTAAGCGTCACGTCCAGATGCGCCATAAACACATTATCGTCACTGATGAGCTCATAACCTTGGTACGTATAAGACAGTTTGGTATCTATCGTATCGGTACGCAGCTCCGTGCCGTTCCACGCGGTACGGTTGTCGTCCACATATCGATAGATACTGTCGGTGGTCGTCATCGGTTCAAGACGGACAGTCTGTGCATCCGAGAAATCGCTTTGGAAAGCACGCTGCAACTCAAAATAATCCCCCGGAATAAGATCCTTGGCTTCGGGGCTTTTCACCTTCCAAGTCAGGATATTAGCACCCGTGAAACTGCCATGCTCATCCTGCTCGGCTGTACCCTGGAAATCATAAATACGGTGGTAAGCGGGCACATTGACTGCTTTCGACCGGATCAACTCAACATCGCTCGTCTCCTCGTTTCGATAGACCTTAAAGGTCGCATCAAAAGCGTAGTACCCCGTGTCGGAAGTAGGCACATACATCGTACCGCTGTTCTCTTGGACGAGGATCGTGTCCTTAATCAGCGGATTGGTATAAGCTATCGGCTTCGCCTGCGAGTAATACGGCACGGCAGCCAGTCCCCGTCCGGCAAAACCCGCCTCGTTAACCATATAGAGATAAGGCGTATAGAGCTGCGGAGCCGCGGTGTTCTCTCCTCCCGTAAAGGTGGTAGAGAAAGTAAAGAGCGGATTGTAGTCCGCACTTGAGGCACTCTTGGTACGAATATCGGTTTGAATAGAGATCGTGAATTTCTTATTATTGAGCTCAACAGGCGGATACCAATCGAACTCCAGGATCGTCACGCGCTTGCAGTCGTCATCCGCCACCTGCTTGAGGTCGATCATAGTATAATCATCGGTACGGTCGATCTGCAAACGATTACCGTTGTACTCGTTGGTAACTACAATCACGCCGCCTTTGGACTCAGAACTATTGGCTTTCTTATACATCTTAACGGACGCATTACCACGGTCATTGTCCTGACGGTTGACGCCATACGCAGGACCGCCCACGTACATAAACGGCTCCACAGACTGTCCTTTTACCTGCCAACGGATCGTCGTGAAGGCGGAGTCCAGATGGTAGTCATTGATCCGCCCGTAAGCCCATACGGGGATCTTGAAGTGAATCGAATTGCGGCCATTGCTATAGACCTGGTAGTGACGCTGCACCTCCAGATAGTCATTGGCCTGTACATGTAGCGGCATCAGCACCGCCACGAGGGCTAAAAGTAATAAAAACGTGATCTTTTTCATATGCTGTATTGGTTTACATTTTCAGTTTGGAGAGCGGTTTGAGCCGTGCCCATTCGATGGAAAGGAGCAGCACGACGACACCTACGACGAACAGCCATTCGACAGGCAGCTGCCAGTCCATATAGTCCGTCATGAACGCATAGACCACCCACATGATGATGATCCATTGGGCAATGTATATCTTCGTCAGGTCACTGCATATGCGTGTCACCACATGCATCAGACCGTCCGGCATGTACTTGGCGATGAGATGGCACAGACTCATAGCCAATAGAGAGGCAACGACGCATATCGCAAAATCAAGGGTATTCATGTGATAGAATTCCGTGCAGTCCGTGCCGAACATACCTATCCCGCGCGGGATGGCATAGGCGGCATACACACCGTACACCACTGCCGATACGGGCAGAATGATCAGGCACAACTTGTCCACGTCCGCACAGCGACGAAGCATCTTACCTACTCCATAACCGACGATGACGAAGCCGAACCAGTTGAGCAGCGGAAAATCCGTCTGTACCAACTCGGCATTGATCCCGACAAAGGGGCTGACAATGAGATTGAGCCAGAAAGAACCCAGATCCAGTTGACGTATGAAGCAGCCCGCCACCGACATCAGCGCCGCAGCAACAGCCGCCCAGCCCATCGACAGTCTGAGCCGTTTGAAAAGAGCGAGCAGCAGAAAGGCCGTGCCGGCGAACTGGAAGATATCCACGTCCGTCAGGGCATGTATGGTATCGGTGATGTACTCCTCATCGCTGTTGATCAACCACAGAATGAGGAACGGTAGCGCACGGATGATATTGAGCACATAGCCGGCAACAAAGAGCATGACGCCGCGTCTCATCATTGTGGCGGCATCGTTCTTGCGACTGAAGGTCAGACCGATACCCATACAGAGCATGAAGACCGGAGCACCGAACTGCGCGCCGGCTATCGAGTCGAAGAAATAGCCCAAACCCGTATCCATGTCGGCTTCGCCGGCTTCGAAGGTATGGATGATCACCATGAAGAAGATGGCGAACATCTTCGCCATATCGACCCCTATCTGACGACCGGTGTTGATTTCGCTGTCGGAAAAAAGAAGATGTTTCATATGCGATTCGATTCCCGTTTGCTTTTATTCGTTGGTGTCCCCTTCATCGCCTATCGGCGGGTTGTTATACGGCATGACGGGGTTGAGTTTGATCCAGCGTCTCAAACCAGTTCTGCGCCAAGACCGTAGCGGGCGCCACAAGAAGTATGGCGCCGATGACGAACGAATGGAATTTATTCGGATGCATTATTGCACTTCTTTCATGGTATAGGTAGCCTGCTCGCCGTCGAACTCTCCGCTCAAGGTCACCGTTTTAGTAGTCGCATCATACGAGCCGGAAAGGAAAGTCTTTCCTGAGAGCCATTCGCCTGTTTCCATGTTTTTAGCGCCCTGTATATAGCGAACTACAACTTCCGGATCGTTAGGGGACATCCACCACTCGAAATTTGTATTTGGGACTGGTGATTGGCCATCTCTCTTGCCGACCAGCGTACATCTGTAATTCAAGAGGAACGTCAGTTGGGCATAGCCGTCTCCGGTAGAGGAGTTTGCACGATAGGTCTTTCCGGCAATCGGTTGGGTCTTCGGGTCGGCTGTGGATTCCAATCCATTGTTGCACGAAGTGAACGACATGGCTGCTACGCAGAGCGCGAGCATGGCAAAAAATAACTTTTTCATACTTGTGAATATTAAAGGGTTAAAGGATTATTCATCACCGTCGTTGATTTCTTCGATCACCAGCTCCACATTCTTGTTGTCACCGGTTTTGACACCAACTGTTACAAGCGAGTTGCGGACGTCATCTGCATTATAGGTACAGAAGAAGAACGTAGCTTCATCGTTGAGTTCTACACCGGCTACATCACTCGGATCCAGATCATCCGGAGACTTGAGCTCGAAATGAGCTATACCACCGCCATCAGCGGTAGCGCTACCGCTGGCACTGCTCTTACTAAGTGTGATACCTGCGCCCAAACCGTTGTCTTTAAATTTGAACACTACGGCACCGGGAACCGGTTGACCGTCCTTGAGCACCTTCACATCTACGGTTGCCTCGGTCTTGAATTTCACACACGAGGTCATTGTTACAGCTACGAAAGCCGCCAAAAGAAAATAAAACTTTTTCATATACATGGTTGTTTTACAATTTCCTCAAAATATACTCTGCTGGCCGTCGGGCGAGATGGGGGTCTTGCCGAGGTGCTTGTACGCCAGTTCGGTGGCTTCGCGGCCGCGCGGGGTGCGCTTGATGAAGCCTTCCTTGATGAGGTAGGGCTCATAGACATCTTCGATGGTGCCGGCATCCTCGCCCATAGCAGTGGCGATGGTGTTCAGGCCGACCGGTCCGCCGCGGAACTTATCGATGATGGTGGTGAGCAGTTTGTTATCTATCTGGTCGAGGCCGAAGGTGTCGATATTGAGTGCCTCGAGCGCATACTGCGCCATCTCGAGGTCGATGGTGCCGTCCCCCTTGACCTGCGCGAAGTCGCGCACGCGGCGCAACAGGGCATTGGCGATACGGGGCGTGCCGCGCGAACGGCGGGCGATCTCGCCGGCTGCCTGCTCGTTGATCTCCACACCAAGAAGGCGCGCACTGCGCTTCACGATTCCGGCGAGGATATCCGCGTCGTAGTACTCGAGATGGCAGTTGATGCCGAAACGGGCACGGAGCGGACTGGTCAAGAGACCGCTGCGCGTGGTAGCACCGATGAGGGTGAAATGATTGAGATCAATCTGTATCGTGCGCGCCGAGGGTCCTTTGTCGATCATGATGTCGATGCGGTAGTCCTCCATCGCGGAATAGAGGTACTCCTCCACAATCGGACTGAGACGATGGATCTCATCGATGAACAGCACGTCGTTGGGTTCGAGCGAGGTGAGCAGTCCCGCGAGGTCACCGGGTTTGTCGAGCACCGGACCGGAAGTGACCTTAAAGCCCACTCCGAGTTCGTTCGCGATGATATTACTGAGGGTCGTCTTACCGAGTCCCGGAGGGCCGAAGAGCAGCACATGGTCCAAACTCTCACCACGCAGTTTGGCAGCCTCGACGAAGATCTTGAGGTTGGAGGTCACCTTGCTCTGGCCGGCGAAGTCGGCGAAGCACAACGGGCGGAGCGCATTGTCCTGCTCCTTTTCGGACATTTGTTGTCGGATATCAAATTCTGCCATAATAAGTTTAACTGTTTAATGTCCTTACGGACGTTTAGTGTTCCTCCGGAACGTTTAAACCAAGCGAAGCGCTACACGCTGCGCAGCAGCTCTAAACTGTTACACGATGAAATAACTCCTCGAGGTCGTTTATTTCGTTTATGGGTTGGTCGGCCTTGATGACGCCGTGGTCCAAGATGACAACGCGGTCGCACATGGCACTGACCTCTTGCATGATGTGGGTGGACAATATAATTGTCAAGGGTTTAGGGTTTCGGGAATTAGGGTTTAGAGGCTCGCCGTGGGCGAGATTTTTTATCAAACTCCTAATCTCAACGAGTTGGTTGGGGTCGAGGCCGGTAGTAGGTTCATCAAGGATGAGCAGTTGGGGATTGCCGAGGAGCGCCTGGGCGAGGCCAACACGCTGGCGGTAGCCTTTACTCAGTTCGCGGATATGCTTGTGGCGCTCCGGCGTCAAACCCACGCGGTCGATGAGGTCATTTACCATTTGGTCATTTACCATGTACCATTTATTTGGACATTGAGTCATTTTCGCCATGAACTCGAGGTACTCGGCGACGTACATCTCGTCGTAGAGGGGGTTGTTCTCGGGGAGGTAACCGATGCGTTCGGGTACGGCAACGGAACCGCTGTCAGCGCGCCAGAGGCCGATGAGGATCTTCATCAGCGTGGACTTACCGGCACCGTTGGGTCCGAGCAGTCCGAGGACTTGGCCTTCAGGAATGGACAGCGTGACGTCGCGCAGGACTTGCTGCGACCCAAAAGACTTGTTGATATGCTCAATATGCACCATTTTGTCGAAAAAACCTTTGCGACTGCAAAGGTACAATAAAAAAATGACATACACAAGTACGCACGTCATTTTTAACCAATTATAGGCCCACCAACCCAGCCAAAAAGAGGAAAAAACAATTTATCTGTATTTTTTTGCCGAAAAATTTGGTCATATCAAAAAAAAGCAGTACCTTTGCACCCGCTTTTGAGAAAGTGAGTCTCCCTAGCTCAGTTGGTAGAGCAACTGACTCTTAATCAGTGGGTCGAGAGTTCGAGCCTCTCGGGGGACACAAAAGGACATCCGCGCGGATGTCTTTTTTCGTTTATAAGCTCTCGGCGAAGGCTTCTGCTTCGGCAATCTGGTCGATTTTGCCGACATCCATCATCTTGTAAGCGTTCGGTATGAACGCTTTCAAATTGCTGATTGCTGATTCTTCCGATCTGCTGTCGCCGTATGGATGATTGATGATTTGCAGATAGAAATCGATGAGGGAGAATTTATCCTCGGGCATCTGCGCTAAGAGCGCCAAAACCTCCGGACTGAGAATCTGCAATCCTGAGAAAGCTAAGTGCCGACCGTCGCGGCCTTTCACTTCGCCGGTGGCGATATTCGTCCAACCGCAAAGGGTATCCTGCTCGTCGAAGCAGAGATAGCGCTGAGTCTCTCGTTCCGAAACAACGAGAAGACTCATTGGTGATTGATGATTGCTGATTCTCTGCCGCAAGGGCGCGATTAACTTCGTTTCTGGTGATTGATAATACTCTATCAGCGCGCGGAGGTCGATGTTGCTTAATATATCGACGTTGCAAGCCAATATTGGTGTATTGTGTGATGTGTAATGTGTAATGTGTAAGGCTTTCTTTAATCCTCCGCCAGTGTCGAGGAGTTGGTCGCGTTCGTCGGAGATAGTGATGTTACAGCCCCAGCCGTTGTTGGCGCGGACGGCGTCGATGATCTGGTCGGGGAAATGATGGACATTGACGATGATATCGGTGATGCCGGCGTCACGGAGTTTCTCCACCTGCCACTGCAGCAGGGGTTTGCCCGCCAGCGGAACCAGCGCTTTCGGCATCGTGTCCGTGAGGGGTTTGAGACGCGTGCCAAGACCCGCACAAAAGATCATACCATGTACCATTTGATCATTTACCATGTACCATTTACCATTTACGGGATATTCCGCGCTCGCGGTGGATGAGATGAATGGTGACGTTATATTTCTCTTTGAGGTGCTTGGCCAAGTGCTCGGCACAATAGACCGAACGGTGCTGACCGCCGGTGCAACCGAAAGCGACCTGCAGGTGGGTGAATTCGCGCTCAATGAACCGCTCCACATGATGGTCGATAAGGGCATAGACGGAGCGGAGGAAGGTGAGTATCTCGCCGTCCGATTCGAGGAAGTCGATGACGGGTTGGTCCAAGCCCGTGAGGGACTTGTACTGCTCGTACTTACCCGGGTTATGGGTTGACCGGCAGTCGAACACATAACCTCCTCCGTTGCCGGAGGTATCTTCAGGAGTTCCCTTCTTAAAGGAGAACGAGTAGATCGTTACTGAGAGCATATAGGTAAGGATATTCTTCTTTGAGTTGCTCGAGTACCTCGCGCAGGTTCTTCAGCGCAAGGGGTATGGACTCGAGGAAATGCGGTTTGCGCTCGAAATAGCCTCTGTATCCGTAAGCGCCGAGGACCTGAAGGGTGCGGAGGAGAACGAAATGGGGCAGAGCAGCACGCCAAGCGGCTTTATTGATGGATTGATGGAATGATGAATTGATGACTTTCTCCAACTCATCCAGATACACATCAATCAGTTTGTTGCGGAGTTCGGGCGGGAAGTTCGCTTTGGCTTGCCATAGGAAAGAGGCTACGTCGTACTGGGTCGGTCCGCGGCGACCGCCTTGGAAATCGATGAAGTACGGTTGCCCGTCCTTGATCATCACATTGCGGCTCTGGAAATCGCGGTAGAGGAAAGTCTCTGCCGGTTGCTCCAAAATGACCTTCACCAACTTATCGAACTCATCTTCCAGTTTGGGTTCGGAGAACTCGATCTTCGTGCCTTTGAGGAAGCAGTACTTGAAATAGTTGAGGTCCCAGCGGATGGCGCGTTCGTCCATCGCGGGTACGGGGAAACACACAGACCAGTCGAAGTCCTGCGCGCCCGTGACCTGTATATGCGCGAGCGCGCGTATCGTGCGTTCCAATAAGGTATAGTTATCCAGATGGTCGAAGAGGATGGTGTCCCCCAAGTCCTCCTGGGTATAACTCATCTCATCGTCGCTGACCGAATAGAGTTCGGGGACAGGCAGGCCGAGCGCATGAAAATGGCGCGCCATATAGATGAACGCGCGGTTCTCATCGCGGTTCGTTCCCTGCACGCGAATGAACGTGCGACCGTTCGCGTCCGTCTCACGGGTATAGATTCTATTGGAGCCCTGCTGTTGGATAGCCATCAGTAATCAGTAATCAGTAATCAGTAATCAGTGATCAGTTGTTAGCACCGGAACTGCAACGCGTTGTGGAGGCAGGTTACCTTGCACGGACCAATGATGTTCTCCAAAATACCATCCGCCTCGAAGAGAATATGCTTGCGATAGGAGATCTCTATCTCGCGGCCTACGATCGGATAGACGAAGGGCAGTTCGGTCAGGCGGCCGTTGTACAGTTTCGGCATCGCTTTGAGGATCTGCCCGAAGGTAGGTTTGCAGATGAACATCGAGTTGAACACACCGTCTGTAGGATCAGCTTCGGGGTTTTGCCGGATACCTCCGCCGGAGAACGGTCCGTTGCCGATATTCATCGTGAAAAGTCGGTCATTGACCGCTTCCTTGCCGTCGACGGTCAGCACCATATGTTGCGCCTTATGCTGAACGATAGCACCGATGAGTCCGAAGAGGTAGTTGACGTGATGCGAGCCGATATAGTACTTGAGCGCCTCGGCTTTCTTGCAGCACAGCGGATCGACTCCGAAACCGACGGAGTTGATGAAATAGCGGTGGTGCTCGATGTTATTGCGCCAATAGGTGAGGCAACCGATGTCGATCGGATGTCCTTCGCCCTCGAAGAAGCGACGAAGGGATTCCTTATGGTTCTTAGTGAGGTTCCAGTACCGCGCCCAGTCGTTACCCGTTCCCCGCGGCATGAGTCCGACTTGGATCTTCGCTTTCTGCTCGGGAGTGAGGACAGAACGCATGATGCCGTTAACGGCTTCGGAGAGCGTGCCGTCTCCTCCGAGGATGAGAATCTCGTCATATCCTTTCTCGACCAGTTCGCGCGCCAACTCGATTGCATGGCCCGCGTATTTGGTCACGCGATACGCAAAGGGCAGATGGCGCTTACGCAGCAGGTGCCAAAGGTAGATACGTTGCGCACGGAAGTAGTTCTTGCCCGATTTCGGATTGATGATGATGCCCAGCATGGTAGGATTCAGTATTCAGTGATCAGTATTCAGTGATCAGTTGTTAGAAAACAATTAGCGCACCACGAAAGATGTAGTGCGCTAATTGTTAGGTTTGTTACTTAAAGAACTCGTTCACCTTTTCGTTCAGAACGATCTCTTCTTGGAAGATGTAAGCACCCGTTTTAGGCGACGCGCGTCCGGAGTTACCGGTTTGCAGTGTTGCGACCGCTTTCTTTGCCATAGTTCTAAGCCTTTCTAATTAGGGTTAATTACTTAATCTCCTTATGAAGCGTGTATTTCTTCAAGTAGGGATTGTACTTCATGAGTTCCAAACGATCCGGAGTGTTCTTGCGGTTCTTGGTGGTGATGTAACGAGACATTCCGGGAACACCGCTGGCCTTTTGTTCCGTGCACTCGAGGATAACCTGAACGCGTGCTTCTTTTGTTTTCTTTGCCATTGTTTAGCTCCTTTCGTTTTAGAGATAGCCCTTCTCCGCAGCCTGTTTCAGCGCGTTGTCGAGACCGATCTTGTTAATAGTTCTCAGACCTGCTGCACTCACGTTCAGCTCGATCCATACATCTTGTTCTACCCAGTAGAACTTGCGGCGGAAGAGGTTCACATCGAAACTGCGCTTTGTATGGCGCTTCGAGTGTGAGACATTGCAGCCGACCATGGCTTTCTTGCCTGTAATTTGACAAATCTTTGACATTGTAGTATATATTTTATATTTTCGTTCAAATTCGGGGACTTTTCGCATAATTACACGAAAAATCGCGCAAAGGTACTGCTTTTTTTTGAAATACACAAATTTTTCTTGAATTATTTTTGTTTTTTTCATAAAATGCGTCAGAAAATACACATTTCCGCAAGTAAGTACATACAAATTATCAAGAAAAATGCGCACGCCCTTGTGTATATCATTTTTTTATATTATCTTTGCACCGGATATGAAGGAGAAGTTAGTATGAAAAAGTATATAGTATTCCTTTGGGTTTGCCTGCTGAGCGCAGGGATGCAGGCGATGACGATTCCGCAGGGATCGCTCTATTTTGACAACTCTAAGACCGGATATTCCACCGTCAAGATGGTGTACGGCAGAGACGATGTCTCCGAGACTCATGTGTTGGATATGAGTTTTGACGGGCAGAAATGGGCGGTCTCCATCGCTCAGGCCGTCAATGACATCTATCGCTTTACGTTCGTGGGCGGAGATATCCAAGCCGGTACGTACGACCAGCGGTTCAGCGATTTCAAGGAGTACGTGAGCCACACCTTGAATTACAACCGCACCGCGACCTCCGAGGCGCAGATGAATGCCGGAGACATTTTCGTACCCCAGACGGGCGATAACTGGGCGCAAGGTGCGTGGCAGTCATTGGGTTATTGGGAATCGCAACAGGAGACCACCCCCGGCACCGCCTCTATCTCCGGCACGCTACCCGTCGTATATCTGAACACCACCGGTAATGTCGCCATCACCAGCAAAGAAGAATACGTCACCGGCAGTCTCTATATAGACCCGCTCAGCACAAATTATAAAGCCTTAGGTTCGGCGGAAGCTCCTATTGCCGGACAATTCAAAGGACGCGGCAACTGGACGTGGACCGGTTTTGACAAGAAACCCTACCGCATCAAGTTTGACAAGAAGCAGGCTGTCTTAGGCATGCCGAGCAATAAACATTGGTGCTTGATGGCTCACGCGGATGACTGCTTAGGATTCCTCAAGAACTACGCAGGATACCAACTGAGCGAAGCCCTCGGGCTGAAATGGACGCCAAAGGCCGTACCGGTAGAACTGGTGATGAACGGCGAATATTACGGTTTGTATTTCCTCACCGAGCAAGTGCGCGTAGGCTCCAATCGCGTGAACGTCACCGAGCAGGAGGATTATGCGACCGACTCCGTCAGCGGCGGTTGGTTAGTGGAGATAGACAACTATGAAGAGGAAGGCAACGTGACCCTCTTCGAGCAGAACGCACAGGAAGTATGGTTTACCATGAAGAGTCCCGAACTGCTCTCCGCGTCGCAACGTACATATATCGAAAGCCAGCTCCATAGTCTGAATGAGGCTATCTGGGGCAACACCGATTACCCCTTATGGGAGATGATGGATCTGGACGAGGCTGTCAAATTCTACCTTGTGCAGGAACTGATGGAAGATTGCGAGAGTTATCACGGCAGTTGCTATCTCTATAAAGAGCGCGACCGCAACGGCATGTCCGAGAAATGGTATTTCGGTCCTGTGTGGGACTTCGGCAACGCATACAACCGCGGCTGGAACACCTGGATATACGACTCCCCTACCTTCCCCCAATACTGGATCGGCCAACTGGCTACATGGCCACAGTTCCAAGCCAGACTGCGGGAGATCTGGTATATGTTCCGACATGACCAGCAAAGCGATTTTCTCACGGCGATGGACAAACTCGCCACACTGATTAAGCAAGGCGCGAAAAACGATGCCGCCAAGTGGGGCGGTACGCTCAATTATTGCGACAACAGTAACATGACCGCCAAGCATAACGAGTTCGTCAACAAATTCAATTGGAGAACAGAATGGCTCTATCAACAGTGGGGAGAGGGCACACGTCCCGCCACCTACGATGTAGAACAGGCGGCAAGCCCCCTTTCCGACACGAGCATCAAGCGTATTCAAGACGGACAACTCGTTATCATTCGTAACGGAAAAACTTATACAGCGTCGGGGACGCTTATTGGTGATTTGTAATTTGAAATTTGTAATTTATAATAACCCTTTTTATTAACCTTTTAATTATTTATCTTATGGTAAAGAAATTTATCTGCCCGATCTGTGGTTATGTTCACGAGGGCACAGAGGCACCTGAGCGTTGTCCGCAATGTAAGCAAATCGTTGAATGGAAAGTAGCATCCGACGACAAACTCTCTTTCGCATGCGAGCACATTTTGGGAGTAGCAAAAGACGAGAAGGACCCGATCATCGCAGAAGGCCTGCGTGCGCACTTCATCGGTGAATGTACCGAAGTAGGTCAATATCTGGCGATGGCTCGTCAGGCTGACCGCGAAGGTTATCCTGAGGTAGCTGAAGCTTTCCGCCGCTACGCTTATGAAGAGGCTGACCATGCTTCCCGTTTCGCTGAACTGCTCGGAGAGATTGTATGGGATACCAAGACAAACCTCGAGAAACGCATGTTAGCGGAGTCCGGCGCATGCGAAGACAAGTTGAATATCGCTAAGCGTGCGAAAGAGTTGAACCTCGACCCGATTCATGACACCGTACATGAGATGGCACGCGACGAAGCTCGCCACGGCAAAGGTTTCGAAGGATTGTACAAGCGTTACTTCGGAAAGTGATCAGTAGTCAGTAATCAGACTATTATTCCTCCCCCGATGACGAGGTCGTCCTGATAGAGGACGACAGACTGACCGGGAGTGATACCCCAGATAGGCTCGCTGAAGATCAGCGAGCTTATTTGTGATTGGTCATTGGTGATTGCTGATTTTATTTCTTTGACGGGCACGGCTTTCGAACGGTAGCGGATTTTCGCCGTGAGGGGCGAATTGGAGATTGATGATTTATGATTGATGATTGATTTATAGCGGAGTTCCGTCGCGTACATGTCATCGTTGGTGCCGAGGGTGATGCGGTTGGTGGCGGCGTCGATATGCGTAATATAGGCGGGTTGACCAAGGGCGATACCAAGTCCCTTGCGTTGACCGATGGTGTAGTTGACATAGCCTTCGTGATGGCCTAAGACCTTGCCGTCTTTGTCGATGTATTCGCCCGCGCGCACGCGCTCCTTATAGTCGGGCACGTTCGCGCGCAGGAAAGCGCGGTAGTCATCGTCGGGGATGAAGCATATCTCCTGGCTCTCGCGCTTGACGGCGAGTTTCTCGTAACCGTGCTGACGCGCTATCTCCCGCACTTCTTCTTTCGTATAGTTGCCCAACGGAAAAATCGTTCGGCGCAGTTGCTCTTCGGTGAGCATCCAGAGGAAATAGGTCTGGTCTTTATGCGTATCGGCGGCGGTGCGCAGGAACACATGTCCGTCGCGTTCGGCGATGCGGGCGTAGTGGCCGGTGGCGATATAGTCACAATGCAACTCATCCGCTACGCGCATCAGTTCGCCCCACTTGATATGGCTGTTGCACAGCACGCAAGGGTTGGGCGTGCGGCCCGCCATATACTCGTCGATGAAGTTCTGAATCACGCACCGGCGGAAAGTCTCTCGGAAGTCCACGATATGGTGCTCAAAACCCATTTTCTCCGCGTTGTGCCGCGCCTCCATGATGGAGTCAATGGTGCAGCAGCCTTTCTCTTTGGCGATACAACTCTCTTTGATGCTATCGTATGTACGAAAAGTGACGCCTACTACCTCATAGCCTTGCTCCAAAAGAAGCATGGCGCTGACGGTGGAATCAATGCCACCGGACATTCCTAAGAGTACTCTAGTTTTCAGCATTCAGTAATCAGTAATCAGTAATCAGTTTAGGCCTGCATATCAACGAGTTTGGTATAATAGCCGCCGAGGGCGTAGAGTTCGTTGTGTGTGCCACGCTCGACGATTTGTCCTTCGTGCATCACGCAGATGAGATCGGCATGGCGGATAGTGGACAGGCGGTGCGCTACGACGAGGGTCGTACGGTCGCGCATGAGGTGCTCAAGGGCTTCCTGCACCAGTCGTTCGGACTCGCTGTCAAGTGCCGAGGTCGCTTCATCGAGGATGAGGATGGGTGGGTTCTTGAGGATGGCCCGCGCGATAGAGAGGCGCTGGCGCTGTCCTCCGGAGAGACGCGATCCGCGGTCACCAATGACGGTGTCATACCCTTCCGGCATAGCGGCGATGAAAGTATGGGCATTGGCAATACGCGCAGCCTGTTCGGCCGCTTCGCGCCAAGTCAGTCCGTTCGGCGCAGTTTGGGACGTATCGACGCCGAAGGTGATGTTATTGAGTACCGTGTCGTTGAACAGGATGGGTTCCTGGCATACGATACCCATGAAATCGCGCAAGTCGTGCGTCGTATGGCATCGGACATCGGTGCCATCGATAGAGATAAAGCCTGAGGTCGGATCATAGAAGCGCGGCAGGAGGTCCGTGAGGGTGGTCTTACCACTACCCGACTGCCCTACCAGCGCGACAGTCTTGCCTTTGGGCACCGTCAGACAGATATCTGTTAACACTTCGCGTTCCGGTTGGTACGCAAAAGACACATGGTCGAAGACAATCTCTTTCTCGAAATGTACCGGCAGCGCTTGCGCGGGTTCAAGGATATTCGACTCCGTATTAAGAACCGTATCGATGCGTTCGAGCGAGGCCATGCCGCGACGAATGCCATACGCCGCTTTGCTGAGGTCTTTCGAAGGATTGATGATCGAATAAAAGATGACGAGGTAGTAGATGAACGTCGCTGCGTCAATGGTCGCATGGTCGGCAAGTATCAGCAGTCCGCCGAACCAAAGGATGACGGCGATGAGTATCGTGCCGAGGAATTCCGAGAGCGGGTGCGCCATGTAATAGCGCCGATTGATGCGATTGAAGGTTGCGCGAGTCGCATTAATGAGCGCCTCAAAACGCGCCCGCAGTTTATTCTGGGCATTAAATCCTTTGACCACGCGCAGTCCCAACAACGTCTCGTCGATGGACGAGAGGATCTCGGCGTTCTGCTCCTGTCCGCGTTTCGACGCCCGCTTGAGGCTGCGTCCGATACGGCCGATGAGGAAGATAGCAACGGGCATGAGCAGCAACACGAAGAGCGTCAGTTGCCACGAGATGACGAAGAGTGTGATGAGATAGACGAGAATCATGATGGGGTCCTTGAACAGGATGTCGAGGGCCGACATGATGGACGCTTCCACTTCGTTCACGTCGTTCGTCATACGCGAGATAATATCGCCCCGCCGCGCCTGGGTGAAATAGCCCATAGGCAGCGAGAGGATCTTGTCGTAGAGCTGTTTGCGCAAGTCGCGTAACACACCCGTGCGGATAGGCACCATGAAATAGTTCGCCAGCCACGCCGTGAGCACTTTGAGTCCCGTCATCACGATAAGGAAAAGCCCCAAGAGCAGCAACACATACCCGGCGCCATGCAGCGCGATCTGTTCGTTGAGCACGCAGTAGAGGTTCGTGCGCAGGGCGGCGATGGTCTCTTGCAGTCCGTGTACCTCCTCCAGCGGGATACGCGTCACCTCGAGGCTGTTGAGTCCGAAGAGGATGCGCAGCACCGGGATGATCGCCGCGAAGGAGAAGAGCGACAGGATCGTCGAGAGGAGGTTGAAGAAGATATTCCACCCCAACTGCGCGCGATACGGCGGCACGAAACGACGAAGGATATGTATTAATTTACCATTTACCATGTACCATGTACCATTGGTCATTTTTTATTTTCCCGCACATACGTCAGTATTTGTCGGTCAAAAAGTTCTTTGGGAGTGCAGAACCGCACGCTCACCGGCAGAGCGATGAGACGCTTGTTCTGCGCCTGCAGGCGGTCCACCAGGGACGTAGTACGCAGGCGCTGGATATCTTTCTCCGTCGTGAGGACAAAGTCGAAATCCGCGGCGCGCTGCATGATAGCGTCGATGTCCGCCGGCGTGTAATGATGATGATCCGGATAAGCCATCAGTTCAGCCTTCGGATAGTGCTTGCTCACATATCGCATCATATACTTCGGTCGGGCGATGCCGCACAGCACGAGGGGCGTACCCTCCTGCTCCATCGGCGCGTAGCTCAATCCCGTGAAATGCAGTTGCTGGAACGTAGGCAGGTGGAGACGGTTATCGACCACGCGCATGTCTATCGGGCGAATGCTGTCCGGGCACTTGGTCACCACCACCGCGTCGGCCGTCAACGCCCTGCTCGGCAGGTCGCGCAGCGTGCCCCACGGCAACATATGATCATCGATATAGAGGTGGTCGTAAGGCGTGAGGAGGATGGTGAAGCCGCAGCGCAAGGCGCGGTGCTGCATCGCATCGTCGAGCACCACCACATCGAGCTTCGTCAGTTGGCGCTGCAGTTGCTTGACACCGCGCACGCGGTTCTCGCACACCGCCACGGGTACCTCCGGGAACTTCCGATGCAGTTGCATCGCCTCGTCTCCGATAGTCTCTACGGTGGACTCACTGTCAGCCAAACGGAAACCGTGCGTCTTGCGCTTGTACCCGCGCGAGAGGACCGCCGGCCGATAGCCGTTGTCCAAGAGCAGTCGCAGCAGGTACTCCACCATCGGCGTCTTGCCCGTGCCGCCCACCGCCAGGTTACCCACGCCTATCGTCGGCACATCGACGCTAAACGAGGGTAACAGACGCTGGTCAAACAGCACATGGCGGATGGCTACACCAAAAGTGTAGAGTCCACTGAGCGGGATGGAGACGATGTGATACATCGTATTGGTGATTGATGATTGATGATTTATTGGATCGTCACTTCCGGCATGAGGGCCATGATACGCGGTTTGGAGCAGAAGTCGCGGACTTTCATGATGAGGCGTTCCTCTTCCGTGGTGTTATCGAGCATCTTGAGCAACTCCTCGTACGGATCTTCTTTCTCCGGGAAGTACGTCAGTTGATAGGACTCCAGTCCGGCAAGTTCTACGGCTTTCGCGATGGCGTCATCGATATTACCGAGTTCATCGACGATACCAATCTCTTTACCTTTGTCGCCCAACCAAACACGGCCTTCGCCGATGGATTTGATATACGCCTGCTCTACATGACGGCCTTGCGCACAACGGCTGGTGAACAGGTCATAGCCGCGCTCAATCATCGTCTGCATGATCGCGTGCTCTTCGGCATTCATGCCTTTGTAGATCATGTTGGTTCCCATATCCGAGTGTTTGTTGGTGCTGACGCCGTCGATGTCCAGACCCACTTTATTGCGCAGTTTGGACACGTTCGGGATAGTACCAAAGATACCAATCGAACCGGTGAGCGTGGTCGGTTCAGCAAAGATATAATCCGCGCCGCAGGAGATGTAATAGCCACCCGAAGCGGCATAGTCGCCCATGGAGACAACAACCGGAATACTATCCGCCTTGATGTTCTGCACGGCATGCCAGATCACTTCGCTGGCGTTGGCCGAACCGCCCGGGCTGTTGACGCGCAGCACGAGGGCTTTGATATCATCTTGCTTGCGGATCTTCTTGAGGGTCTTTACGACATCCTTGCCGACAATACCGTCGCCTGTCTCATCGGTGATCTCCCCTTCGAGATAGAGCACTGCTACTTTGTCTTTCGCCTTCGACTCCGGACGTTTTACCTTCGCCATCTTCGCAGTGGAGAGCAGATGATAGTCCTTCGTGCCGGCATAGACGCGCAGCAGCGAGTCCATATCCTGGGCATAGACGATGGTGTCCACGAGACCTGCCGCGAGGTTCTCTTCGGCCGACTGCAGCCCCATGACGCGGTCAGCGAGCGCATCCAACTGCGCCTCGTCAATATGACGGGCAGCCGAGACAGCGGACTTGTACTCGTTCCAAATACCGCTGAGGTATTGCTCTGTCTGCAAGCGGTCGGCATCCGACATCGAGGTGCGGAAATACGGTTCTACAGCCGACTTGAAGGTGCCCACTTTGAGGATCTGCATCTCGACGCCGATTTTCTCCATCACGCGGGTGAAGTACATCTTCGTAGCCGAGAGACCGTTCCAGTCCACGGCCCCCGTCGGGTCCAGACATATACGGTCGGCAACAGAAGCGATGTAATAATTGGTCTGACCGAAGTTCTTCGCTGAAGCGATGACCCATTTACCGCTCTGCTTGAAGTCGAGCAACGCATCGCGAATCGCTTTCGCATTCGCCGGAGCCGTCTCCAGCTCGGCGCCGTCCACCCATATACCGAGGATCTTATCATCGTTCTTCGCCAGACGAATATTACTCAGGATCTCGTCCAAGCCGACCGTCTCGCCCTTGCCGGCATAACTGCTGTAAGGCACGGAACTCATCAGCGATGCGAACGGACTCTCTTCTTTGGCCTGCTCCACGAGCGTACCCTTCATCTCCAAACGATAGATGGTCTTGTCCTCCAGTTTGACATTCGACGAGGAGAATACATCTCCCATGATCCATCCGAGGAGGGCGCTGCAGAGGAAATACACAGCCAGGAAAATCAGGCAGCCGCCGAGGCAGCCTACTTTGCGGCGAGGACGTTCCTGTCCTTCTACCACAACTGTTTTACGAAAAAAACACATACTGTTACAATTTTAAGTTAAACGTTAATCTATGATAAGGTGTTACACCATATTTCTTTATTGCCGCATAATGTTCGGCCGTCGGATAGCCTTTGTTATTCGCCCAGCCGTATTGGGGAAACTCGTCGTGCAGCCGCAGCATGTAGTCATCGCGGTAGGTCTTGGCCAGCACACTCGCCGCCGCTATCGACATGTAGGTCGCATCACCATGCACCACCGTGTCGGCCGGAATCTCCAGCAGCTCGCCTTCCGGCACGTAGGGTTTCCATTTATTGCCATCCACCAGGATGTGCTGCGGGCGTACGGACAGCTTGCCCAGCGCGCGCTGCATGCCCAAGATGGAACATTGCAATATATTACGTTCGTCGATCTCCTTCGCCGTCACTTCCACCACCGCCCAACTGACCGCTTCGCGTTCGATGACCGGCCGGAGGGCATAGCGCTGTTTGTCCGTCAGTTGCTTCGAGTCATTGAGCCACTCGAACTCCGGCACCTCTCCTACCCGTTTCGGGTCCAGGATCACCGCCGCCGCAAACACACTTCCCGCCAACGGCCCGCGTCCCGCTTCGTCACAACCGGCTTCGATGAGCCCCGATATCATGTGAGTTTTCAGCATAATCAGAACGGGTAGCCGATTGCGAAGTGGAAGGTCATGTCATCCCGCCAGCATAAGCCGTTGGGCGCGATACGCCACTGCGTACCTAAGTCCATGCGGCCCGGGTCGTACAGCTTCACGCCGAAGTCTATACGGAAGATCATCACCGAGAGGTCGAAGCGAAGTCCGGCTCCGTAGCTCCACGCAATCTGCTTGTAGAAATCCGATGTGAAGGCGCCGCCCGGTTGCGAGTCATAACTAAAGATCGTCCATATGTTTCCTGCGTCCGTGAAAGCCGCCAACTCCAAGAACTTCAGCACCTTAAAGCGGTATTCGAGATTCATCTCCAGGTGAATATCGCCCACCTGCAAGTCATATGCCATCCTGTTGCCTGTGTTGCGGAATGTGCCCGGTCCCAGCGTGCGTGCCTGCCATCCGCGCACGCCGCTCGCGCCGCCACCGAAATAGCGCTTCTCGAACGGAATAACCTTCGCATTCAGGTACGGCACCGCAGCTCCGAAACCGATATGCGTCACTAAGTGGTGCTTCGGCGCGATGATGCCGTGGTAGGTGAAGTTAAAATCACCTTTGGCATACTGCGCAAAGGGGATGGTACCGATCATATAAGCGCCGTCTTCGTTCCTCGGAAAATGGAACAACTCGCTTAGGGCATACAGGAAGTTACCGGCCGTCTCCGCGCGGAGCACAAACTGCAGATAGGAGCGGTTCGGGAAGCGCGGATTGAAGGTCGAGTACGAACCCGTATAACTCCAATCGACAATGAAATGGTCCTCGTAGCTGGCCTTCAGCACCGACGAGCGATCCATGAACTGGCGCCGGAATGCGTCCGACATCCAGGGCACGTAGATATAATTGAGATCGATGAGGTTGAACTCATGCGTCCAGCGACTGCCGGGTTGACGCGGGATCCGATAGGACAGACTGGCATTGGCGATCGTACGCGTGTACTCGTCGGGCCGCTGCTGGTAGTTATACGCCACATCCACCGCCACGTTCGAAGGGAAATGCAAGCCCACATCGGCACGCGCCTCGATCGCCCGCCCGCCGTTAGTGCGCCACTCATACGAAGCGCGCGCACCGACCGTCAGCACTTCTGCGCCGTGGAAGATATTCTTATTGGTGTATCTTAGTCCCGCCGCAACACCCCAATCGCCGGCGCTGTAGGTGCCTTCCACTTCTGCTGTCACGGAGTTCAATTTGCTACGCGACACCATGATGTTACAGTCCAGCAAGGTATCGCCAGCCGGCGTGAACGCTATATCAACATACTTCACCGGCGGCAGCGCGTTCATGCGCGCGTAGGTGCGCTCCTCACGCCATTCCGCATAGCGCTCACCGGCACGGATACGGCTCGCGCGGCGCAGCGCACTCTTGCGCAAGAACGGATAGTCCTGCGAGAAATTGACCTCGCGAATCGAATAACGGGTACTCAAGCGCTTCAACTCCGCCGAATCCAACTGCGACACATACGGCGCGATATGCAAGCGGACATCCACCTGGTGGGTGTTCAGCGAACTGTCGGCCGTATATTCCAAAAGCGATTTTTCGAAATAGTAATAACCCTGATTGCGCATCGCCGTAGTGATACGCTCGCGCTCCTCGTCCAGCACCGCCGTAGAGAACTGCGCGCCGGGGTGCACCTTACGCCGCTCGTTTTGCGCGATATCGCGAACCGCCGAAGCAGGAATATCCACCTCGTAGTTCCGTACATAGTACGGCTGATGCGCCGTCACCAGATACGTCACTTCCACTTTCCGCTTCTTAAACCGCAACTGCGTGTCCACCTCCGCGTGGAAATAACCCATGTTATTCATCTGCTGACGGATCTGTTGCATACTCACTTCCGTCATTTCCTCGTCATAGATGATCGGCGCTTCACCCATCTTCTTCGCATTGCGCGCCGCGCGGGCACGGGATTTGGTCGTCGTATCTACCGGGGCGGTATTGTAAATATGTAACTGCAATTTCCAGAACCCGAAAATCTCGGTGTTCTGCTTCTGGCGCACATAACTGGCCAACGCACCGGTGGAGACATTCTTGTCATCCACACATTTCACCCGAACTTTGTTCAGCAAGTACTTGTCTTGCGGCACAAATTTCGTGGTGTTACACGATGCAAAAAGCACCGCCAGAAGGGCTATACTCAAGCATCGAAAACCATATGTACGCACTGCGCCTAACATAATGAGCGTGCAAAATTAGTCAAAAATTTTGATATATCAAAATATTTTTGTACTTTTGTGGCGTTTTTGAGTGTGTCTATGGAAAGAATCAGCAAAACGCAGATCAAACTTGTTAAAAGTTTGCAGCTGAAGAAATACCGCGACGAGACGGGTCTGTTTGTCGCTGAGGGCGAGAAATGCGTGGAGGAATTGCGCAAAGGCTTCGAACTCGTGCACCTGTTTATAAACGGCGAAGCCGATAAACGCGAAGCTATCCACGTGTCGCAGACACAATTGGAGCAAATGTCCGGTCTCCGCACGCCGCAGGGCGTCATCGGGGTCTTTAAGAAGTCGGAGCACTCCGATTATTCCGAGTATTCGGAAAACTCCGATCTTTTATTAGTGCTCGACGGCATCCAAGACCCGGGAAACTTAGGTACCATCATTCGCACCTGCGACTGGTTCGGCGTTCGCACCATCCTCTGTTCGCCGGATACGGCCGATTGCTACAACCCCAAGGTGGTACAAGCGACGATGGGTGCGCTGGCCCGCGTACAAGTGCACTACCTTGACCTGCCGACTTTCCTTAAAAGCACTACCATCCCAGTCTACGGGACCCTTCTGGATGGCCGCGACATGTATGAGGAATTAAGGAGTGAAGGAGTGAACGAGTTAAAGAGCAAAGCCATCATCGTCATGGGTAATGAAGGCAATGGTATCTCGCAGGCTGTGCGGCCGTTCATCACCCATCCCCTGCGTATTCCTTCCTACCCCAAAGACGCAGAGACCTCGGAGAGTCTCAACGTAGCTATCGCTACCGCGATCGTTTTGGCGGAGTTTCGCCGGCAGGGTTAAGCAGGGGTTAAATCGGGGTAAACTCGGGGGCATCTCGGGGGCAATTCGATATTTGGAACATTTTTTCTCTAAAAAACTCATTACCCTCTTGTTTATTTCATTTTTTTGTTGTACCTTTGCGGTCGTTTACGTATAAAAGGTACAAAATTTACATTTTTTCTGTTATGAGCAAGCAAAAACGATTTTTATTGGACGAGAGCGAACTGCCTCGCCAATGGTATAACATCCAAGCGGACATGATCAACAAACCGTTGCCGTTACTCAATCCGGCGACGAAAGAACCGCTGACAGCGGATGACCTCGCGCATATCTTCGCCGCCGAGTGCGCCAAACAGGAGTTGGATCAAGAGCACGCCTGGATAGATATCCCGGAAGAAGTCTTCGACCGATATAAATACTACCGCTCTACGCCGCTCGTTCGTGCGTACGCCTTGGAGAAAGCCTTAGGCACACCCGCACATATCTATTTCAAGAACGAGAGTGTGAATCCACTCGGCTCGCATAAGATCAACTCCGCCCTGCCGCAATGTTATTACTGCAAGCAGGAAGGAACGACCAATGTCACTACCGAGACGGGTGCCGGACAATGGGGTGCTGCGCTCAGTTATGCGGCCAAAGCCTTCGGACTTGAGTGCGCGGTCTATCAAGTGAAGATCTCCATGCAGCAGAAACCCTACCGCAGTTCGATCATGCGCACTTTTGGCGCGACCGTGGAGGGTTCGCCGTCGATGTCCACGCGCGCCGGAAAAGACATCATCACCCGCGACCCGCTGCATCCGGGTTCACTCGGCACCGCCATCTCGGAGGCTGTCGAACTCGCCACCACCACGCCGAACTGCAAATATACCCTTGGTTCGGTCATGAGCCATGTCTCTCTGCACCAGACCGTCATTGGTCTTGAAGCCGAGAAGCAGATGGAGAAAGCCGGTGAGTACCCCGACACCATCATCGCGTGCTTCGGCGGCGGAAGTAACTTCGGCGGACTTGCCTTCCCCTTTATGCGCCATACCATTCTCGAAGGCAAGAAAACCGAATATATCGCAGCCGAACCCTCCAGTTGTCCGAAACTGACAAAGGGTAAGTTCGAGTACGACTTCGGTGATGAGGCCGGCTACACACCGCTGCTGCCGATGTACACGCTCGGCCACGAGTTCAAACCGGCAAACATCCACGCGGGTGGTCTTCGATACCACGGAGCCGGCACCATCGTCAGCCAACTGCTCAAAGACGGTTACATGCGCGCGGTAGATATCCCTCAGACGGAATCCTTCGCAGCCGGTTTGCTCTTTGCGCAGACAGAGAGTATTATTCCTGCGCCGGAGAGTTGTCACGCCATCGCGGCAACGATTCGCGAAGCGAAGAAATGTATCGAGACGGGCGAAGAGAAAGTCATTCTCTTCAACCTCAGCGGACACGGATTGATCGACATGACGGCCTATGATAGTTATCTGAACGGAGACCTCACCGATCCCGAATTCAAAGGATAAAGAAGAAAAAAGGCTGCTGAGAGGTAGCCTTTTTTCATGAAAATGCACTTTTTTTGAAAAAAGTTGCCAAAAAATTTGCTCATGTCAAAAAAAAGCAGTACTTTTGCACCCGCTTTTGAAAAGAAGACTACTGGTGCGGTAGTTCAGTTGGTTAGAATACCGGCCTGTCACGCCGTAGGTCGCGAGTTCGAGTCTCGTCCGCACCGCCAAGGGCGCAAGCCCTCTTCTTTTTGAAGCAATGGTCCATTAGCTCAACTGAATAGAGTACCACACTACGGATGTGGGGGTTGCAGGTTTGAATCCTGCATGGATCACAAGAGGATGTCAATTATGGCATCCTCTTTTTGTTTGCTTGATGAGCAGCGCGTTGCGTAAGTCGTTTTTGACAAGAAGTCATCTGCGG
The DNA here is from genome assembly GCA_900321005.1 of uncultured Bacteroidales bacterium. Classification (GTDB taxonomy): domain Bacteria; phylum Bacteroidota; class Bacteroidia; order Bacteroidales; family Paludibacteraceae; genus Colicola. Next base: position 19,731 of record ONUF01000023.1, on the reverse strand, counting down.
GTTCTTATAGCGATTCTTCCGAACATCTTTTCCTGTCAACAGCTCATACCACACACACGCCGCCGTATAACGACCATAAACATAGTTTAGATGGTAGCCGTCGCGGCATAAGGTATCACCTAATTTCGTGTGTCGCGCATTCTGAATAGCGCTTCCACACGGAATAATTTGTAATTTGTGATTTGTGATTTGTGATTTGATACAAGCCTGAATACTATCCCACATCACTTGTTGGTCCGATTGGTAGCGCGGATAAGCGGGGTGGTTGGCATCCTTGCTGTACGCCCAAGTCTGCATCCAGCATAGTTTGGCTTCCGGTTGGTATGCCCGCACGGTGTCGATAAGTATCGTCAACCAGGGTTCGTAGCTGCTGCGAACACCACTGTCATGGCTCGCCTGCTGCAAGGAGATAAAGTCGTACTTTCCGTCCCGCAAGGCCTGCTTTAGACTAATGGTATCCTTCTCCACTCGACCTTCTGTATTCGTGCATACGCGGTGCGAATAAGCCGCCGTATCTTTCGCCAGAAGAAACTCGACGTGCTGCTGTAACGAACAACCGCCGTAGTAAAGGTTATGCACCTCCACTTGTACACCACTGGCGTCACATAAAGGCACCAGTTCCTGTTCTACCGCATCCCAAGAAAACGAGTTTCCGATACACAGAACGCGGATGACTAATATGATGTTAATGAGCCTCAAGCCAGTTCTTGCCGACACCGCAGTCAGCGATCAAAGGAATAGACAAATGCACCGCGTTCTGCATTTCGGACACCACTATCTCCCGCACGCGCTCCACCTCATTCTCAGGCACGTTGAAGTTCAATTCATCGTGCACCTGCATAATCATTTGCGCCTTCAGATTTTCCTCTTTCAGCCGACGATGGATAGCGACCATAGCGATCTTGATGATATCGGCTGCGGTGCCCTGAATCGGGGCATTGACCGCATTGCGCTCGGCGAACGAACGCACCGTGGCGTTATTGGACAATATATCCGGAAGGTACCGCTTGCGACCGAACAGTGTCTCTGCAAAACCGCGTTCGCGCGCGATCTCTTTCTGCTTCTCGATATAGCGGATCACGCCCGGGAAAGCGGCGAAATAGTCATCTATCAGTTGGCGTGCCTCGGCGCGCGGGCAGTCGAGTTGTTGCGCCAATCCGAAGGCCGAGATGCCGTAGATAATACCGAAATTGGCGGTCTTGGCTTTACGGCGCTCATCCTTATTTATCTCTTCGATGGGTTTCCGGAAGATCCGAGCCGCCGTCGCCGCATGGATGTCTTGTCCAGAGTGGAAAGCATGCAGCAGGTGTTCGTCTTTGCTCATGTGCGCGAGCAGACGCAGTTCAATCTGACTGTAATCGGCGCTAAGGAACAGGCAACCTTCGTCGGGAATGACCGCCTCACGAATGAGTTTGCCGCGTTCGGAACGAATCGGCAGGTTCTGTAAATTCGGATTACTACTACTCAATCGTCCCGTTGCTGTCACGGTTTGATTATACGTCGTATGAATTTTTCCGTCCGCCGCGATATAACTGGGAAGAGCAGATATGTAGGTAGAGATTAGCTTGCTCAATGCTCTAAAGTCTAGGATTACCCCGACAATGGCATGACGTTCCTTCAATGCAACCAGTACTTCTTCGGAAGTCGAGTACTGGCCCGTGCGGGATTTTTTGGCTTTGGGGTCGAGTTTGAGTTTGTCGAAGAGCAGTTCGCCCACTTGTTTCGGACTATTGATATTAAAAGTCTCGCCGGCTAGTTCATAAATACGCTGCTCTAACTCATGCAGTTCTGCTGTCAGCGTGGCTTCCGCCTCATGCAGTTTATTCACATCAAAGCGCACGCCGGCGGCTTCCATCTCGCGCAACACCGGCACTAAGGGCAACTCGACGTCGTTATACAAGTTCCATAAGTCCGCATCCGCCTTCAACGCTGCCCAATTGGGCTCAATCTCGGGATTGAAAGCCACCTCGGGGTTCAACAAGTACTGACATAGACGATTCTCAATCGTGTCGTACTGCGGAGTGCTCGGAGTATTCTGAGTATTCGGATCGGCGCCGAAATCGCCAAAGAGGTCCAACTGATTCGGGTCGGCAGGTTTGGACTTTTTCGGAGAAGCCGGAGTACTCTGATTACTCGGAATATTCTGATTCTTCTGGGGCAGTTTCTTGAGCAGGGTGTTGAATTCCAGTTCGCGATACAGTTCTGCGAGGGCCTCGAGGTTCGGTTCTTTCTTCACCAGCAGCGCTTCGTCTAAGGTAATAGGCACATCCGTTCGAATAGTCGCCAAGAAACGGGAGAACTTTATGTCTTCCACCTGGCTCTCAACTTTGGCACGCAGCGCCCCTTTGATCTCGTCGGTATGCGCGAGCATGTTATCAATCGATCCAAACTGCTGGAGCAGCGCCACAGCAGTCTTCTCACCTACCCCTTTACATCCGGGGATATTGTCACTCGCATCACCCATCAGGCCCAACAAATCAATCACCTGCGTCTTATCTTGCAGCCCGTATTTCTCACACACCTCTTTGGGACCCATCACTTCAAAGCCACCGGTATGGCGCGGACGGTACATAAAAATATGCTCGCTTACCAATTGGCCATAATCTTTGTCCGGCGTAGCCATAAACACTTCAAATCCGGCTTGTTCGCCTTGCTTGGCGAGTGTTCCGATGACATCGTCCGCCTCAAAACCCGGAACTTCGAAAGCCGGTATATTCATCGTCTCCAACAGTCGTTTGATAACCGGCACAGCCTTACGGATATCCTCCGGCGTCTCTTCGCGCTGCGCCTTATACTGCTCGTATGCCTCGTGACGGAAGGTACCGCCTTTCGGGTCAAAGGCGACGCCGACATGCGTCGGATTGACTTTTTTTAACAGGTCATCCAGCGTGATGGCAAAACCGAAGATCGCCGAGGTGTTCTCGCCCTTGCTGTTCATGCGCGGCGCGCGGATAAAAGCGTAGTACGCGCGAAAAATCATCGCGTAGGCATCGATAAGCAGTAACTTTTTCATATTACCATTGAATAGGCGCTAAGCCGTGATTAACTAAGTATTGATTGGCGGCACTGAAATGTCCGCAGCCGTCAAATCCGCGATATACGGAGAGTGGTGATGGGTGAGAAGTTTGCAGAACAAGATGTTTGCGTCGGTCGATGATTTGGCCTTTTCGCTGGGCATAAGATCCCCAGAGCATAAACACTAGATGCTCGCGTTCTTTATTCAGGGCGGCGATAGCGGCGTCCGTCAGTTCTTCCCATCCCTTGCCCTGGTGACTTCCGGCCTTGTGGGCCTCCACCGTCAGCGTAGCATTCAGCAGCAACACACCTTGCACCGCCCATCGGCGCAGGTCTCCGCTCTGAGGAATCGGAGTGCCTAAGTCGCGGTGGATCTCCTTGTAGATATTCATCAGCGAAGGAGGAATCTGCACGCCTTCCGGCACCGAGAAACTGAGTCCCATCGCCTGATTCTCCTCGTGATACGGGTCTTGGCCGATAATGACCACGCGTACCTTCTCGAACGGACAGGAGTCAAAGGCGTTAAAAATAAGACCTGCCGGAGGAAAGCACCGACGGGTCTTATACTGTTGGCGCACATATTGAGTGAGGAGTTCGAAATAGGGTTTGTCAAACTCCGTTTGTAACACGCGCTGCCAAGATGGATCTATTCGTACCTGCATCAATCGACGATTAACATTGCGTCTCCGTAGTCTCCAAAACGATAACCTTCCTTAATGGCCTCTTCGTAAGCGTGCATGGTCTCTTCGAAACCTCCGAAAGCAGCCACCATCAGCAACTGACTCGACTGCGGCATGTAGAAGTTCACAAAGAAACTGTTGGCCACCATGAAGCGATAAGGCGGGAAAATAAACTTATTCGTCCATCCGTTGTACTCTTTGAGTACACCGTTCGTTCCTGCCACATGCTCCATAGCACGCATCACCTCCGTGCCGACCGCACATACGCGGTGCATCTCTGCGCGGGTTTTGTTGACCGCTCTAATCATCTTCTCCGGCAGGATGATCTGCTCCGACTCCATCTTGTTCTTCGTCAGGTCCTCCACGTCGATATCTTTGAAGATACCTAACGACATATGGCTGGTCAAGAAGGTGGTCTCTATACCACGAATCTCCATGCGTTTAAGTAACTGTTTGGAGAAATGCAGGCCGGCTGCCGGTGCTGCCACCGCACCTATCTTGTCCGCAAAGATGGTCTGGTAACGCTCGGTATCCATCTCACGCACTGGTTGGTCGTGGAAGACCTCGTCATATTCCGCCTGCGTTGCTGCATCCATAGGACGACGGATATATTTCGGCAGCGGAGCACTTCCCAAGGCATACAGACGAGGCACAAACTCTTCATTGTCATAGTCCGTGAGAAAACGGAAGGTACGACCGCGACTCGTAGTGTTATCAATCACCTCCGCTACGATAGATGGGTCTTCATCAAAGGTCAGTTTGTTACCGATGCGGATCTTACGCGCCGGATCAACGAGTACGTCCCAGTAACGCGACTTATGATTCAACTCGCGCAAGAGGAATACCTCTATCAGGGCGTTGGTCTTCTCCTTATGCGCATATAGGCGTGCCGGGAACACCTTGCTGTCGTTCATCACGAAGAGGTCCCCTTCATCGAAATACTCCACTAAGTCGGACACTTTCTTATGCTCGATCTCTCCGGACTTACGGTGCAGCACCATCATGCGGGCCTCATCGCGATAAGAGGCCGGAAACTGAGCAATCAATTCTTCAGGCAGTTTGAACTTAAACTGGCTGAGTTTCATATCATTGGTTTTGTACATACTCGTAGTTTTTTAATGCGTCTAAAAAGTTCTCTATCGTATAGCAGTCTTCTACTCGGGTATTGCCTACGCGTGTACGGCGTAAGGCCGTCAGGTGTGCGCCGGAGTGTAAGCGTTCGCCGATGTCGCGGGCCAACGCACGGATATACGTGCCCTTCGAGCATACGACGCGTATCGTCAGTTGCATGGTCGTTGCGTCAAACGCCAGCACCTCTATCTCATCAATCACCAGCAACTTGGGCTTGAGTTCCACTTCTTCGCCTTTGCGGGCAAACTCATACGCACGTTTCCCGTTGATCTGGACGGCGGAGAAAATCGGCGGCACTTGCCATTGTTCTCCGAGGAACTGCGGGATCGTTTGGTCGATCAACTCGCGGGTGATATGCTCCGTCGGATAGGTTGCATCAATCTCCTTTTCCAAGTCATAACTCGGCGTCGTAGCACCTAATTGCAGTGTAGCAATATATTCCTTTACGTCATACTGCAATTGGTCGATCAGTTTGGTCTTTTTTCCCGTGCAGATAATCACTACGCCGGTGGCCAAAGGATCCAAAGTTCCGGTATGACCCACTTTCAGCTTCTTCCGTCCTAATTTATGGCACAAGTTCCATCGCACCTTCGCCACCAAGTCGAATGACGTCCAGTGTAGCGGTTTGTCAAACGCCAGAACTTCGCCTTCTTCAAAATCCCACATATCAGCAAACCGTGGCGATGATAGCTACCGAGCCTACGACAGCGCAGTAAAGCGCGAACCATATCAAGCGCTGACGGCGGACGATCTCTATCATAAAGCGGCAAGCAAAGCAACCGGTCACAAACGCTGCAACGAATCCCACAATGGCCGGTACGAGCCCTAAATCGCTTACTATCTCGCCTTGGAGCAGTTTCATCAGATCTAAGAACGCTTCGCCTAAGATAGGAATGAGTACCATCAGGAAGGAGAACTGCGCTACGCTCTCTTTCTTCACGCCGCAGAGCAGACCCGTGGCGATGGTTGTGCCCGAACGACTCAGCCCCGGCAATACAGCGCAGGCTTGCGCAATACCGATGATGATGGCGTCTTTGTATCCTACCTCATGGCCGGCATCCTGACGCTTCTTCTGTAACCACTCACTCAAAGCCAACAAAGCCGCCGTGACAAGCAGACAGATACCGACTAACAGTAATCCGTTGCCGAAGAACGACTCCACTTGGTCCTTGAAGAACATGCCGACGATGAAAACCGGTATCATCGACACCAGAATCTTCGCCACATAGTCTTTCTCTGCGTTCCACTGCAAGGTGGTAAACGTGCCGCGGAAGAGTTGTGCCACTTGGTTCCAGAGTACTACAAGCGTCGAGAGTACTGTAGCGGCATGCACGATGATGGCAAAGGTCAGGTTCTCTTCGCCTGATGTGCCGAGCAGCACATGCCCGATCTCCAGGTGCCCGGAAGACGAAACGGGCAGGAACTCCGTAAGTCCCTGCACGATACCCAGTATAAGTGCTTGCAACCAACTCATTTCTTACCGCGGAATAAGATGGCAAAAATCATACTCACAAAACCGAATAACGCGATCATCGGTCCTACCGTAATACGGCGAACGGAGAAGATATCCGGATTATACGCTTCCTCACCGGAAGGCGCACCAACCATCAAGCAGAAACCGACCACGATGATCACAAACGATACCGCGATCAGGATGAGGTTGAGTTTGGGCAATGTATGTTTCATAAAATCTCAATTGTCAGTTATCAAATCTCGTACAATGAGTTATTATCCATGCGGATGTAACGTCCGGTGGCAATCAGGGAGGCAAAGAGCGTGATGAGCAATCCGCTTACCAGCACGACGGCCGACACGAACGCGATATTCTGCCATGTCAAGGGGAAGAGCAACACGCCCAGGCGGTTCTCCACATAATAGACCACTCCGCTCAGTACAACCAGTGCGGCGATACCGGAGAAGAAGCCCATCAGCATATTGCGCCATACAAACGGACGGCGGGTTACCCACGAGGTCGCGCCCACCAGCGTCATCGTGTTGATCAGGAAGCGTTTCGCGTATATCTGCAGACGGATGGTATTCACGATGAGCACCATCGATATCAACAGCAACGCCAACGCCACGCCCAACAGGATCAACGAGAAATCATGGATATTACTGCTCATCAGGTCTGCCAGGTCCCGCGGATAAATCACATCCGACACATACGGCAGCGCTTTCAGTTGGTCCACCAGCACCGTCAGACTGTCCGGGGCGCTGTATACCTCCGTCGGATGAATCTCATAACTGGCCGAAAGGGGGTTATAACCCAAGAAAGCACTGGGGTCTTCGCCTAAAGAAGTGATATGCTCCTGTAATGCCTCTTCGCTTGACACATAACGAAAACTGCTACAGCGGTCGCTGACATTCAGGATCTTCTCCAGACGGGCGCACTGCGCGCTGTCTGCGTCTTGCGTCAGCACCGCCGTAAGTGTGATGTTCTCGCGCATGCGCGTAACAAGCGCTCCTGCAGAAAGCAGGAGCACACATTCCAAGCCAATAAGGCACAACACCAGCGAGACGCTGACGGCGGAAGTTAAATAGGAATTCCGAAAACGATGTTTCCGCATTTAATATTCCCAGAGGTCTTGTTCAAAATTGAGCAGCTCCGTAGCGATACGATCTTGCTCTTTCTTTACCTCCTCTGCCGTACCCGCATAATCCGGGATCCAGCGGTTATACATGTTACCCTCACCTACGATGTACGACGTGAAGAGACGTTTCTGGAAGAACTCGTCGAATGTCACGCGCTTTACCTCATTGCGGTTAGGTATCGCATATTGCATTGCCAGATACGGACGCAGCTGATCGAAAGCTACCCAGAACATGATGGACTCACGAAGTGAAGCCATGATATTCGAGTTGTCGCGCGTCGAGATCTTATCGGACTGCAGCGGAGCGATAGCCATAATCTTCGTATGCAGACGCGAGGTGTGCTTGTCGAAGAACACCACTTCTTGAATCAGGTACTTCAACTGGTTCTTTACCAGTTGCTCGAACGGATAGAAGTGGAACGACAACTCATCCGCGATACTGTCGTAGTGAACCAACATAGCGTCCGAAGTCGCGATATCGAAGTGCGAAGGATCATCCGAGTAGTCAGCCAGAGGATCATCGGCCATGAACATCGTCGGGAGGACGCTGCGCGATACAGGATCCTGGTGCAGATCCGGCTTAATGGTCTCCATGTTCTTCTCATAGATAGGAAGACCGTCCACTACGGCGTCTGTGATCACTTTGAACAGGTTACGGTAGTCTGCATCGTCCGACTTCGTCGGGAAGTAGAGCTGGTAGTTCTGCTTGAAGCGCATATCGATGATACGATATACGTAACGCGCCCAGATGACATCGTCAATACGATGGTCCACCATCACGATTGTGTCATGCGCCTGAGAGAACTCCTCCGTCTGGATGCGTGCGCTACCCACCTCGTCGAAGAACGAGACTACGTTATGTTGTGCTTGAGCCGTTACGATGCCCAGCAACATACATGCGATAATACTAATTTTCTTTATCATATCTGTTTGGTATTAATTCAGTGATAGAGGAATAGGCGACAGACGGGTCTCCTTACCATCCGGACCTTGCGCACGGATATCGGTGATGACAACGATGGCACCCATCTTCAGTTTACCCAGACGATCCAACTGATCGCGCGTAAACTTGTTACCACGGGACTCGGTCAAGATACCGTTGATATTCACCTTAAAGCTCGTGATGCGGTACGGCAGGTCCAACAATCCGTCGGGGCCGTAGGAAGCGATCACCGTAGCAGAGGTGTTCAACAACGCACCACGGGAGATATTTCCATCGGAGTACTCTTTCTCGCCCGACTTGAAGTAAGCACCCGGTTTCGGCAGTGCCTTCACGCGGTACTCCTTGCTTCCCATCGGCTGCATACGGCCGTCCAACTCAGCGCTTACGGAAATCGAAACGCTCTTGGCACCGTCACCCGGTTTGATGATCCACAGACCACCTTGCTGCTTTACTTGAGCACCGTTGACAGACACTTTCACTTTGTCGTTTGCCACACCCGGTACGGAGATCGAGAACTTGTTCTCGTATCCGCGGTACATGATGTTGAGGTCGGTATTCGAGATCGTCACAGCCGGTTCGCCAACGCTATACTCACTCGAGAACGGCAGATTCTCCATCTCGCCGGTCGAGGGGTTTTGATAAGCGATCCAACCGGAGTATTTCTTCAATCCCACACCCGAAGCGGCTACTTCGTAGATACCTTGGTCATTGATACGCTGGCCATCGATATAGTACTCCGGACGCTGTGTCGAGTCGATAGCGGCCAAGATAATTTGTGCCGAGTATTTACCACCACGGATCACGTAGTTCGAGTTCGGTATCACGTACGCGTTCAGTTTATTCACGCGCAGGTCACCCGCGTCCGTACGATCCATAAGGTATTGAATCACTTGACTCTCGGTAGCACGTACGTCGTTCTGCATCTTAGTTAGAATCGTGATCGATGCGCCTACAGGCATACCTTCGAAAATAGCTACCTCCCAGTCGCAGGAGTCTTTCTCGTGTGCATTCCAACCGCGCTCGGTAGCGAGGTTCTGAAGAATCGAACCGCGCAACTCGGCATCGGCCTCTGCCAAACCGGCAGCATAATCACGATAGTAAGCAACTACCTCTTTGAGGATGGCTCCGTTACCTTGTACGATAGCGTACTGAGCCGTTACGTCCAAGTTCGAGTTTCCCTCGATATGCATCGTCGGGTCGATACCTTGCGCCTTCAACTCCTCTACTTTCTTCTTGCTATCGGCCAATGCTGCGATATGCTCCTTGAAGTCCTGAATATAGTTGAACAACGAGTCGGCACGATGTTGTACCTCTTTGGCTTTATCGAACCATTCTTGCGTTTTCTCCGGGTTGTCTGCGTTAGCAGCCTGGAAATCCAGATAGAGTTGCGCGTTACGTTTATCCGAAGCAGCGATAGAGGAATGCAGACTATTGTCCACCAATGTAAAACCATTGAGGATATCCGTACTTACGTTCAACGCCAACATGGCGGTGAGCACCAAGTACATCATACCAATCATTTTTTGTCTCGGGGTTTCCGGACAGTTTTTTGCTCCACCCATTGCTGAAGTGTTTAGATGTTAAACTTATGCGAGTGCATTGAGCATGTTTCCGTAGATGGCGTTCAAGTCAGCTACGTGCTTCTGCAACTGCTTGGTACCGTTGGCGAATGCCAATTGAGCCTCTGCGGCCTCTTTTGCGGAAGCGGCTGCGTTCTTCTGAGCCTCTACCTGCGCATTGACAGCCTGCAATTGGAGCTCATATACCGAGTTCAGCGAAGCGATGTTCTTTCCTACCAGCTCAACACCCTGCTTGTAAGCCTTGGTCTCCTCAGCCACAGCCTTGATGTCCTCACCGATCTGTGCATACGAACCGGACAGGCCTTCGGTAGCCTTGGTCAGCGAATCGGTGGACAGACCAACGGCGGTGATCTTCGAGGTGTACTCCATCGTAGCAGCCTCTGCAGCTACCAAGCGGTCGTTCAACTTCACGCCAGTAGCAGCCACCTTGTTCAACTCACTCAGTTGCGAAGCCGTCTTCGCCAGATCAGCGATACCGTCCTTCAGCGCTTTGAGTTCCTCTTCCTTCAAAGAAGGAACCTTAGCCGAAGCAGCAGCAGGAGCGGCTGCGCCGCTTGCGTTCATTCCGGCAACTGCTGCGGTAGCCTCACCGGCAACACCTGCGCCTAACAGCGTAGGACGCGGTTGATGAGACTTCTCCTCGAGCAATTCCGGTTTTGTACCGTACTCCAACAATTGCGGGAAAACATTCTCCCAGTGGAACTCAGGATGCGGATGCTCCAACGTACCGATAAGGAACAGGAATGCCTCGGTGAACATTCCGACCATCAGCACCTGACTAGCTCCCGGCCAGTGCAAAATCTTAAACAACGCACCGATAATAACGACCGATGCACCTGCGGAATAAACGATGTTAACCACATTCTTACCTTGGTAAGACTCATACCAGTGGAAGAATCTTGCGCCAAAACCTTGGTTTGAAGCTTTTTCTGTAGCCATAGTTTGTTATAACTTTATGTTAATGTATGTTTTTTTCTTCTTTATTATTCACCTATGTATGCGCGGACGCAACGGAAGCCGATGTACGGACGGCTCTCATACTGATACTCATAAGTACGTACGCCGCACTGCATGAAATAGCTGATATCCTTCCAGCTACCGCCCTTAACGACTTTGCGTTTCAGGATGTCCGGATCGGCCTTACGAGCCATATAACTATAGTCCGGATTCAAGTCGTGGATATGGATATTGGCACCACTCTGATAAGCGGAGTTGGTCCACTCCGATACGTTACCTGCCATATCGAACAGACCGAAGTCGTTCGGACGGAACTGAGCCACCTTCATGGTCGTCGTACCGGTATCATCGTTGTACGCACCGCGGTACGGTTTGAAGTTAGCAAAGAAGCAACCCTTACCGTCACGGGCATAGTTACTACCCCAGGGATACATCGCCATCTTGCGACCGCCACGAGCGGCATACTCCCACTGTGCTTCCGTCGGCAGACGATACTCATTGACCTCTGTGGACGAATACATATTGAAGTACTTGGTACGCCAGTTGCAGAAGGCATGCGCCTGCTCCCAGGTCACACCTACTACCGGATACTCGCCATAACCCGGGTGTCTGAAGTACATATGGAGCAGCGGGTCGTTGTACGAGAACTGGAAGTCACGCGCCCAAACCAGCGTATCCGGATAGATACTGATGATCTTCTCGGTCAACAGGTCTTTCGGCTCACGCAACGGACGGATGATGGTCGAGTCCTTGATCTCGTTGTTGGCGTTTACCCAGAAGGTATCAACACGTGCCGTAGCGCCGGGAGGATAGGTACTCGTAGCCACATCGAACTTGTTACGTTGCGGCAGTGCCTCGTCCATATTCACCCAACTGTAACGATAGTGCAGGTTGTTGGTGTTGATCTTACCGTCCGAATAGTACATTGTGGACAATGCGTCGACAACATCCTCCTCCTTGCTTTTCCAAGGCACTTTCTTACGCCAGTTGATGCGGAAATCGTTCTCGTCAAAATCCTCGTCCTTCGGCTGGATAGCATAGTCGGTCATACCGGCTGCAATCAGGCTGGACAGTGCGATGGAGTCACGCACCCAGTTTACGAACTGGTGATACTCATTGTTGGTGATCTCGGTCTCATCCATCCAGAAGGCGTCCACCGTCACCATTACGATGTTATCCGGCTGCTCAAACACAGCGGACTGGGTGTTGGCACCCATCATGAAGGAACCCTTCTTAATGAATAACATTCCATAAGGATTCGCCTCTTTAAAGTTACCACTCTTGCCTACTCCGACTAATTCGCCGGCCGGCTTGTTGCAACTCGCCAATGCAATCGCTAATGCGATCAATGGCAAAATCTTTGTTACTTTCATACTTACAAGTATCGAATTGATTTATATTTGTTCGTTCTTTTCGGCTTCAGGATATCAAATCCGTAGGCCAGGTATATCTCATGACTACCGTAACTTTCCAACATCAGTTTGTTCGTCGGCAACTCGCAACTGTATCCCAATTGCAGACCGGTAATAATATCTATTCCCAATAGGATATTCACACTTCCGGCGATGCGATATCCCAATCCCCAGCGGTAACGGTCTTTGTAGTCGCACATCAGCGTGAGGTTGATGTCCCAACTGATAAAATCGCTCATCACCATCGCGCTCGGCGTCAACATCCATTCTCTGTGGTCCTTCACCCGGAAATGGTATCCGCCAGAGACGTACATCGTTCCCACCAGTGTCACCGACGTATATTCATCCCAATCGACTGTCGGACGGGTCAGGTGGCTGTAACTCGCGCCTACCCACCAGGTCGGAGTGCTGTAGTACAAACCGAATCCCATGTCGAACTTCATACCCGATTTACTACCCGTCGGCACAGACTCATCAGTCGCCTCGTGATAATCATCCTCCATCTTGCTGAGGTTAATCGAATCCCCTTTGAACCCCACATTCACAAAACCCAGATCTATTCCGATACTCAGATATCCGTTTCCCAGTTTCTGGCGGTACGCATATTGGGCGTACAACGATTGGGTGGAGAATAATCCGAACCGGTCATTGAGGAACCGCAACCCTGCGCCGTGCCGCGTCTTGCCTATCACAAACGGCGAACAGAAAGTGAACCAAGTGCTCATCGGCGCGTTGGGGATGTCCACATACTGCATGCGGTGCAAACCAACCACTCTCATCAAGTCACCTTCTCCCACCGCCGCGGGATTGTAGGCTGTCGGCATATACATATATTGTCCCATCTGCGGATCGAACTGCGCACTCGCAGTAACGAAGGCCAAAAGACCAAGCAGCAGACTAATACTCTTCTTCATCGAAGAAAAAGTCTTCATCCTGTGTAGGATAATCCGGCCATATATCCAAGATGCTCTCATACTGTTCATCGTCCTCGTCCTCCAGCTCGTGCAAATTCTCTATTACCTCCCGGCCAGGGAGCATCCTCTAATTTCGAAGCCAATTCAAGCGTCCAATACATAGTTTATTTTTAATAACAAATCGACCCAATACGGGCATAGTTTTTCAAAATAGCGTGCAAAAGTACTCAAAAACTTTGATTCATGCAAATATTTTTTGCAATATTTTACAATTTTTGGTGTTTTTTACACAAATGTGCACTTTTCCGTCAATTTTTCCACATTTTAGTCCTTTTTCCATGCTTCTTCCGGCTCGCCGGTCTTGCATCCGATATAGCGGGAAAGGACGAACAAATAGTCACTGATACGGTTCATCAGTTGCATCGCTTCGTCGGGGCAACCCAACGCAATCATTCGGCGCTCCGCACGACGACAAATCGTACGGCATACATGGCATCGCGCGACGCATTCGGAACCGGCTGGGAGAATGAACGCACGTTGTTTCGGCACCTGAGCTTGCATCGCATCAATCCATGCCTCCACATGATGTACATCGGCTTCACTCACCCATTCTCCCGGAGCCAGACTCAAGGCTGCACCTAAGTTAAACAACTTGTTCTGCATCCATGCCAACTGCTCATCTGTCGGTTGAAGACTGACCGCGGATTGCTTCAGTCCTGCCCGCAGCAGTCCGATCCAACTGTTCAGTTCATCCACCGTACCGTACGCCTCAATGCGCGCATCGGCCTTCGAGATACGCTCGCCGTTGGCCAGCGATGTCTCGCCTTTGTCTCCTGTTTTGGTGTAAATTGCCATATTTCCAAACACTAAACTCTTATTCTATAATGACGTTTCAAGTAATGCGGATCAACGAACAGCAGTCCTACGTGGTAAAGGTCCATGCTGGTCGTCACGCGCCCATCGGTTTGAAGTGCTTTCCATGCCCGCTCCATCTGTTCGGAATGGTGGATATCATCGATGACGATGACGCCCTTCTCGTTCATACGCGGCAGCAAGAAGTGCACATACCGCATCGTGGCCTCGAAAGTATGATTAGCATCGACATACGCCAGGTCCAGTTTCTCGCGCGCGCATTTAAATAAGGTATCGTCGATATTGCCTTGCTGCCACGCGATATTCTCCAACCGCAACGCCCGCCAAACGCCCTGCGCGACGCGTAGCACCGCTTCGCTACCTTCGAACGTCAGCACGCGGTGACGGCTGTCAGCACTCGCCAAATAAGCAGTGGTCACACCCAGCGAAGTACCTAACTCGATGATCTCCAAAGGTCGTTTCTCGTGTTGTGCGATAAAATTGACCAAGCGGAAGAGCAGCTGTCCTATCTTCGGACGCTCCAAGTGGGTCTTGGCGATGTCGCATACGCGGCGTTGCACCAACTTACCTTCCGGCGAGCCTGCTGAACCGAAATCCGTCACGTCCAGTACATCTTGGCATGCCAACAACAACTCGCGCCGGCGCTCGATATCGGCAAAGCAATAGTAGGCATTCTCGTCGCGCAGGACGAACCGCACCAACTCAAACAGGTAGGGCGAGTGAATGCCTTCGCCGGTGGTATTCCAAGCACAAAAAATGTGCCTCAGATACGCAAAAAACCGATGTGTGATATCTTTTTTTGCCATTTAGGGTGCAAAAATACTATTTTTTTTGCACATATCCAAAAAAAAATGTAATTTTGTCGCATGATTTTGAATTATATCTGGATTTCGCTCATTTTGCTGGCTGTCCTGATGGGATTGGTGCAAGCGATCTGTTACGGGAACGTGGATATCTTCTCCGCGATTCTCAACTCCACCTTCGACAGTGCCAAGACGGGTTTTGAACTCTCGTTGGGTCTGACGGGTGTACTCGCACTTTGGATGGGCATCATGAAGATCGGCGAGAAAGCCGGTGCGGTGAACACCCTTGGAAAAGCCATTAACCCCTTCTTCAGTCGTATCTTCCCGGAGATTCCGAAGGGTCATCCCGTCTATGGTTCGATGCTGATGAATTTCGCAGCGAACATGTTAGGGCTGGATAATGCGGCTACGCCGATGGGTCTGAAGGCGATGGGCGAGTTGCAGGAACTGAACAAAGACAAGACGAAAGCCTCCAATGCGATGGTGATGTTCGTGGTATTGGGTGCGAGCGGTCTGACGCTTATCCCGACGACCATCATGGCGTACCGCGCCCAACTCGGTGCTGCCAATCCGGCGGATGTCTTCCTGCCGATACTCATCGCGACGTATGTAGCCACGCTTGTGGGACTGATATGCGTGTGCATTGCCCAGAAGATCAAGATGAAAGATCCGGTGGTGTTGGGCACACTCATTGGTCTGACTGCCCTTGTAGGCCTGTTAGTTTGGGGTTCGACCCTTCTTTCGCATCACGCTTTAGCCATCGTCTCAGCGGCGATAGCAGCGGTCTTGCTGCTCGGTGTCATCTGCTGGTTCATCATCCAGGCGACGGCCAAGCATATCAACGTCTATGATGCGTTTATTGACGGCGCCAAAGGCGGGTTCCAGACTGCTATCGGCATCATCCCCTACCTCATCGCTATCCTGGTAGCAGTCGGTATGTTCCGCGCCAGCGGAGCGATGGGTTTGTTAGAGCACGGTATCGCCTGGCTTTTCGCGGCTTGCGGCATCAATCCCGACCTCGCGGGTGCTGTTCCGACGGCATTGATGAAACCGCTGAGCGGTAGTGGTGCGCGCGGACTGATGTTAGAGGCGATGACGACCTATGGTGCAGACAGTCTCGTCGGTCGTCTGTGCTGCATCCTGCAAGGCACGACGGACACCACGTTCTATGTGCTCGCTGTCTATTTCGGGTCGGTAAATATCAAAGATACGGGCCACGCCGTGGTATGCTGCCTGCTCGCTGACCTCGCCGGCGCCATCGCTGCCTTCGCCATCGCGCCTATCTTCTTCGGATAAAATCAATAAAATCCCCCTAAAATGACATGCGTGCTTGCGTATGTCATTTTTTTGTGTATCTTTGCAGCCGAAAGTCGTTAGGAAAATGTGTGACTTCTGTCAAAAGTCGCTACAAAAAGGTGTTATCTGGACTTCCGTGCTTATCCGCAATTTCAAGCAGTTTCAATAACAAAACGCAGAAATTTCTCACTTTCTCGCCCATTTTCTTGCATATATGAAAAAAAAACTGTAACTTTGCAGCCGAAAGTTGCAAAGCTTAAATAAACCAAATGAATGATCTAGTTCCTATACAGCGAAAGATATATGAAATACGTGGTCAAAAAGTAATTCTCGACCGCGATTTGGCGGCTTTGTATCAGGTAGAGACTCGTGTCCTCAACCAAGCTGTCAAACGTAATATAGACCGATTTCCGGAAGATTTTATGTTCCAACTCACCAAAGCGGAATGGGAAAATTGGGAATCACAAATTGTGACCTTACATGAAGGCAGAATGTCATCACAATCTGTGACGACATCACAAGAAAAAACCAATATGTCATCACAATCTGTGACGACATCCCCTCAAAAGCGTCCCAAATCCGCTCTGCCATACGCCTTTACGGAGCATGGCGTGGTGATGTTAGCATCACTATTACGTAGCGATATTGCAGTGACGATGAGTGTGCAGATAACTCGTGCTTTTGTAGCGATGCGCCGGACAATCGCTGCTTTGGCATCCACGGAGAGTAAGATAGAGTTACTGAATGAACGGGTAGAACGGTTGAATCTGTATATTGAGGAAGTATTGCGAGACCAGAATGATATCAACGAGGAACAACGGACGATCAACGAAGAGACAAGTATGCAGTTGGAGCTGATTAATCAGTCATTGGCAGAACTGCAAGCCAAGCCCAAAGAGAAACCTCGCAAGCGTATCGGCTTTAACGCAACGGACGACGACTGGATATAAAATCCTATGCAACTGATTGTAAAACAAATGTTTAATTTTACCCCCCCCCCAGTACGAATATGTCGTAAATAGAGGTGGTATGATTATTCGCAACGCTATAGGCGGTGTACACTCATTGTGTATGCCGTCTTTTTGTATGCATATCACAAACAACTAACATAACAAACAATTTAAAACCGATGGGGCGATGGGATATAACCGCCAAAAATGCTTATGAAAAAATTATTAACTTTAGTCGTCTGTAGCCTGTTGGCTATATGGACGGTGAGTGCAAAGGACATTGCGTCCGGCACGTTCAAGAACGGTGGTACGTGGAAGATTAGCGACCAAGGCGAGTTGTATATCGATGCAGTAACTGTGCCGGATTACAAGGCAAAAGTTGATTACTCTCCATCGCAAATATATGTGACCGAAGAGACAGTACGAGATATATACGGTAATACAACAACAAATTATTCGTATAACACTACATTTGAAATAACATCTTGCACCAGTCCGTGGCATGCATATTTTTCATACATAACCTCTGTACGCTTTTCCTCTTCGGTTACTTATATTGGAAAATATGCGTTTGCTGGCATGTGGCTGATTAAAAAAGTCACTTTCGATAATCGAACTTCAACCGTTACAATAGGCGAAATGGCTTTTGCTAATATTAACAACTTGAAGACGTTCGATTTCACCCATGTATCAAGCATTGGAGAACGGGCGTTTCTAGGCTGCCCGAACCTAGAATCCAATAGTTTTCCTGCTATTACTTATACAGGATATGAGGCATTCCACCTTTGTTATAAATTGTATAATAAAGGGCTGGTACAGCTTGGCAATAATGTTTCCGTCAACGCAGATGTAATCAAAGGTTTTGAGTGTATAGCAGAAGGCTGCAAGAAAGGTGTAAAGCTTAAACATACTACTTCCAATAATGGAATTTATTATACCGATGTTGTGAAAGCCAATTCCAGTTTCCGTATCATTGTTCCTGTCAGCAAATATTCTTCTTTCAAATCTCAATTTGGCAACATTCCTTTCTCAGCATATACGAATTGCCGTTGGTTAAAGGGTGATGATACATGGTATTTGAATGAATATGGCGTATTAACTGTATGTAAAGCAACCGGTGATTTTGCATCTCCGTCTGATGCACCTTGGTATTCGTTGCGAAATGAGATTAAGCAGGTTTATTACGAGGGCACAAGGACGGTTGGTAAAAATTCCTTTAAGGGTTACACCAACCTTACAAGTATCAATAGTATGTTGCATACTGTCGGTGTTAGTGCATTCGAAGGATGTACGAATTTGAAGACTGCCGACTTATCAGAAGTAACATCCATCGGAGCAAATGCTTTTGCCAATACCCAATTAGGTTCGGTTAGTCTCAATGCAGCTACACTCATCAGTTCCAATGCATTTGACGGAGCACCGTTAGTTTATCTTTCCCTTGGTGCAGATTTAACCACTATAGGCAGTCAGGCTTTCCGTAACACCACTTTGCATAAGATTGTAGTAATGGGTGAAGCCCCCACGACTCCGAGTAACACCTTTGAGAATGTGACTGCTGCCAATGTCACGTTAGTTGTTCCTGCCAATATTGCTAACACGTACGAGGTGGCCCCATGGAATAGTTTTACGTTTGACAGGACTATTGCCCAATTCCCTGTAGCGGATTCTTCATTGGATCCAATGTGGCGTTTGTTTGATGATGGCACATTGATGATTTATAAGAATGTCCCGAACTACACCTCTCCACAAAACCAACCATGGTATAACTACCGTGAGTTTATTAGAAAGATCAAGATTGCTTCCGGTGTGACCTCTATTGGAAACTATGCCTTCGCATTCCCGACAGGTGGTATTTCTAAAGTTACGGTTATTGAGTCATATTTTGACAACGAGCACACGCCTATCAAAACACTGGGTGCGCATGCTTTTGAGAACAACGACCAACTGAGCGAAGTTAGTCTTAAAGGAGTGGAAACCATTGGAGACCAAGCCTTTAATGGTTGTACGCGGCTAAAGAATTACACCTTTGGTTCCAATCTACAATCCATCGGCAGTATGGCATTTAATGGTTGTCCTGTAGAAGCAACTATGAGCCTTTCCACTCCTACGCCACCTACGGTTAGTTCCACTACGTTCCAAGGCATGGGTGTGACTGCCGCCTCTGCTCCGGGTAGAAACGGTGTCAAAGCTGCTTCGTCCGGACAAAAGAGTGTCAAATTGGACGTCCCCGATGCGCATATCTCCAAGTATCTGGCAGCGCAATACTGGAACCTCTTCTCGTTTGAGTACATCGGCGAGCATGGCGGCATTGTAGAGAGCGACCAAGCTTACGACGGTCTGTATGTGCTCTATGCGGACGGAACGATGATCATCAGCGCTTCCGCTCCGACGGATCCGCAGAACATCAACACCGGCTTTACCATCAGCAGTAGTGCCAAATCGAAAGTGAAACGTATCGAGATACAAGGTACGTTAGAGAAACTCGGCCACCAGTTCAACGACTGCCCGAACCTCGAAGAGGTCGTGCTGAGCGGCGGCATCAACTCGCTCAACGGTACGTTTAACAACTGCCCGAAACTGAAGACC
>ONUF01000013.1 GCA_900321005.1 uncultured Bacteroidales bacterium | reverse complement strand
TTAATGACCTCCAACTCATCATGCAGCCCGTATATAGGCACAAAGATCGTCTCCAGATCGTGGTAGCCGTCCGGGCGCTTACGCACGATGCGCAGCCCTAAATTTATCTTACAATTCGGATAGAGTAGCATATCGGGTACAAAAGTACAACAAATATTTGGAATACACAAGAAAAAACGACCCGAAGGCCGTTTTTTTAGTGATGCACTCTGGAATAAGTTCCTGTTTGCAAGCAACTGGAATAGTTTTCCGGAGGAAGGGGAGTGGAGGAGTCCACAAACAAACGCACGATAAAGTTTTGCGTTCGATGGTAAAAATCAGAGAATTTTTTCATAATAGCTTAGCTTAGGTTTAATGGACAATAGTAACTGAATTTCATCGTTTCAATTTCGAATGCAAAGGTAATACATTTTTGTGAATTATGCAAGAAAATATTCGGAAATTTATGCAGAATAAACGTGAATATAGTAACGCCGAACTTTATTCACAAATTCATCGTTCACAAATCACAATTACAAGCATATATGTGATTCTTGCTTTGAAAACAGAATAGCAAAATTTCAAAAGATGAGTTATACAGAAATGTCTGATCCTTCCGGAATGGAGTAGGGCAGTAAAAATGTCAAAAACACACGGATGAATACTTTGTAACTTATTGAATATCAGCATTTATTGAAATTACTTAAAGTAAAATAAAAGTACACTATAAGCTGATTCGTTATAAATGGCCCTATAGCGTTTGTCTATGGTTTATAAATCACGTAAAGTGCTTAAAATGAGCGATTTATGCGTTATATATAAAGTAAAATAATAATATATTAGGGCGTGTGTGGGCGTATAGACTGTCAATAGAGGCTGTCTTTCGGCGAAATTGTTCCACGCGCTTATTTAGAATGTAGATATTCACAAATCTTTATTATCCATATTCACAAATTACAAAAATATTTTGCAAAAAAGTTTGCATATATTTGTGTATTTCACATTTATTTTGTACCTTTGCAGCGTTTTTTAGCTGATAACTGAATACTGATTACTGACAACTGATAACTGATTACTGACAACTGTTTACTTATATTATGACTGAAAAAGAACGTATAGAACAAGTCATTAAGTCGATGAACTTAACGGCGCGGCAGTTTGCTGCGGAGATTCGTGTGCAGCCCGGAACAATCAGTAATATGATGTCCGGACGCAATAATCCCAGTTTAGACGTGATGAAACGTATTATGGAGCGCTATCCTACGCTGAATCCGGAGTGGTTAATAGCCGGGAGAGGCGAAATGTGGCGCACGGAGCCGGGAAAAGAACCGGGGTTGTTTGATGCCCAAGCACCTGATCCGAAGGAGAAAGCGCCCCGTGCAGCACAAAAAGAAGAGCCGCAGGTTCCTGCAGCTCCTTCTAAACAAATCAAGAATATCGTCGTCTATTACACCGACGGCACGTACCAGGAGTTTACATCAACGCTATCTTAAGTACCTCGCTGATATCGTGCACATAGTGCAGTTTCAGGCCTTTGAGGTAGATAGGCGCAATTTCCATGACATCCTTGCGGTTGTCCTCGCAGAGGACGATATCCGTGATACCTGCTCGCTTCGCCGCGAGCAGTTTTTCTTTGACGCCGCCAATAGGCAACACCTTGCCGCGGAGCGTCATCTCGCCGGTCATGGCGATGCGCGGTTTGACAAGGCGATGCGTGAACGCACTCACAAGCGCTGTAGTCATCGTGATACCTGCACTCGGACCGTCCTTGGGTATTGCACCTTCCGGTACATGGATATGCACGGATGTTTTCTCGAATACTTCGGGTTTGATACCCAACTCTTTGGCGTGCGCTTTCACATAGCCCAAGGCCAGCGTCGCCGATTCCTTCATCACATCGCCTAAGTTACCCGTAAGGGTAAGGGTAGGCGCCTTGGCCGCAGAGAGACTGGTCTCAATAAACAAGATCTCGCCGCCCACTTGCGTCCAGGCCAAACCGGTCACTACGCCGACATATTTATTCGTCTCCCATGAATCGCGAGAGAAACGGGCCTGTCCCAGATACGCGCGCAGATCTTCAAGCGTCACAGAGACGTTGTATTCCTCGCCGAGCGCCAGTTTGGTATCCACTTTTCGGCAGATCGTCGCGATCTGTCTCTCCAGGCTGCGCACACCCGACTCACGGGTATAATCGTCGATGATATGTCCGAGAATCTCCTTCGTGAACTTCAACTGGCTCGCTTTGAGCCCGTGGTTCTTCAGTTCCTTCGGAATCAAGTGCCGTTTGGCGATTTCTTCTTTCTCTTCCTGCAGGTATCCGGTCATCTCGATCAGTTCCATTCGGTCGAGCAGCGGACGCGGCACGGTGTCCAGACTGTTGGCGGTTGCAATGAAGAGCACATGACTCAAGTCATAATCGACATCGAGATAGTTGTCATGGAACGTGCTGTTCTGCTCCGGATCGAGCACTTCGAGCAAAGCCGAGGTCGGATCACCTTTGTAGTCCGCACCGATCTTGTCGATTTCATCGAGCACAAACACCGGGTTCGATGTGCCGCATTTCTTGATGCCGTCGATGATTCGTCCGGGCAGGGCACCGATGTATGTCCTGCGGTGTCCGCGAATCTCCGCCTCGTCGTGCAGACCACCTAATGAGATACGCGCGTACTTGCGTCCGAGGGCTTCTGCGATACTCTTTCCGAGACTCGTCTTTCCGACTCCCGGAGGGCCGAAAAGGCAAAGGATAGGGGACTTAACCGGATTTTGTTCCTTCTCTTTCTTGCTGCGAAGACCGAGTTGACGTTGTACCGCCAAGTATTCGACCACGCGTTCCTTCACTTTATCCAAACCGAAGTGATCGCGGTTGAGCACTTCTTGCGCGTGCTTCATGTCGTAGTTATCCTCCGAATAAATGCCCCACGGCAGTTCGAGCATCAACTCCAAATAACTGAGTTGGGTAGAGAAGTCCGGCGAGTGGCTGGGCATGTGCTCGAGGCGTTGCAGCTCTTTGTCAAAAGCCTCTTGAACGGCCTCGGACCAAAGCTTGCCTTGCGCCCGCTCGCGCAACTCTGCGATGGTCTGCGCACCGGTATCACCAAGATCGCGCTTGATGGTCTCTATCTCCTGTTGCAGGAAATAGTCGCGTTGCTGCTTGTCCATGGCCTCGTGCGTACGGCGACGGATGTCGGCCTTGAGATTCATCATCTCGTCTTCTTTCTCCAGGAGCGTCAGCACAGCGGTTGCGCGTTCTGTCAACGAATCGATCGCCAGCAGCTCCTCTTTCTGGGCGGTAGAGAAGAAATACACGGCGCAGACGTAGTTCACAAGGGTAGGGCCGTTGCCTATGCTGCGCAGCGTCACTTGGATATCTACCGGTGGATTCGGACCCTCGCGGTTGCTAAGGATCTTGAGCACTAAATCACGGATACTCTCGTGCGTGGCAGCAAACTGTTTGTCGCTTTTCTGCGGCATTTTCTCCTTCAGAATGAGTGGTCTGGCCATCCATATTCCGTCTTCATTCTCTTGGAAATCCACGGCTTGTACACGCGCCACGCCCTCTAAAATAGCCATCACATGGTCTTCGCCCAAATCGGGCACCGGAACGATCTGAACCACACGACAAACCGTTCCTAACGGATACAGGTCATTAGCCGTCGGTTCTTTGACGGAGTCGTCTTTCTGCGTGAGCACGATGAGCGGCGTCTCGTTGCGACGCGCTTCTTTCACCATCTTCAGGCTCTTTGCCCGGCCCACAGCCACAGGCAACAACACTCCGGGGAAGAGTACAATATTCTTCACCGGCAACACCTGATACAGTTGATCTTCTAATATATCGCTTTCTTTCATAATAATCTATTTATAATCTTCTTTTTATCTTCTTTCTTTCTAACTTCTCTTTGTTTTTCCTCTCTCTATCATTAGCTGCTTGTCCATAGCCTCGTGCGTACGACGACGGATATCGGCCTTGAGATTCATCATCTCGTCTTCTTTCTCTAGAAGCGTCAACACGGCGGTTGCTTTCCTCTCTCTATCTCTTTATTTTTATTATTTATTATCTTCTTCTTTTCCTAACTTCTCTCTTTTCTCCAATATGCTATTTTACATAATCACGATTAGGTTGCAAATGCATACTTATTTCACTATAGTATATACAATTATTATACCAAGCTTTTGTTTCTGCCAATTTGTCAGTTTTGTTCCCGTTTAATTCTTTCCCGTAATATCGCTTGTATAAATGTATCTATCTTCGAATATTGTTTCCGTCTGAGCACGCTCGCGTTGGGCTGCAACTTTTTCTCAAACGGCGCCTCAGGATCCGCTTTCTTGAACTGTGCATAGAATCGCTCACGAAATTCCTCTAATTCCGCACGAAGTCCCAGCGCACGCGCACGATCTTCCTCATTCATCGCAGCCAACTCTTCCTCGGTCAGTTTTCCGGCACGGATCATTTCGCTCACCATCAAACTGATGTAGCCGAACGACCGCATATTAGCTAATTCGGCGCCTTGTGCCGGAGTTCGGTCAAAATCCCTCGGATCACGCGTAAAAGCCTCCTGAGGCCCGCGTTTCATTACTTTTCCGCTCGGCGCACGGTATTTCTTCTGACGCATCACGACATGACCATGTTTATCCATCTTGCCGTGAATTCCTTCAGCGATACTTGCTAATTCTACTTTTGCCATCTAAGTTCCTCTCTTTATATGTAAATTTGGTACATGCTGTGTATTTCTGGCCCATTTTTAAGGCTTTTTCCCATGTTTATACCAGGTTTTTCCATGGTTTTGAGAATAAAAAAGCGCGTTATTAGCGCGTTCTTTGCTGGTTCTTACCTTGTTATTAGCCCGATATTCAGCCAAGGTCACCCCTCGAATTGTCCCCGGAGGCTTCATTCAACTAATTCGACTGCAAAGATACACTTTTTTTTTGATATATGCAAATTTTTTTGTACTTTTGCGGCGTGAAACCGACTATCGAATATATCCAAGCGCATTTTGATGCCTACAACCGGCAGTTTTTCGGCGGGCAATTACCTACTCTGCCGATCAAACTGAGCCATGCCAAGGGATTTCTGGGAAAGGTGACGTTTGTGCGTCGGCGGCAGTGGTTATTCGGGCCGTTCAGGAATGAGAATTTTGTACTGCGTATCAACGTACGGATCGATGTGCCGGAAGATGTGGTACAAGACACCATTCTGCACGAGATGATTCATTATTCTATTGCGGTGAAGCAGATTCGCGATACTTCGGCGCACGGCAAGCTCTTTCGGGCTGAGATGGCGCGTATCAATGCTGAGGGCAACCGGCATATCCGGATTTCTTATCGCCTTACCCCGGAACAGATTGCGGCTCTTCAGGCGTAAAATCCCCTACTCTGTTATCGGTTTATAAATCGTCGGTATCAAGAATGATGGTTACCGGTCCATCGTTGATAAAATCGACCTTCATATCTGCGCCAAAACGGCCGGTTTCGACACGGAGGTTGTACTGAGTCCGCATCGTGTCATTAAAATAATCATATAACGGGGCAGCTGTTTCCGGTCGTGCGGCACGGATGAAGGATGGTCTGTTGCCTTTGCGACAATCGGCATAAAGCGTAAACTGCGAGATACTCAGCACAGCGCCCCCTACCTCATTGAGCGCCAGGTTCATCTTGCCGTCGGCGTCCTCAAAGACACGCAGCTGTGCTATTTTCTTCGCCAGGATGTCTGCCTGCTCATGGGAATCCGTGTCCGTTATACCGACAAGGAGCACGAATCCCTTCTCGATCCGTCCTACTGCATAATCATCAATGCGCACTTCTGCGCGACTACAACGCTGAACTACTACTCGCATAATCTATTATTAATGACTTTTGTGAATGCAAAGATACATATTTTTGCCGATACCGGCAAGTTTTTGGGCAATAAAATGCGATATTTTTGCATTTTTTGCCGGAAGCAGTCCAAAAAGGCAGAGATTCGAGGAAAATTGACCGGGACGGCAAGCACGTCTACCGCGGCCGCTCATCGTACTCCAGCGACATCCTGTATTCGTTCGATGGCGCCCTGCCCCTTCCCATCTTAATGATGATTATTCAATAAGCTTTCTTTTATAGTTGTGTATAGTAAATGATGATACCCACTATGGCAAGCTGTGCGAGGAGTATAGCCGGAATGCCCCATGTGAATTTGCGATGAAGTGTCTTATGATGCCATGTTTTCATACCGAGCAAGGCACCGATACTTCCCCCGAACACCGCCCACCATAGCAAGGTCGATTCCTCGATACGCCATTTAGACCGTTTGGCTTTCCACTTATCGACACCGTAGATAAAGAATGTCACCACATTGATCACCACCAGGTAGATGAGGACAATGTATAAAGTTTTCTCCAACCAGGGCATAGTATGCGTTAATTACGCGATTATATCAGTTTCTCCTGTGAGTTGGGCGTATAGCTCCAGACCTTTGGCTGTAAGCCGGTAGGCTTGTTCCGGCAAGTTAGGATGTGCAGGATATGCAAAATCAATAAGCCCGAGATTCCAGGCAGGCTTCAGATAGTTGTAAATAAAATTGCGACGGCTTTTCTGCTTCAGACCTAGATTAGCCAATAACTCCCGACGAGGCAACACTTTCTTGCCTATTACGAGCACTAACTTCCCTACTCGATCGTCTACATCTTTCTTGAGTCCTTTTGGGGCAGTGGGTTTATCGGTAGCAGGCTTCGTTATCTCGGATAGTTTTCCGGTAGTCATGTCAAGACATATGTGACATGCTTGCATGGCTTGCGAGTCGCTACGGAATGTTGTATGGTTAAATACTCCGTGCCCGGATTTCTGGAGCGCGTCGGTAATCATGAGCGCATACTTCTCGCTCTCGGCGTTGTATTTCAGGTATATCTGCATAGTTGTATGGATAGCTTGTTCCTTTTGTGTATAAGGGTACAAGGAAAAGGAACAAGCTCAAATCGAGTGCAAAGGTAGTGAAAATAAATGATATACGCAAGGACTTGTTCCTTTTTGTGGTAAATTTTGGATTAAAAAGGAACAAGTTAATGGGAGGAAACAAGGTAAGAGTGGATGGAACACGGAAAGTAGGACTTGTTCCTTTTGAGTGGTTTGTGGGCGCAAAAAGGAACAAGCTACAAGGGGACAAGTTAACAAAGGAACAAGGTGACAATGGAACAAGTTAACAAAGGGAACAAGGGGTAAGGGAGCAAGTTAAGAAGGAGTTAAATAAGATCCCGTCGGAGTTATGTCCGGCGGGAATTGCGTAATAGAATGGCCGAGATTCGAGAAAAAAAATGACCTGCATGCTTGCGTATGTCGAAAATTTGTTGTACCTTTGCGCAGAGAAATGAAAGATGAATGCAGAGAGCAACAGTCATCATATTATTTACCCTTTTAAGTAACATGCTTATGGCACAAGCACATCTTTATAAAGGCAACTCGTCATACTCCAGCGACATACTGTACACTTGGGACGGGAAGTCGCTATACAGCGGGAACTCGTCGTATAGCAGCGATATTCTCTATAACTTCGACGGCAAGTACGTCTATAAAGGTCGTTCCTCCTACTCTAGCGACATCTTGTACACCTGGGACGGCAAATATATCTATCGAGGAAAGTCCAACTATTCCAGCGACATTCTCTATACTTGGGACGGAAAATCGCTCTACCGCGGCAAATCGTCATATAGCAGCGATATTCTCTACACCTTCGACGGCAAGCACATCTATCGCGGCCGCTCGTCGTATAGCAGCGACATCCTGTACTCGTTCGATGGCGCCCTGCCCCTTCCCATCCTGATGATGATTATTCAATAAGCAAGCGAAATTTACATAAAACAATCCCGTCGGAGTTATGTCCGGCGGGATATTTGTAACATAATGACCGAGATTCAATAAACAGGGCGAGGTACTACCCCGCCCTATGTGGTGTTGATTGAGAATTATTCCATCAATAAAACGATCTTTTCTAATTGATCTCTTATCAGATTGAACTCTTGATTGAGGTCAAGGGTGCGCACATATATAGCCGAGGAACTGCCGCGCATCTGCATTTTCGAATCAGGAATATTCTCATTGTCCGTCTGGGCATAGAGCAACATACCGCTTACATTACCTGTGTGCTGCACGTCCATGTTGTACATGTACGCGAAAATCTGGTTGATATTGTTAGAGTTGTAAGTGTTCTTGTCATATTTAGCCCGTAATATTTGCGAGTAGAACTTGGTGTCTATGATGAGGGTCTTATCGTCTTTATGAAGCGTGATATCCGTAATCATCTTTGGCAGATATTCCCATCCGATACTCCTATCCGCATCAATATTCCAATTGATAGTTTCCGCGTTTGCCTTCAGTTCGGGATGATGTCGGCGATAGTACTCTAGCACGAACTTCTCATAGAGCCGGTTGAAGTTCTCCTCACTGAACATCATCAGTTTTTGTTTCTCCTTATTTGGGTCAATGAGGCTCCGATTAATAACGTACGCACAGATTTGTATCGGCAATTCATATGATTGGTTACTGCGTTGGTAATGAAGGGTAGTCCACGGAATAGCCGAAGGGTTGAGCGTGTCAATAGTGTTGAAGAACGGCATAATCTGCTTGATTGCATCCTTGCGGGGTTTTGCTACATCCTTGTCGTGCATCAAAAGCGTGAGACCGGTTTTGATGATTTGGTTGAAGATGTTATTCTCCGATAGATTATCCACTTCGCACTCCAGCTGTTGTTTACCAATGGCAAGGTTACGTGCTGAGTGAACGATATCCAGTTTGCCGCGTAGCGTTGGAAGCGATTGTTTGGATGTGATATACTCACGATATAATCCGCGTTTGAGAAGGAAGGATGTAGTGTTGGTGAGTATCTCTGCCATAAGATCGGAGATATTCTCGAAGTCCTCTCCTCCGACCAGTTGGTAGTCTTGCTTTCTCAGATCTGAGAAAGCATAGGCCAACATGTAGTAGATATTGCGGATTAATATGTGATTACTTTGCGTCATTTAAGTGCTTCCAGCAGGCGGTCGGTTTGTTCCTTTAGGGTCTTTTGGTCATCGAACCAGTATTCCTCCAACATCGGGACGATGTCAAAGCGAACTATCTCCTCTATCTTTTTATTTAGATCAGCGCTCGGTTCCAATCCGCAGAAATAGCTATGACCGATAGCGAAGCCTTCACCTAATGATGCGTCTGCACAGATAACCTCGTTGAGTTGCTCGATATGCTCGATCACTTTATCCAGCAAAGCATTATGCAGATTCACTTGATACTTCCTAAAGCCTACCGAACGGAATGCCGGTAACATCTTGTAGAAACAGAAACGACGACGCAGTGCATAGTCAATCATCGCAAGACTACGGTCGGCGGTGTTCATCATACCAATAATAAAGAGGTTATTCGGCACAGAGAAGGGTTGCTTATTATATGCCAGTTGGATTGGCTGATCACGATAATCGGCTTCGATGAGTTGGAGCAGTTCGCCAAAGATCTTGCTCATATTACCGCGGTTGATCTCATCAATAATGAGGAAATACGGTATGTCGCAATGCGCCCTTGCTTGCTGGCAGAACTCATAGAAGATGCCATTGACGAGAGAGAAACCGCCTTCATTATTCGGTTTATAACCCATCACGAAATCTTCGTACGAATAGTTCTGATGGAACTGGATAACGCTTACGCGCACATCATCTTTCTCTCCCATAATCGCATATGCCAGACGTTGTGCGGCAAAGGTTTTACCGACTCCTGGCGCACCTTGAAGAATGAGATTCTTCTTGCGAAGAAGCAAAGACTTTAGGGTGCGTAGTTGGTGATCATCAATATATACTTCTTTCAAGAAATCTTTTTCAGAATACGGTTTGTGCTCAGGAACGTCTACATCTATTGTTTGCGGTTTCTCTTGCTCTTTCGGAGACTCTGAACCTCTGAGTTCAAACGCATCGCGAGAGAACTCCGGGATGGAAGAATAAGGGATAGTGCCATCCTGCATAGCTTGTCTCACTTGGTTGAGGAGCGCGAAGTAGTCTTTAGCGGTTTTGACTTTGTCGGCATTGATGCCAAACTGCTTCAAGTACTCACGATTTCTGCTATCAAGAGCAATGAACGAATCTGCGTCTATCCAATAAAGCCCCATTGTTAGCATTCCGAAGTACCAACCCAATTGGAGAATATTATCCAGTTCTTTTGCAAATGACTGGCCCGTTACAACACGCTCAAACAAATCCCATAATAGATCCACAGTCGGCCAATCGTTCCAATCGAAGAAGAAAGAGCGCATAGGATTAACTGTGGGTATGCCGCTAAAGTCTGAAGGTACCTCACTTTCGATAGAGAGGAACTTTTTGAACTCCGCACACATCTTGCGGCGGTTATCCCATTTGGAGTTGCGATTAAAGATGGCAACAACCGAGAAGGGATCAATCGTTGGCACTTTCTTTCCTTCACTATCGTGAATATAGGAAGTTTGCGATTTTCCTTTATCGTCCTTGAGCGAATAGATAAAATCGAGAAGCGGTTGGATATTATGCCGGAAAGGTAAAAGCTTCTGAGCTAATTCCTTATAGAAAGCAACCCAAGTGAATTCAACCTGAGCAGCCGGTTTAGCATGACTCATAATTGCTTCTATCTCAGCTGCATATTGCGTTAAATCGCAGCACGTACCCGCAGAACGAGCCGAATGTTGTAATTTAGAGGACATATCCTTTCGGTTGAGTACCGTATCATACCATTTTACGGGTCTTCTGTGCAACAAATCTGTATTGGGTACATAATAATAGTCGCCAGCTACTTCTCCAACGATATACTCTTTTTTGTTGATAGGAGATAGGACGATGTCACCATTTTGCAAACCACAACAAACCGTCCATATCATACCACAACCTAATCGGGCTCCATTTAGTGTCTTGTTCGGTTCTCCGGCCATTAGGAGAGGAGTGCACTGCTTAATGAATTTCTTGAAATCAGGAGTCAGGCGGGGAGTCAAGTCCTCAGCGATATTAAATC
Source organism: uncultured Bacteroidales bacterium (assembly GCA_900321005.1). Taxonomy (GTDB): domain Bacteria; phylum Bacteroidota; class Bacteroidia; order Bacteroidales; family Paludibacteraceae; genus Colicola. The sequence continues at coordinate 32,070 of ONUF01000013.1, read as the reverse complement.
CTACTCCGATGTAGCCTTCTTTGCGGCACTCGTCTGCGAATTGTCCTCCGCGCCCTAACATCACACGGTTATACTGTTTTGCCATAGTATTTTGTATTATTATTTTCTGTTCAATGAGCGTGTAAAAAATGCACGTTATGATTGCAATTCTTGCAACTATACTTTATCGCGGGAGTATGTGCAAATTTTGCACTAACTGGGTTATTAAGTGGTATGTCGGAATTTCCGACATACCACATCCTGCCGTAATTCTCCACCTTAAAATGAATGAGATGAGCTAATTTATCGTTGATAAGCCTCAACAGCTTTTACAATGGTCTTTTTATACTTCTTCAAGCGGATGTCTAAACATAGAGGGTAAACCTAATTGATAACATCTGTAATCTTCCTTATTGGTATTAGACATCGCGCAAATAAACGAGAGGGCCATGGGATCAAGCGTGCGCAAACGCTTGCAATCTGCAACTATGCGATCCATTCCATAATAATCCCGCGTAAGACGCCAGTCTTGCAGCGTACCATGCTCCAAGACGCGTTGAATAAGACCGGCAGAATACTGCTCAACGTCCATTTTATCGCGATCTAAATCCCAGAAAAGAACTGGTGATAATTGTGATATGTATGAATGAGTTGACATGTATCAAACAATTTTGCGCTGCAAAATTACACAAAATAAATGATATATGCAAATATATGTGGAAATAATTTGGCATTTTGTATAAAACCCTTGCGTTATCCAAATATTTGTAGTATATTTGCACCCGCAAAAACATCGATTATGAACGAGTACGAGATTATTTCGGAACGACAGGAGAAAGTGTTGCGCTATTTAGAGGCGCAAGGTATTCCGTTTACAACCTACAATCACCCGGAAGGGAAGACCATTGAGGAGGCGAAACGCTGGTGGAAAGACGACGGGAGCGTGCATTGCAAGAACATCTTCATGCGCAATCACAAGGGCGATCAGCACTATCTGATCTGTTTCCCGTGCGACGACGATTTGGCCATACATGATATCGAGCACTGGCTGAAGGATGTCCTGGTATCGCAAGGCCTGAAGGCGCCGGGTAAACTATCCTTTGCCTCGCCGGAACGAATGATGCGCTATCTCGGTCTTGAGCCCGGAAGCGTGAGCCCGTTCGGACTCATCAATGATGCAGAGCATCATGTGATACTCTTCCTTGACAGCCGTCTGAAAGACGCCCCTGCCCTATCCTTCCATCCCAACGACTGCCGCGGGACGGTGGTGATTAGTCAGGAGGCCTTTCAGCAGTTCTTGACGAGTGTGGGAAATAAAGTGGAATATATCAAGACCAATTAGTCGATGTAGCTCACATACGAGCCGCGGACACATTTCCAGCCGCCGTTGTTGAGTAGTATGACTTCATCGCCGTATACGCCATCGATCTTATCGCCGTCGCTATCTACGGCATACCAGTATTTGCCTTGCCTGATCAGGAAACAGCCGTTCCAGAACATCAACGGACTTTCATCGGAATAACAATCCACTTTGCGGCCGGAACAATGGTATATATCCCAGTAACCGGAACTGCGCTGCAGCGTCACATAGCCAAACGGGAAATAATAGATGTGACTTCCGTAGATGCCGCTCACAAGGTCTCCGTCTTCGTCCGCCAAATACCATGTATTTCCCCGTCTTACGCGGTAATAGCCGTTGTATAACAGGTTGATCTCCTCGCCGTAGAGGATAGACGAAGAACCGCGATAGATGTAGATCCTATTACCGGACGTCTTCACATAACAGCCGTTCCACAGATCCTGGTAATTATCCGTACAATCCACAGATTTACGGGTCGTCACTTCATGGTCGGTATCTTCGAACCACAGGTCGTACTTGTCGGACACTACATACTGCGCGGACATCGAGACCGCGGCAAGAAGGGCTACTATGAAGGAATAAAAACGTTTCATACCCAAAGTCCTACAAGTATCGTGCCAAAAAAAGCGGGGCAAAAGCCCCACCAGTTTACCATATTGCTTGTATCAGCGCGAGCGTCATAAGACCACAAGCGATGAGTTTGATAATCGTGCCGAAAAGAATGCCGACGAAACTGCCCCAGCCTGCCCGAAGGGCAGCGGAGAGGGCTTTGTCTGACATTTGGCCGTTAAGTGCGACAGGTATCAGTTCAAAGAGGATAGCGCCCACCAGCGGACCGAAGATGACGCCGAAGGGGCCGAAGAAAAGGCCTACAAAGACGCCTATCGTACTTCCCCATACACCCCATTTCGTGCCGCCATACCGCTTTGTTCCCCATGCGGGGACAATATAATCCAACGCAGAGATAATCACCGTGACAATACCCCAAACAAGAAGAAATTGCCAGCTGAAATCAACGCGCTCTGTGATCTGAGCAATCCACAAACCGGCATAGGCTATCGGTGTGCCCGGAAGGCCGGGCACTATACAACCGATTATGCCTATCAGCATAAGGATAAATGCTATGACAAGAAGCAATATATCCATGTGTTATGCTTTTGCTGCCAAAGGCGACGGAGTCACATACACGCGTGCGGCGAGTTCCTGGTCAAGGACATAAAGCCCGTAGGAATTGCCGTCCAACATCTTCAGTTTGTTGATGATATCCACGGCATTCTCTTCTTCCTCCACCTGCTCGTCGATGAACCATTGGAGACGGCTTTGAGCGGCAAAATCTTTCTCATCTACGGCAATCTGCATAAGATTGTTGATGAGCGAGGTAACATGTTGCTCGTGCTTGTAAGTATGTTCAAAAGCAGCAAGCGGAGATGCCCATTCCGTCTCCACCGCATCAATCGCCTTCAGCAGCACACGGCCACCACGGCTGATGAGGTAGTTGTAGAAAATCTGCGCATGGTCTTGCTCCTCCTTGAATTGGATAGCAAACCAGTTAGCCATGCCCGCTAAACCTTTGTCTTGGCAATAAGCAGACATACTGAGGTATAAATACGCCGACCACATCTCGGCATTGATTTGGGCGTTAATAGCGTCCTCTAAACGTTTGGAAATCATAATGATAATGTTTAAAGTTTAATGTTTGTAATTATATACTTAGGGTGAGGAGGGCCTGCCAGGAGTCTTCCTTGACATCCTTCTTCTGATGAATCGCCTTGCTCAGCGGGATAAGCACGATATCGTCGTTCTGGATTCCGACCATGACGTTGCGCTGGCCGTCCAACAGGGCTTGTACAGCAGCTACGCCCATACGGGAAGCCAGAATGCGATCGTAGGCCGAAGGACTTCCGCCGCGTTGTAAATGGCCAAGGACAGTAACGCGGGTGGAGAATTCCGGATGGATCTTCTCAATCATTTTGGCTACCGTTGCGGCTCCGCCTTCAACTGCGTGCTCCTGAACCAGCACAATAGACGAACTCTTCGTTTTGCGTTTTCCGCTACCAATTGCTTCTTCAATCTGTTCCTTCACCTGCGCACGCTCGGGAATGATAGCTGCTTCACAGCCTCCCGCAATCGCGGCATTAAGCGTCAGAAATCCGGCATCACGGCCCATGACTTCTACCAAGAAAACACGTTCGTGTGATGTAGCAGTGTCACGTAGTTTATCTATACATTCGGTAATCGTACTGAGCGAGGTGTCGTAGCCGATTGTAGCATCTGTGCCCCATAAGTCATTATCGATTGTACCGGGCAGGCCAATTACAGGAATATCGTACTCCTGGGCAAAGAGACGGCCCCCTGTGAAAGTGCCATCACCGCCTATAACCACCAAAGCATCAATCTTTTCCTTCTGAATGACCTTATAAGCCTGTTTACGGCCTTCGGGAGTCATGAATTCCATACAACGTGCTGACTTGAGGATGGTTCCTCCGCGTTGTATAATACCTGACACATCTTGGGAAGTAAAACTCTTTACTTCGCCATCTATTAGACCTTTGTAGCCACGATAAATGGCTTTCACTTGCAGTCCTTGCGCGATAGCCGCACGTGTCACCGCACGGATGGCTGCGTTCATTCCGGGGGCATCTCCACCGGATGTTAATACACCGATTGTCTTAATCATTTTCGTAATATTATATGGTGTATAGTGCAAGAAGTTATCCGACTTGCACTTCGGGATTAATCTTTCGAATCAGTCCTTTAAGGACGTCTCCCGGGCCAAACTCATAGAACTCCGTTGCGCCATCCGCAATCATATTTTGCACCGACTGCGTCCAGCGAACGGGGGCTGTGAGTTGTTTTAAAAGGTTTTCGCGGATGATCTCCGGCTCTTTCTCTGCTTTGGCAGAGACATTCTGATAGATTGGGCAGAAGGGTTTTCTGAACTCCGTTTTGAGAATCGCAGCCTTCAGTTCTTCGGCTGCGGGTGCCATGAGCGGAGAGTGGAAAGCACCTCCTACGGGGAGACGCAGCGCACGGCGTGCACCGGCTTCTTTGAGTGCCACACAAGCGGCCTCTATCGCTTCTATCTCACCGGAGATAACAACTTGTCCCGGGCAGTTGAAGTTGGCAGCGACCACTACGTGGTCATTGGTGATTGATGATTGCTGATTGGTGATTTGGTTGCAAATCTCCTCTACCCTCTCATCTTCTAAACCGAGAACGGCTGCCATCGTTCCGGGATTTGCCTCGCAAGCAGCTTGCATCGCCTGTGCGCGCGCGCTCACTAATAATAAGGCGTCTTCAAAACGCAAAGCTCCGCACGCTACGAGCGCGCTGAACTCACCCAGACTATGTCCGGCAACCATATGCGGCGTCTCGATGGTCATGAGCCGTTGCGCTACCACCGAATGCAGGAAAACAGCCGGTTGGGTCACTTTAGTCTGCTTGAGGTCGTCTGCCGTTCCTTCGAACATGACGTCGGTAAGCGAGAAGCCAAGCAGCCTATTGGCTGCCTGACACATCTCGCGTGCCTCCACATGCGCATCGTAGAGATCTTTGCACATGCCCGGGAATTGACTTCCCTGCCCCGGGAAAACGAATGCTTTTGCCATGATTAGAGCACTACGGGTTCACCCATCAGACCGCCCATCAGAATAACAACGAGCAGCGCCAAAATAGCGTAGAACTCCGGGAAAGCAGCCATAATCATCGTACCTGCAGTCACATTGTGGCCGCTACCGGTAGCTGCTACACCATTTGCACATACCTGTCCTTGACGAACAGCAGACAGCAGGGCTACCAGACCCAGCGCGATACCGCCGCCGAGGATAGCTGCAGCCTGCAGCGTAGTGATACCTGCGGTCAGGTATTTCTGTACCATGAAGTAACCTACGAAGCCGTAGATACCTTGCGTAGAAGGCAGAGCGGACAAGAGGATGTAGATACCCATAGCGTCCGGACGTTTCTTCAAGGCGCCGACAACGGCGTTTCCGCACATCGTCAAACCATACACACTACCTACGCCGGACAGACCGACCATGAAAGCGATGCCAATAAAGGCGAGAATCAAATTTAATGTCATGATAGTATTAATTTATAATTTATGATTTATGATTGCAAATTTATTTCTTAAAGGGTTTGTACTCTTTTCCTCCGCCCTCGAAACCGGCGTTCTTATAGAACTCAACGAAGGTAAGACGCATCGGGTGTACCACCGAAGAGATGAGACACAACGCGAAGTTCAGCGTGTGGCCAAAGACGAGGATAAGCAGCGTCGGAAGCCATCCTATCCAACCAGGCAGGGCTCCTCCGGCCTGCAATGCTAGGGCATTGAAGACATTTCCGAGAATACCTCCGGCGAGACCCAGCGCGAACAGACGGATATAACTGAGCACATCGCCCAAAAGGCCGCTGACCATGTTATACGTTCCCCAGAGACCTCCTCCGATATTGAGGAGCAGGATCTTCCGATCGGGGTTACTATAGAACATGATAAACAGTGCGCAGAGACCCAATATACCGTAAATGGTATATAATCCTACCGGCGAGAGGGATCCGGAAAGAGCAAACCAGACGATAAGCGTCACCAATGCAACCAGCCAAGCGCAGTCATATGCCGCATACTTGAAGCCGTCGCGGAGCGTGATCTTTACGACCTTGAAGCCCATCGCAAAGAGGATTTGGAAAATACCGATCAGGATAGCAAATACCATCATCGGATGGTACGCGCCGCCCATAAAATGTACGGTTGCGTTCGTCTCCGTGATGAAATACTGCTTGACGGGCGCCAAAACAGCCACTTCTTCGAGGTTGATACCGAAGAACATGCCCGTGAGAATACCTACGATCATGGTCGTGATACCCATAAATACACCCAGCCAACCCCACTCTTTGAGTTTCGGAACCTTGAGGATAACTGCGATGCCTGCAAGAAGGACTACCAATCCATAACCGCCATCTCCCAGGCAGAGACCGAAGAAGAGCATGAAGAACGGCGCAAAGAACGGCGTCGGGTCTATCTCTGCGTAGTTTGGCAAAGAATAGAGCCGCGTGATAGGTTCAAACAGCCGCGTGTAGAAGTTATTCTTCAACTCTATCGGCGTATTGTCCTCTTTGGTCGGTTCTTCCGCTTCGTAATAGACCTGTGCAGAGTCGAGCATCTCGTTGAGCGCGGGTTCTTTGTCTTTCGGACAGAAGCCCTCGATGAGGCATAACGCGCCATCAGCGAGTTTGTCGGTAGAGAGTTGCACGCGCTGCCAGTCTATTTGCTGACGCGCCTCTACAAGTTGGGCCTTGATATCTTCGAGGTTCGCCTTCTGCCAAGCCTCTATGCGGGCATTCGCCGCTGCGAGCAATCCATTGAGATGCTCCATTTCCTGCAACCACTGCTTCTCCGATTTCTCGGGAGCAGGGATTTCGGTGACCGGTAATTCGGAATAATCGGAGTTTTCCGAGTATTCTGAAACTGCCACAAAATACGCTTTACCGCCTATTTCATTCACCTTAATACCCCATCCTTCTTCGAAAGCCTTACTCGAACATGCAAAGAATCGGAGCGTATAACCGGCTTCTTTGAGGGATTGGATGCGTTCTGCGTCGAAATCTCCCCATACAGCAGCCTGTTTGGCGGCTTCCTGAGCAGCCGCGATGCGTTCCTCAACGGCCGTGCGCTCTTGAACGAGTTGATCCGGCGCACCTTGCGCGAGCAAATGACGCAGTTCATCCTCATGTTGAAGAGCTGCCTGCAGTTCCTCGTTATCTTCGATGAGCCCGGCGGCTTTCTCGGTGATATGCACGACGCCCAGATCGCGTAACTGCGTCAAGAAAGTATCGTAGTCACGATGGAATACCAAAAAGGTATATTTCTTCATCTTACTGATCATCGCTCTGTCCTCCTTTCTTTGCTTTTACGATCTTCTGGCTGGACTTATTGAGGTTTTCCTCATCCTCCATGAAGCGCTTGATCTTACGGATCGCGTCCTGGTAGCCCGGGATCTGTACTTTCTCAAAGAGGTTCACTTTCTGCGTGGTTTTCTTCCGCGCATACTCGAGCAAATCCACTTTGCGCCGCACAAACTCCTGACGGATACCTACATCCGCAATCGTTTTGAGTTGATCAAAGCCATCGGCGAACCATTTCGGACTTGAGAAGAGCGAGAACTCCTTGGTCGAATAGACGACTTCATCCAGCACGGGTACACGTACACCGGCTATCTTCTTGATAGACATGCGCACATCGTCCACATGAATGAGTGAAGTGTCAAACTCGCCCCAAAGCGCTATCATTTGGTCATAGTCCTTGATGCGGCGCTCGACTTCTTTATCCAAGTCCTCGAGTTCTTTCTTTGCCTTCTTCACTTCGAGACGCAAAGCCGTCTCTTTGCTTTGCAAAGTAGGCAAAGTTCGCTGCCGCATCTTGAGGTCCTTCTCCAGGCTCTGCAACGATGTTTTATTAAATTGATATGTTATTGCCATAACTTATGCTTTTGGCCAATATGTATCTACCAATGCTTGTTTGATATTAACCTCTTCGGGTTTGAAGTACTTGCCGAAGAGCTGCCAAGCGATATCGAGCATCTGAACGGTATTGATGTTCACATCGATCGCCAGAATCTCGCGGCTATAGTCACGGGCGAAGCTCAAGCAACGCTCATCGTAGTCGGTAAGGTCGAAACCATTCTCCTTCTTGGTCTTGGCATTCGCTGCGTCGGCATACAGACGAACGGCTGCGTTCATTACCTGCGGATGGTCTTCGCGGGTCTTCTTGCCTGCAACCAATTGTTTCAGACGGCTCAGCGAGCGGAACGGATCGACGATGACTTTACCGATATCGGAGTCACGGCGGAGGTAGAGCTGACCCTCCGTGATATAACCCGTGTTATCCGGAATAGCGTGCGTGATGTCGCCGCCCGAGAGGGTCGTCACAGCGATGATGGTGATCGAACCGCCTCCTGCTTCCTCCGGGAACTGAACGGCCTTCTCGTAGATCTTGGCGAGATCGGAATAGAGCGAACCCGGCATAGAGTCTTTCGAAGGAATCTGGTCCATACGGTTGGATACAATCGCCAGTGCGTCGGCGTAGAGCGTCATATCAGTGAGGAGCACGAGCACTTTCTCGTGTTTCTCTACCGCGAAATACTCTGCAGCGGTCAGGGCCATATCCGGGATCAGAAGTCGCTCTACCGGCGGGTTCTCGGTCGTATTAACGAACGAGATGATGTGGTCGAGCACGCCCGCATTGGTGAACACATTCTTGAAATAGAGGTAGTCGTCATTGGTCAACCCCATACCGCCGAGGATGATCTTGTCGGCCTGCGCACGCAGCGCCACATTAGCCATCACTTGGTTGTACGGCTGATCCGGATCGGCGAAGAACGGAATCTTCTGACCGGATACCAATGTGTTGTTCAAGTCGATACCTGCGATACCGGTCGCGATGAGCTCCGACGGCTGTTTACGGCGTACGGGGTTCACCGAAGGACCGCCGATCTCGACATCCTTACCTTCGATAGCAGGTCCGCCGTCAATCGGATCGCCGTAGGCGTTGAAGAAACGACCTGCCAATTGGTCACTTACTTTAAGACTCGGCGCCTTGCCCAGGAACACTACTTCGGCATTCGTAGGCGTACCTTCGGTACCCTGGAACACCTGCAGCGTCACCTCGTCGCCGAGGATTTTCACTACCTGCGCCAACTTGCCATTCACCAATGCCAATTCGTCATTACCTACTCCTTCGGCCTTAAGCGACAGCGTCGCCTTGGTTATCGCAGAAATCTGCGTATATATTTTTTGAAAAGCCTTTGCCATAATCCTTAATCTTTAATTTGTTTTTCAGCTAACAGTTCATCGAGTTTCTTGCGGTAGTCCTCAAAATCTTTGGACTTGAACTCGCAGTAGTTCATTTGCTTGCAGAGGTTGATGATACGCTTGAAATAGTCCACTACATCGAGGAAATTATCGAAGTCGTAGTCGTGCTTGCAGATATCTATCACGAGGCGGAGCATGTACTGCTGACGCTCGAGCGGACATACGGCATCAATCTTATCGAACGCATCTTGCTGCAAGATGACAAAGTCAATCACTTCGGACTTCCAGAAAGCCTCATGGTAGTCCACCGGAACACCGTCATCACCGAGGATGTTAATCTGCTCCTGGATCTCCTTTCCGCGCTGCATATAGGTCTTCATGTCATTAACCATCGGCAGCCAGTCTTTGTCGATCAATTGCGAAATATATTCCTCGAATTCCGGATATTCCACATATTTCGAATAACTGTCAATCGGGTTCACCGCCGGGTAGCGTTTACGGTCGGCACGAGCCTGCTCCAAAGCATAGAAGCAGCGTGCCACTTTCTTCGTACCCTCCGTCACAGGCTCTTTGAGGTTACCTCCGGCCGGCGAAACCGTACCCAGGAAGGTTACCGAACCTGTTGCGCCATTATTAAGGTACACATATCCTGCGCGGGCATAGAAAGCGCCGATGATCGCCGAGAGGTCCATCGGGAAAGCGTCCTGTCCCGGAAGCTCCTCCAAACGGTTGGACATCTCACGAAGCGCCTGTGCCCATCGGGAGGTGGAATCCGCCATGAGGAGGACGCGTAGACCCATCGAGCGATAGTACTCCGCGATCGTCATCGAGGTATATACAGACGCCTCACGGGAAGCGACCGGCATGTTCGAAGTGTTGGCGATGATGATGGTACGCTCCATGAGCTTACGGCCCGTGTGCGGGTCATCAAGTTCCGGGAACTCCGTGAAGGTCTCTACGACCTCGTTCGCACGCTCACCGCAGGCAGCGATGATCACGATATCGGCCTCCGCTTGCTTGGAGATAGCGTGCTGGAGCACGGTCTTACCCGTTCCGAACGGACCCGGGATGAAGCCTGTACCGCCTTCGCAAAGCGGGTTGGCGGTGTCGATGGTACGCACGCCGGTTTCCAGCAGTTTGAAGGGACGCGGTTTCTCGCGATAAGCGAGGATGGCTTTCTTCACCGGCCATTTCTGAACCATCGTCACCTCGTGATCCTTGCCCTCCGCATCGGTCAGTACTGCCATCACTTCGTTGATGGTGTACTCACCGGCCTTGGCAATCGATTTCACGGTGTAGGTGCCCTCAAAGACGAAGGGAACCATGATCTTATGCGGCTGGTGGTTCTCATCCACTTCGCCGAGCCAAGAAGCGGCTTCTACCTTGTCGCCCACTTTCGCGATCGGTTTGAACGCCCATTTCTTCTCGGTATCCAGCGGGAAGTTATACTCACCGCGCTTGAGGAATACGCCCGTCAGTTTGTCGAGGTCGTTCTGCAATCCGTCGTAGTTACGGCTGAGAAGACCGGGACCGAGCGTCACTTCGAGCATGTGTCCGGTGAACTCCACTTTATTGCCCACTTTCAGGCCACGGGTGGACTCGAACACCTGCGCGTACACATTCGCACCGATGACCTTGATGACCTCCGCCATCAGTTTGGTCTCACCGATGTAGATGTAACAAATCTCATTTTGCGCAACCGGTCCGTCCACAGCGACGGTCACCAGGTTGGAAATGATACCTTTAACTTTTCCTGTTGTCATATAGTTGTATTATTTAAATTCACACCTTTCTTCATGTCTTTCACTAACTCGCGGAAGACTTTCTCGCCTTCTTCGATGGTCAGGATACTCCATCTATGCAGCATGATAGCCTCCAGGTAGTAAGCAAACACCATCTCCGACGAGAAGAAATCGAACTCCGTGCGGGATTGCAGCCACTCGAAGCGGATGGCGTCGATCGCTTTCTCACGATCCATGAGGTTCTCTATCTGCGCGAGCGCAAGGATTTCCTGGTACTCGTCCATCACCTCACTCAGGCCGAAGTCTTTTTGGCTTGTGTGCGTGCGCAGTTGCTCCGCTACTTCACCCTCGCCGACGATCTGAGTCTTGACATCAAAGCCGTGCTTGCGGCATATCTGCGCTACCAGCACATTATTCATGTCCCGGTTGAACGCAAACCACTCCCGCACGAACTTGTTGCTTGCCTTCAGCCCTTCCGCCAGCGTCGCTTCGTCCATAGGAGCACGCAGCAAGTCCAGCAGCGCCTTATCCGACGCCTCAAGACACTCGTCGAGCAACTCATTGAGTTTGTCCAACGAGATAGGAGCGTCTGAGCCTGCCTTTAACTCAGGAAGTCCGGCCAGTAAATACTCGTACGTCATATCAGAACAGTTCTTCTACGAGTTGGGGACGAAGCATTTCCTTGAAATACGCGATGAACTCGGCGTCTCCGAAGGCGAGTTTGTAGCCGCCCTTGGCCGGCTGGATGGTAAAGTCGGTCTTGATACCCTTCACCTCGGCAATCTTCACGCCTTTCTCGAGCAGTCCTTTGGCATTCGCGGAGAAGTATTTCTTCAGTGCGTCCGCATCCTTGGCCTCGATGAGCACCTCGCCGTTCTTGGCCATCTGCTCCGCCAACTTGGCGATCAGCCCCTGCATGAACTTCGCGTCTGCCGTAGCGGCTTTTACGCTGTCGGCAGCAATTTTGTCGGACAGCAGGTTCACGATCTCGGTCTTCACGGCGTTGACACTCTGCTCGGCGTAGAGCTTCAACTCCGCGCGCGTCTTCTTGTCCAGGTCCGCAGACTTACTCTCTGCGTCGGCTATGATAGACGCAGCTTTTTTCTCTGCTTGAGCAATGATCTCTTCGGCTTTTTTGTTCGCATTCTCAACGATTTGCTTAGCCTCTACATTGCCTTTTTCTACGCCCTCCGCGTAGATCTTGTCAGTTAATTCAGAAAGATTCATTGTATAGATATTTTATATGATATGCAAATTTGCGGGCAAAGTTACACAAAAAAAATGACATACACAATAGTGTATGCCACTTTTCCACTTTTTTTGTCAATTTATTGCGCTATTTGTTGTCCTTGCGGCGTGTAAAGACGGTCACCCTTCCGGATGAATAGCTGTCCATTAAGGATAAATTTGATAGCGCGCGATGCTTCGTCTTTCAACGACTCGAAGCCTGTACGCTCGGCATCATTGATATATAATATAGGATGCAAGTCATCGGTAACATCGGCGTGAGGCGTGTTCCGTAAGGTCTTATCTTCTACCATTGACTGAACAGGTTCTTCTACAGCTGCGAGCGCAAAAGGCAGGAAAATCCCCTTAAGCGCTTTTCCCATCCAATCTGTACCGAATATATCATCCATCATACCTTCTATACCCGCATAGACCGCGTCAGCGAACGCTTTTCCTTCTTGTGGATGTTCGTTTTCGTTCGCCTCCGAATGGAAGAGATAGAGGTTGGAAGCGGGCTTCGCCAGGTAGGTTTGTGCGAGCGCTATCTGTGTTTCCTCGTCTTGCGGTAAAAAGCCTTTCAACATATCTGCATACGCTTCCAGGTGCACCTGCTCCAGCATCGGTACGATTTTCTCGTCCCATTTGGCAAACACTTTTGACCATGCTCGGGTAGCGAGACCGGGAACCATATTCTGGGTGTGCTCATACATCCAGTCGCGGCTGTAAGCGTTGAGGTCTGCGATGTCCTTTAAGGATTGGATATACTCGGTCTCTACGGCTACACGTTTGCGGTCGGAAGAGATCGTAAGCCAGCGGTAAGGGCACGGATAAGTGATTGGCGAACCGGTGGTGATCTCTACGAGGCTGTCGTTCGTCAGGCCGGTGGTGTCGCGGAAGGTCGTGATACCGTTGACGTGGAAATGGCCGGTGAGCACGAGGTGTACGCCGTGATGCATGAGTTGGTCACGCAGTTCATCCGCATTGTTGAAACGGCACGAACTCTCGAGGGTGGCTTGTCCATCGAAATGCTCCAGGATCTGCCAGTGCGTCATCGCAATGATCATGTTGCCTTTGGCAACAGCTGCGTCTGCTTGCGCCATGATCCAAGCCTGGGTAGCCGACGACAACTTACCGATAGAGGCCTTGCCGTCCGACCCGTCGATACCGATTACCGTCAGTCCCTTGATGGGTTCTACGGCAAAGGAATGCGAGTCAGCATCCGTCTCGGCGTTCTCAAAAGTACCCGGATACAGCGCCTCCCAGTTATTGCCAGGCAGGTCATGGTTTCCCGGAATAACCAGCGTGCGAATACCGGCTGCTTGCAAGCGTGCAATGCCGTTCGAAACCGTATCGTGCGCTGCAGTCTCACCATCACGGGTGAGGTCACCGGGGATGAGTACCAGGTCCGGTTTGTGCTTCAACGCGGTGTCCAACAGGGCATGCCAAATCGGTTCACTGAGGTCCAACATCTTACGCTGGGTCTGCATGTACTCGTCAAAATTGGCTTCCTGGTCAATGATCGACTGCGGCAATACGTGCGGGTCGGCGATGACCATGATACGTTCTTGAGCAAAGCTCAATAGGGGCAGCAGGGCTGCTAAAAAGAAGAATTTTTTCATAAATAGTGATTATTGTATTGTTATCTCTACGCGTCTGTTTTGTTGACGTCCTTCTTCGGTGTCATTGGAGGCCACAGGTTTGGTATCTCCGTAACCGAAGGCTTTGATTTTCGCTTCGTCGCAACCGTATTCTACCAATTGGCGTTTTACGGACTCCGCGCGGCGCTGCGAGAGATCTTTGTTGGCTTCGGGTTGACCGATATTATCCGTGTGTCCGGCGAGTCGTACGGCGTAGCCGTATGTTTGCACGAAAAGGGCGATACGTTTCAGTTCCGGCAGCGAGACGGGCAGGATTTGGTCACTGGCGGTCTCAAAGAGCAGGTTGTTGATAGCTACCGCTTCGTTCCGGCTAAGCACCGTAATAGGCTCCGGGCGCTTGTCTTCCGGCAGCGTGACGGTATAGATATCATGCCTGCGGCCGCTTTTCTGGGCATAGTAAGCCGTCTTACCGTCCGCCGAGATCTTATACCAGCAGTCCCGACCGGCGGTGTTGATGGTCGGTCCGAGGTTTTCGGGTTCGGACCAGCAGTTCCAGCACGTGTCGGCCAAGCGCCTTGACACCCATACATCAAGTTCGCCGAGCGTGCCTTCGCGATCCGAAGAGAAATAAAGGGTCTTCATGTCGGGATGCAGGAAAGGCGAGCGCTCCATGCCTGCAGTATTGATGAGCGGTCCGATAGAGTACGGTGTGCCCCACCCGCTTTCGGTGCGTTCACTTACAAAGATATTAAGGCTCGCTTTTTCTTCGTTTTCAACGGGATAATTGGCGGCAAAAAGCAAGGCGCTGCCGTCGGCGGTTATCATCGCGTCGGCTTGCCAGTTACCTAACTGCAGGTGTCGCGGAAGGGGACGGGGCTCCGACCATCCTTGCGGCCCGCGTACAGAGAAGCACATGCGGCCTTCGACGAAGACCAACATCGTGCGGCCGTCTCCGGAGACGGATGTCGGTGCTTCGTTACGATACGGACTGCATAAACCGGGCACTGTCTGCGCGGCACTCCACTCGCCGGTCTTGCGATCACGACGGGCCACAAAGATATCTTCCGTCACATTCGTCTCTCCGCGGTTCAGGCCCACAAAGTACAGCGTGTTGTCATCCATCGTCAGCGTCGGTCCGTATTCTTCGCCGAGCGCCGTGTTAACAGTGGCCGGCAGAGCTTGCGGCGCGATGCTGTCCGGCGTGGTAAACGAGCAGAAGATCAGCACTAAGAGTTGGGCAGCCATCACGCGCAGGAAAGTGGTAAACGGATAGACGGTGGCGTAACAAACCGCAGCTTGGTTGTTCTCCGACGAGAGCGACTGCGCGTACGGCAAGGACATCGCCGAAGTCATCGAACCGATCAGCAGGCCCACCACATTGAAGAAATTGACATGCAGCCATTTATACGCGATACCGCCCACCACAAACAGCGGCACAATGGTGATGATAAAACCGTAACCAATCCACAGATAACCACCGTTGACCAGTGTTGGCACGAAGTTCTCTCCTACAGAGAGACCCAAGGCCGCCAAGAAAAGCGTCAGGCCCACTTGCCGCAACATCATGTTCGCTGATGTGGTGGAGAAAGTGACCATGTTATAATACGGTCCGTAATGGCCGATGAGGATGGCTACGATGAGTGAACCGCCTACGAGACCTAACTTAAAGGTCGTCCCCAAACCGGGCAGCGGAATAGGCAGCAGGCCTACGCATATACCGAGTACCATGCCGAAAAATACCGGCAAGAGATGCGGCACATCGAGGCGCTTGAGCTCATTACCGAAGGTCTCTGCTACCCTACCTACATCGTCTTTGTCGCCGACTACCATCAGGCGGTCGCCAAGCTGAAGAATCATATCGGGTGTAGCGAGCAGGTCAATACCGGCACGACTGACACGCGTGATAGTAGCGTGGTACTGCTGGCGCAGGTTAAACGAACGAATACGCTTGCCGTTGCATTCCGGTCGCGTGACAGCGATACGGCGGGAGATAAGATGGTCGGATTTTTCACTCTGCACATGCAGGTCGTAGTTCTTCATCTGACCCAACAGACGCAGCATATCGACATGCTGTTGGTCGGTTAATACACGCAGTGTATCGCCGTTCCGGAAGGTCGTCTGTTCATTCACCAATTCGTCCGAACCATCGACTCGAATGACACGACTGACGATCATCTCTTTTATCGGGCATAGACGCTGCAGTTCGGCGAGCGTAAGGGTGTCTATTTGCGGATTATTAAGCGTCAAATCCACGCAAATAGGTTCTTCGGTGGTCTCGCGGGCCGCCTCTTTCAGCCGTTTCTCTTCTTCGGGAAGACTGACTTTAAAGGACTTACGTATGAGCTCGAAGGCCAGGATTACTCCTACTATACTGAGGGGATAAGCGACCGCATAGCCTGTCGCGATATCGGGGTTAGACGTGCCGGTCAGGTCAAAATAGGCCTGTTGGGCAGCGGCCAGCGAAGGCGTAGAAGTCGTAGCACCGGACATGACACCCGCCAAGGTGGACATGTCGATGCCCGTGATATAATGTAAAGCGATCGTGCATACGCAGCCGAGCAGCACGATAGCGGCTGCCAGCATGTTGAGCTGCAATCCTCCCTTTTTAAAGGGAGAGAAAGACGGTCCGACCTGCAAACCAATGGAATAGACGAAGAGTATGAGACCGAAGTCTTTGGCGAACTGCCCAACCGCATGGTCGATCTTGACGCCTAAGGATGCCAGGGCAATGCCGATAAAGAGCACCCACGTGACACCCAGGGAAAAATGGCCGATCTTTGCCTTCTCTCCCAACCATAGACCGATGGTCATCACGATCGTCAGCCACAACAGCGACTGCGTGATCGACGGTTCAAATATAAACTGCGCTAATTCACTCATTCATTCTTTCAACTTTCAACTTTCATTCTTTCAACTTTCAACTTCTGTATCATTCCCACGAGCGCCTTCACACATGCTCTATCGGTTATCTGCTCGCGTAATTTGCCGAGATGGAAGCACTCGGCGGTCGTTCCGTGAGGGGTCGCCCAGGCTATCCAAACGGTGCCAACAGGCTTGTTTACAGTACCTCCTGAAGGACCTGCGATGCCGGAAGTGGCAATACTGTAATCAGTATTGAGTTGTTTGCGAACGGACTCTGCCATTACGCGCACTACTTCTTCGCTCACCACGCCGTGCGTGTTTATCAGTTCTGCCGGCACACCCAAAAGATGCTCTTTGACGCTGTTGTCGTAGCTGATGATCGAGCCCCAATAGAAGGCCGAACTGCCAGCATGTTTGTTGAGCAAGGAAGCGAGTTTGCCTCCCGTACAACTCTCTGCGGTGGCGATCGTCTGACCCTTGGCTTTCAACAAATTGCCTAAGATGACCTCCAAGGGATCGTCGGTGTCGGCTATCATATAATCGCGTACTTGCGATTGGAGTTTCTCAAACCAAAGCGCCATCTCTTCTTCGGTCAAGTCGCCGTAGGACGAGAGACGCAAGCGGATAATACCGTCTTTCGGCAGGTACGCCAAGTGCAGGCCGGATGGCATGGAAGCCTCATATTCCTCCAGAAGAATCGCCAAACTCGACTCCGGAATGCCGGTCACCTGCAAGGTGCGGTGCAAGATATGATGGCTGACCGCTGATAACTGACGGCTTAGATACGGCAGGATCTGTTCGGTCATGGCGATCTTCATCTCGTACGGCACGCCGGGCATGGACGCCAGGATTTGCGGGCCGTGGTGGAAGACCATCAGGGGCGCGGACCCTACCCGATTCTCGAGGATCTCTGCGCTCTCGGGCACTAACCATTGCGTAGCGGTCAGTTTGTTGAGCACATCCGGTCGCTCGCGGTACAGGTCCATAATATGCGCGCGCACGCGCTGATCTTCTATAAGGTGTGTATCGAAATACTCGCACAGCACATGCTTCGTGATATCATCGTTCGTAGGACCAAGCCCACCGGTCGTCAGCACGATATCGGCCCTGCTGAAGGCCTCGTCGAGCGCCGCGACGATATGCTCGCGCTGGTCATGCACCGACGTTATTTGGTATAACTCGATGCCTATCTCATTGAGTTGTTCGGCCATCCAGGCGGAGTTGGTGTCCACCACTTGACCGATGAGTAACTCGTCTCCTATGGTAATTATCTCTGCGCGCATTGTTTTTTCCACTCTGTGGCGGTTAGTTCCAATTCATCGTACCAGGCTTGTCCGAAGCGGCGTATGAGGGGTTCTTTGAGGAATTGATACAGCGGCAGGTGCATTTTCTTGCCCTTGAGCCGCGCACAATGACAAATATCCCAGCGGTGGTATTCAAGTCCTGTATATTCCCCTACTTGGGTCAGTCGTATCGGATACAAGTGACACGAGACGGGTTTCTTAAAATCTATCTTTCCGGCGTTGTACGCTTTCTCTATCAGGCAGTAACACCAGCCGTTATGGTCCGTACGGGCAAAGACGCAGTCTTTGTTGTTGACGATAGAGGTCACGCGTTCGTTCGACGGATCGTTATAGGCGATGCCCTGCGCCTCGACTACGGCTTTTGCCTCTTTGGTCATCTCGGGCAGCAGGACCGGTAAGATACTTTGTATCTTCTCTTCCTCTTCGGCCGTCAGCGGAGCACCTGCGTCGCCTTCTATACAGCAACATCCGCGGCAGGTGTCGAGGTCGCAGCAGAACTCTTTCTCGAGCACGTCCAGACTGACTAATGTGTTCTGTATTAAAAACATTCTTACACCTTACACATTACAACCCGAAGAATCCTTCTGCCCAAATCTTGATGCCTAAGGCGATGAGGACGAGACCGCCGATCAGTTCCATATTGATCTTCAGTCTTCCCACAAACACGCCTGCCAGGTAGCCGCCCAAGGAGAACAGCGCGGTGATGGCGCCGATGGTAACCACCGACGGGAAGAGCCAGTCGGGGTACGGCACGAACAGCAGTCCGGTAGCCAAGACGTCTATACTGGTGGCGACTGCCAACAGCAGCAGGTTTGACACATGCCAGTTCGCCGTTTTCTCTATTTCTTTGTCTTCATGATAGGACTCCCATATCATCTTTCCGCCTACGAAGCCCAGCAATACCAAGGCAATCCACGGGGCATAGACCCGCATGAAGTCCACGAAGAGCGAACCGGCATAATAACCGATGATCGGCATGCCCATATGGAAACAGCCGAAGATGAGCGCCATCAGCAGTGCCCGCGGGTGCCACCGGTGTTCATTCAGTCCCTGCACAGCGGACACGGCGCAGCAGTCCATGGCCAAGCCCACACCCATAATGATAACATTCAACCAATCCATAAAAAGTAATCAGTAATCAGCAATCAGATTAATTTCTCTTATACTTATAACGAGCGACCGTTTTGCCTTTGGCGATCGCCAGCAGTTTGTTGCGGGTGAAGGTCTTGCGGATGGGCGAGATACGATCGGTGAACACATGTCCCTCGAGGTGGTCGTACTCGTGCTGCACGATACGCGCCTGGAAGCCTGTAAAGGTCTCTTCGTGCTCGTTAAAATCCTCGTCCAGGTACCGCAGACGCACAGAGACAGGACGAATCACATTCTCACTGATGCCGGGCAGCGAAAGGCATCCTTCGCTGTATGTGCAGGTCTCTTCGCTCTCTTCTATCAGTTCAGGATTGATGAACGCGCGCTTGAAGCCTTTGCACTCCGGATAGTCTTCCGCCAGTTCATCGCCATCTACGACGAACAGACGCCAGGGTTTGCCCACCTGCGGCGCTGCGAGACCGCAACCCTCCGCTTGGGTGAGCGTCTCGTACATGTCCGCGATGAACTGCTTCAGTTCGGGCGTCTGCTCTATTTCCTCAGCCTGTTTGCGAAGTACCGGCTGACCGTACAAATATATTGGTAGTATCATAACTTATTAAACTTTCAACTTTCAACTTTCCAACTTCTCTCAACTCTCAACTTTCAACTCTCAACTTCTCGAGGTAGCCCTCGAGGATGATGCACGCGGCGATTTTATCGACCACGGCTTTGTTCTGTCGGTCTTTTTTCTTCATTCCCCCATCAATCATCGCCCGGTGCGCCAGAACCGACGTGAAGCGCTCGTCATACATAGTTATCGGTTTGTCGGGAAAGGTCTTCTTAAAGACTCCTAAGAACGGACGGATATAATTCATGGACTCCGACTCCTGTCCGTTCATCTGCGTCGGATGTCCGATGACTACTTCATCGACTTGCTCGCGCGCGAAGTAGTCGGTTAGCCAATTCATTAAATTATTCGTCTCAATCGTAAGCAGCGGATTAGCCGTTATGCGGAGAACATCCGTAACGGCTAATCCTGTGCGTTTACGACCGTAGTCTATTGCGAGAATACGTCCCATTAGAGGTTACTTAACTTCTCGCTAGCCTCACGATACTTATCGTCCATACCGAAACGATAGTAGAGTGCTTTGAGGGTCTGCAGGTAACTGCGATCATCCGGAGCCATCTCATGTGCTTTCTCAAAGAACGGCAGCGATTTCTTAAACACCTCGTTCATCTCGTCCAGGGCTTTCTTGTAGGCCTTGTTGTCGGAGATGAGGGCAGCAGCCTCGTTCAGTTTGACAGCCTGGTTGTAATATACACGTCCTTTGCCGGCCATCGCGTCAGCCATCGTCGGGTCGAGCGCCAGTGCCTTGTCGAACTCAACCAGCGCAACCTCGTAGTTTCCTTGGTTCTCCTCGAGGTTACCCTTGATCAGGTGGTACTGCGCTACGTTCGGCTCACGCTCGATAGCCTGAGCGAGGTAGTCGATCGCCGTCTGCTCCTGACCGGAGAAGATATAGAAGTTGATGAGGTTCTGCAGGAACCACGGCTCTTGCGGGAAGCGTGCAACAGCGTTTTGCAGCGTTTCTACGAAGTTAGCGGTATCCTTGAGCGCCAAGTACTCCTGATAGAGGAACTGGTTAACAGCGATTGCCTCGTAGTCACCGTCCTTGAGTTGTTTGAGCACTGCGATAGCCTCATCATGCATCTCAGCCTGCACGGCGAAGATAGCGGTGTAGTACTTATACTGCGTATAAGTGGTGTCACGCGGCATCTCTTTCTGCAGTTTCAGATCCTGCATCATGTCCAGGTCAGGAATAGAGATGTGCATCTTGAAAGCAGCATAAGCGCCTGCGTAGTCGCGTGACTCGTTGAGGTGGATACCGTACTTCACCAGTTCTTGGTTCTGGTAATACTCCAGCATCATCTTGGCGAGTTTACCGCGCATCTTCGGGTCGGTCGGCACTTGGTTGCCTTTCTTGTCGAGCACGAGCACCTGCGCCAGTTCGTCGGCTTTGAGCCAGTACTTGTAACTCTCCTCACAAGCCAGACCGGCAGCAGCTACGTCAGCGCCTTGTCCCAACATCTGGTTGTAGTTCTCGCGCTGTACCTCTTTGTAACCGATCATACCTGCCCAGTAATAGTTTTCAGCCGTCGGTTCAGCCACCAGGGCCTCTTCCACGAAGTCACGAGCGGCGCGGAAGTCCGGCGTCTCGGAGTTCATCAGGCTTTTCGCCTTCTTTACCAACGGGTTTTTCTGTGCGAAGCAGCCTGCACTCATGAGCACAATTGCTGCCAAAATCAAACTTTTCTTCATAATTTATTCGTTTGTTTCGTTATTATTTTCACCATTCTCACCATTCTCACCATTAAGCGGCTCGTCCGTAACCGGTAACCCCTCACCCGTAACCTCTTCATCGTCTTTCGGAACGATGCATCCGCTGACGAGGGTGTCGTTACGTTTCTGGAGTTCGATGAGCTTGACGCCTTGTGCGGCGCGGCCGGTCTGACGGATGGTCGAGATATCCATACGGATAGCCGTTCCGGACTTCGTCATGAGCATCAGGTCGTCTTCGTCGGTGACTGCTTCGATACCTACCAGGTGACCGGTCTTGTCGGTAATCTCGATGGTCTTGACGCCCTTGCCGCCGCGGTTGGTGACGCGATAGATCGGGTTTCCTTCCTCGTCATCGACCGGCGTACGCTTACCGAATCCGTTTTCAGAGATCACGAGAATAGTCTTCTCAGTACCCTTCTCTACACAAACCGTGCCAATCACGCGATCCAGGCCGTCATTTTCCAAAGTTATTGCTTTCACACCGCTTGCTCCACGGCCCATCGGGCGAACGCCTGCCTCGTTGAAGCGGCATACTTTACCGTTGTACGAAGCGACGAGCATCTCGCTCTGTCCGTCGGTCAGGGTGACGCCTATTAACTCGTCTCCGTCGCGCAGGCCGAGGGCGATGATACCGTTCGCACGCGGACGGCTGTAGGCCTCGAGCGTGGTCTTCTTCATCAGGCCGTTCTTGGTGATGAAGATGAGGAAATGGTTTTGTACGTACTCCGGATCGTTGAGTCCTTTGACGTTGATACAGGTGCGTACTTTGTCGCCCTTCTGGAGGTTGATCATGTTCTGGATAGCGCGGCCTTTTGACTGCTTGTTGCCCTCCGGCAGTTCATATACTTTCTGCCAGTAGAGACGGCCCATTTCGGTGAAGAACATCATGGTCGAGTGCATCGAAGCCTGATAAACCTTCTCGATGAAGTCCTGGTCGCGGGCACTGGACGCTTTCGAGCCGATACCGCCGCGGGTTTGCTGACGGAAGTCGGCGAGCGGCGTACGCTTGATATAGCCCAGATGCGAGATGGTGATGACCATATCGTCGTCGGCGTACATATCTTCGGGGTTGAACTCGGTAGCCATCTTGACGATCTGCGTCTTGCGCTCGTCGCCGTATTTCTCTTTGATCTCCAGCAGTTCGGTGTTGATCAGGTCATAGCGCATCTCCTCGCTGGCGAGCAGTTCGTTGAGGTGTGCGATGAGTTTCTCTATCTCCTCGTAGTCGTGCTTCAACTCGTCAATACGCAGGCCGGTGAGCGCCGACAGACGCATGTCCACGATAGCCTTTGATTGGAGGTTGTCGAGGTTGAAACGTGCCTCGAGGTTCGCCTGAGCGTCGGCCGGCGTGCGGCTGGCGCGGATGATACGTACCACCTCGTCGATATTATCTACGGCGATGATCAAGCCCTCCAAGATATGGGCTTTCTCCTCGGCTTTCTTGAGCTCGTAGCGGGTACGGCGGGTGACGACGTCCATGCGGTGCTCGATGAAGTTGCCGAGCAGCTGCTTGAGGTTGAGGAGCATCGGACGACCCTTGACGAGGGCGATGTTGTTGACTGCAAAACTCGACTGCAGGGCGGTGAACTTATACAGTTTGTTGAGCACTACCTGTGCGTTCGCGTCGCGCTTTACCTCTACGACGATACGAATATCGCGTTTGGAGTGGTCATTGATATCAGAGATACCTTCGATCTTCTTGTCGTTGACGAGTTCGGCGATGTTCTTCACGAGGTCCGATTTCACCACGCCGTACGGCAACTCGGTGATGATGATGCGCTCGCGACCGTTGTCGTCGGTCTCTATCTCGGCATTCGAGCGGATGACGATACGTCCGCGGCCGGTCTCGAAAGCGTCCTTGACACCCTGATAGCCGTAGATGGTACCGCCCGTCGGGAAGTCCGGAGCCTTGACGAACTCCATCAGATCCTCGACCGTGATGTCCTCTACACTCGCGTCGTGCATACGCGCCTTGATATTATTGATATACGCGCAGCAGCCGTCGATGACCTCGCTCAGGTTATGCGTCGGCATGTTGGTCGCCATACCTACGGCGATACCGCTTGCGCCGTTCACCAGCAGGTTCGGGAAGCGGCAAGGCAGCACAGCCGGCTCGAGCAGCGAGTCGTCGAAGTTAGGCACCATATCGACGGTGTCTTTCTCGATGTCACGCAGCATCTCCTCGGCGAGCTTCGACAGACGCGCCTCGGTATAACGCATAGCGGCAGCGCCGTCACCATCGACAGAACCGAAGTTACCTTGACCGTCCACGAGGCAGTAACGCATCGCCCAGGGTTGCGCCATACGCACGAGCGTACCGTAGATAGAACTGTCACCGTGCGGGTGATACTTACCCATAACCTCACCGACGATACGTGCGGATTTCTTGGTCGGTTTGTCGGAGGTGTTACCCAACTCGTTCATACCGAACAGCACGCGGCGGTGCACAGGTTTGAAGCCGTCGCGTACATCCGGCAGCGCACGGCTTACGATCACAGACATCGAGTAGTCGATATAAGAGGTCTTCATTTCCTCCTCAATCTTCACCGGAATAATGTGATCATTCTTAATCAAATCGTTGTTTTCTTCCATTGTATTTAGTGTTTATTTTAATTAATTTCCTTTGTTATACCGCTTACCGGGTAATTATAATTTTATTTCTGTTTATCGCCTCTGGCGGCATTTACATCCTTTGGATGTGAGGGTTCGTCCTAACGGACTACGTTAAATTTATTTATAAGTAGGCTGTTGGGGCGGAGCCTCGGAGCGCTGTAGGCGTATTGCCGCTAGAGGGGTTTATCTTGGTTTATTTTCTTAATCCCTACACCTTTGCGGGTGCAAAGGTACAACTTTTCCGCGACATACGCAAATTTTTTGCGATATTTTTGCATTTTTATTGTTTTTCGACACCCCCTCGGTAAATTTCCTTGATGCGCTCAGAACGCAAATAAATGCCCTTTATCGCCATTTCTCTCACTCCCGCGCGCACGACTGCATGCACTCATGAGAGATTGTATTGGCTGTTTACCTTCGGTGATGGCTGTTAGGCGTCTTTTCGTCCATTAGCCCGGCATCGTATGCCGGTTTACATCGTCTTATTCGTTTCCTGCTCGTCGCGATAGCTACGAGTACTTTTTTTCTTTTTTTCCTTAAAAAAAAAAAAAAAAAGCCGTACCTTTGCACCCGCAAAGGTTTTAACACTATGACAACACAAAATCAAATGTTCAATTTTACCCCCCCCAGTAAGGGAAATGTCGCAAAGCACATCTCGCTTGCATTCTTAGGATTATTCTTTATTGGTGTTTTTGTGTGCGGTTATCGTGCCGCTTCTTCTCCGATCGAGGTCAGCAGTTCTGTTTTCTGTGACCCCGATTCTCTTTTATATTATGCGGAGCGCGCGTACATGGACGAGGACCCTCGGGCGCTGTTTGTCACGGGTGCGGCTGCCTATCTGAAATGGCAGGACCCTGCCGCTTTCCCTGCGTCCTGCACCACGGTCTCCCGTGACGAAGCGGATATCATGCTCCTCCGCGCAGCGGAGTTGGGGGATCCAGATGCCCGCCAACTCATCCTCTGCCTGCACAAGAATAATGCATGGCATCATAGTTTACCAACCCTAAACCGCTGATGCCATGGCAAAAGACACTATCTCCATCGGATTTGAAGACAAGATCTGGAAAGCAGCCGACGTGCTGCGCGGTAACTTAAACGCATCGGAATACGAGGGGGTTGTCCTCGGACTCATCTTCCTAAAGTATATATCCGATAGTTTTGAAACCAAATATGCGGAAATAACCAAAGACCCGTATGCCGATCCCGAAGATAAGGATGAGTATCTGTCCGAGAATGTGTTCTTTGTGCCAAAAGGTGCCCGTTGGTCGGTTATCTCTGCGGACGCGCATCAGCCCACTATCGGTGTGACCATTGATAATGCGCTGCGTCTCATCGAACAGGAGAACCCGCGCCTCAAAGGTATCTTACCCAAGAACTTCGCACGCCCTGAGTTGGACAAGCGCCGTCTCGGAGATGTCGTCGATCTGTTCACGAATATCCAGATGCACGGAGCGGCTGATGAAAAAGACCTGCTCGGTCGTACCTATGAGTACTGCCTCCAGCAGTTCGCCTCGATGGAAGGCAAGAACGCCGGAGAGTTCTATACGCCTTCCTGTATCGTCCGCACGATAGTCGAGGTGCTGCAACCCTTCAACGGACGTATATATGACCCTTGTTGCGGTTCGGGAGGTATGTTCGTACAATCCGCCAAGTTCATCCGCTCCCACCAGAAAGAGATACGCAATATCTCTATCTATGGTCAGGAAGCGAACCCCTCTACATGGAAGATGGCGCATATGAATATCGCTATCCGTGGTCTCGAAGCCGACCTTGGTAAGAGCTATGCGGATACGTTCTTTGACGACCAGCATCCTACGCTCAAAGCGGATTATATCATGGCAAACCCGCCCTTCAATTCGGACAAATGGGGGCAACCCTCTTTGCTCGAAGATGTCCGTTGGAAATACGGCATCCCGCCCGCAGGCAACGCCAACTTCGCATGGATTCAGCATATGATCCATCACCTCTCGCCGAACGGCAAGATTGGTCTCGTACTCGCCAATGGTGCCCTTAGTAGCCAGACCGGCGGTGAGGGTGACATCCGTGCCAAGATCGTGCAAGCCGATCTGGTGGAAGGCATCGTCGCTATGCCGAACCAACTTTTCTATTCTACCGGTATTCCCGTCAGCCTTTGGTTCATCAACCGCAATAAGAAACAGAAGAACAAAGTGCTCTTTGTCGATGCACGCAATATGGGTACGATGGTCACGCGCAAACTGCGTGAACTGTCTGAGGGGGATATCCTCCGTATCGCCGATACTTTCCGTCAGTTCGAAGCAGGTACGCTTAACAATGAGAAAGGCTTCTGTGCGGTCGCTTCATTGGATGATGTAGCCCAACAGGATTATATCCTCACTCCCGGACGCTATGTCGGTATAGCGGAGCAAGAGGATGATGGCGAACCCTTTGAGCAGAAAATGACCCGCCTCACGGGCGAACTCTCCGAACTCTTCGACAAAGGTCATGGGTTGGAAGCCGAGATCCGCAAACAATTAGAGTCCATCGGTTATAAGATTGGATAAGTATGGAGTGGAAAACGGTTAAATTAGGAGAGGTTTGCGATATTAGACGAGGTGCTTCACCTCGTCCTATACAAGAATTTTTGTCTTCACAAGGCATGCCTTGGATAAAGATTTCAGATGCGACAGCAACCGACTCGAAGTATATAGACAAAACAAAAGAATTTATAATTGAAGAAGGGGTTTCTCATAGCGTACTCATCGAACCTGGAACATTAATTGTATCTAATAGTGCTACACCCGGATTACCTAAGATATCTAGAATCACTGCGTGCGTACATGACGGATGGCTTGTAATTGATAATTTTAGAGGAATACTAAAAGATTTTTTATATTATAAGTTTATCGAAATAAGAAGTATACTTGGAAATCAAGCAAATGGAAGTGTCTTTATGAATTTAAAAACGGATATCGTCAAAGAGTTTTTGATTCATATACCCGATATTGAAAAACAAAGAAAAATCGTATCGATCCTTTCTTCTTTGGATGATAAGATTGAGAATAATAATCGCATCAACCGCAATTTGGAAGCACAAGCACAAGCCCTTTTCAAATCTTGGTTTGTGGACTTTGAGCCTTGGGGTGGAAAAATGCCCGAAGATTGGAAAGAAGGTGTGTATAATGATATTATAGAAAAAACAATAAGTGGAGATTGGGGAAAAGAAAGACCCGAAGGAAACTATGACCACAGCGTGGCATGTATTAGAGGCTGTGATTTTGAAGATATAAACAATGGAATAAGAGGAAAAACTCCTCAAAGGTATATTCTCGAAAAGAATTATCAAAATAAAGGATTAAAAAACAGAGACATCGTTGTAGAAATCTCCGGAGGTACAGCAACCGTATCAACCGGGCGAGTATGCCTGATTACCGAAAAACTACTTCAGAAATACGATTATGACATCGTTTGTACCAATTTTTGTCGTACAATTAGGCCATTAGCGGACTATTACACTTATTTGTATTATTCATGGAAATACAAATATGATCAAAAAATCATGTTTGGATACGAAAACGGAACTTCTGGTATTAAGAATTTTGCGGTAAAGGATTTTATAGAAAAGGAGCCTTTAATAATTCCATCCTGCGATATTGTAAAATCGTTTAATAAGATTATTTCTGTACTGCATGATAAGATTCAGGAGAATGGAACAGAATCTCAACGCCTCGCAACCCTCCGCGATACGTTGTTACCCAAACTAATGAGAGGAGAGATCGCCCTATGACCAAAACGAAATTCACTGAAGATAGCTACGAACAAGCCCTCATTGCCCTCTTTCGCGATGAGTTGGACTACGACTATATCTATGGTCCCGACATCGAGCGCGACTACCGACAACCCTGCTACGTCGATGCGCTCGAGCCTGCTCTCCGTCGGCTCAATCCGAACCTGCCGGATGCAGTCATAGAGGAAGCGACTAAACGCATCCTTTATGCCACCGATAGCACCCTCATTCAGTCCAACGAAGCTTTCATGCGTGCACTCCAAGACGGTCTCGAAGTGCCGTACATGCACGACGGAGAGGAACGCACCGCCATCGTCCAACTCATCGACTATGAGCACAAGGACAAAAACGCCTTCCATGTAGCGAACCAATGGCGTGTAGAGGGATTAGATGCTATCCGCTGCGATATGGTCGTTTTTATCAACGGCATGCCGTTGGTGGTCATTGAACTCAAATCGCCCTCTGAGGAAGGCGTCTCCGTCTCGGACGCATACCTCCAGATACGTAACTACCAACTCAAAGCGCCGGATCTCTTTACCTACAACGCGTTCAATGTGATCTCCGATATGTTCACCACCCTCGCAGGCACTATCACCGCCAACGAGGAACGATACATGGAGTGGAAAAGCGTTGATGGCAAGTACGAGGACAAAGAGCATGTCAACTACGATACCTTCTTCCATGGTATCTTCCCTAAGGATCGCCTCTTGGATATCCTCCGTAACTTCATCTGCTTTGACCACCGCGAGGGGCAGCCGGCGAAGATCCTCGCGGGCTATCATCAGTATTTCGCCGTGAATCATGCGTTGGATTGTACATATCGGGCAATCAATGGGGATGGTAAGATCGGTGTTTTCTGGCATACCCAAGGTTCGGGCAAATCGCTCTCCATGGTCTTCCTTGCACACCTCCTTTCCCGACATTTTCAAGAATCCACCATCGTCGTCGTCACCGACCGCAATGACCTCGATGACCAACTATACGGTCAGTTCTCCCGCTGCGCGGATTTCCTCCGTCAGAAACCCATACAAGCCACCTCTAAAGCCGAGTTAGGTGACCTTCTCCGGGATCGCAAAGCCGGAGGTATCTTCTTTACGACTATTCAGAAATTTGAGGAGGACACACGTTTCCTCTCTGACCGACGCAATATCATCGTCATGACTGACGAGGCGCACCGCTCCCAATACGGCGATGTCTCTTACGATGTGCTCAAAGCCCGCACTAAAAAAGGCTACGCCAAACTGATGCGCGAAGCCCTGCCTAATGCGTCCTTCATCGGTTTTACCGGCACGCCTATCTCCGACCGCGACCGAGATACACAAGAGGTCTTCGGCGACTATATCGACATTTACGATATGACCCAATCGGTACGGGATCATGCTACGCTCCCTGTTTATTATGAGAGCCGTGCTATGAAACTCAAACTCAACCCCGAGATCCTGGAGCAACTGGATAAGGAGTTTGATACCCTCGATTCGCTCGGCATCACCGATATGCAGTTGGAGAAAACCAAACATAAACTCAGCCGTTTGGAAGAGGTCTTGGGAGCACCCGAGACCATTAACTCCCTCGTCGATGATATACTCCTCCACTATACCAAATACCGGCAGGACGAACTGACGGGAAAGGTGATGATTGTAGCCTATAACCGCAAGATAGCGATGGACATCTACCGCCGCATCCTTGCGTTGCAACCTACTTGGACGGAGAAGGTGAAAGTGGTGATGACCTCTAATAACCAAGACCCCGAAGAATGGCGTTCTGTCATCGGCAACGAAGCCTACCGCAAACAGCTTGCTACCGACTTCAAGGACGAAAACAGTCCCCTCAAGATAGCGATTGTCGTGGATATGTGGCTCACGGGATTTGATGTACCCTCCCTCAGCACCATGTATATGTACAAACCCATGGCGGGACATAACCTCATGCAGGCCATCGCACGCGTCAACCGCGTCTTCCCTGAGAAAGAGGGTGGCCTCATCGTGGACTATATCGGTATAGCGCAAGCCCTCAAAAGAGCAATGAAGGAATATACCGACCGAGACAAAAAGAGGTTCGGAGATCCTGACATCGCCAAAACAGCCCTTACTACCTATCGCGAGAAAGATGAGATTTGCCGGGATTTATTCTTTGGCTTCGATTTCTCGCAATACCCCTCTGCTACCGACGCGGAGAAAGGACTGATCATCAAATCAGCCGCTAACTTCCTCCTCGCACCCGACAAAGAGCCCCGACGTATCGCTTTTATTAAAGAGTCCGCGTTGCTCCATAATGCGGTTACACTCTGCCGTTCGCTCCTCTCCGATGACCAACTCCAGATAGTCGCTTTCTATGATGCGGTGCGTGTGCTGCTCATGCGGTTTGAGACATCCCGAAACTCCGTCAGAGCCAAAGAGGTGAACGAGCGTATCCGTAACCTCCTTTCGCAATCCGTACAGTCCGAAGGGATAGTGGTGCTCTTCGATGATAAAAACAGCGATTTCTCAATCTTTGATGAGACTTTCCTGGAAGAGATACGGCACATGAAAGAGAAAAACCTTGCCGTAGAAATCCTCAAAAGACTGCTCAAAGGCGTCATCAACGGCTATAAACAAACCAACATAGTGCAGTCGGCAAGATTCTCAGAGCTCCTCTCACAAGCCCTTTCCCTCTATCTCAAAGGCATGCTCACTAATGAGGAAGTGATCTCGGAACTCATCCGCCTTGCTCATCAGATCAAAGCAGCGGAAAAGCAAGGAAACGAGTTAGGCTTGACCGCAGAGGAGAAAGCATTCTACGATGCCCTTACGCAACAGGAAGCCGTGCGGCAAGCCTATTCCGATGAGCAGTTTATCGCCCTGACCAAAGAACTGACCGACAAACTACGTAAGAACAGAACGATCGATTGGAATAAACGTGAGTCAGCGCAAGCAGGTATGCGCAAGATGGTCAAACACCTACTGCGGGAATATGACTATCCTCCCGAGGGACAAAAACAAGCACTCGAGGTCGTCATGCAGCAATGTGAGCAATGGGCTGAACAGGAATATAATAAACCTCTCATCGTTAATTCTATCCACATTGATACCTACAACGATAATAGCCGCCATATTCACCTTTCTGAATAAAAAAATATCGGGAACTCTTGCATATATCGCAAAAAAGCAGTAATTTTGCGCCGTCTTTCTCGGGACGTTAAACAAGAGGACATAATTTTCATTTAGGCATATTCTTTCCAGTAAGTCGGCAAAACTTTCAGCAAATAATTGCAATATGCCCCAAATACCTTGTGTGGGTAGGTGGGGTTTATTTGCCCGTTTGCCGACGGTACTGGAACCCCACTTGCCTGCGCTTTTTTAAGCACTACAATGAGTAAAAACTACATCAATCACATCGGTACGTATAACGACAATCATAAAGAAATCACCATCAACGGTGCAAATGTGAATGTTTCTGATCTCGTCCGCTCCTTCATGGCGGACGATGTAGAACCGGTGCAAGCAGAAGAAGTGACACCGTCTAATCTTCCGTTTCTGGTAGTCTCAAAACTCCAAGACTTAAACCTCTATTCCTTGCAGGAATTTGAGGGCATTTACCGCAAAGCGGTGGAGGGCGACGCAAAGACACTTGCGTCCTTCTTGAAAAAGTATAGGGACTTACAGGTGCTCGATTTTAAGGGCAAAAACAAAAAGCAGATTTTTGCCGAAATAGAAGACTTCTTCGGGGATAGTATTACCTATAAATACCCCAATTTCGCAGCATATTTCTGATGTTTTTCATTTGATTTTTATTTGATTCATTTGATTAAAAACACCCTCTTATTTGATTTTCATTTGATTTCTATTTGATTCATTTGATTCCTATTTGATTAGTGGCTTCCGACACCTCGGGAGCCATTTTTTTATCCGAACTTTGCACTGGATTTCAGTTGTGGCAACGTCGCCACACGTAAAGATCCGGTGTTATGATTTATACTTTTTTATCTTCAGTCTTCATTGCCCTCTTTCTCGTAGTGGGCACCCTCGCGCTCATGGGATTCCTTGAACTCATGCGCAAGAACATCCCGCTCAACTGGCTCTGTTGTCAGCATGTAATCGTACTCGCCATCATCGCAGTACTATGTTTCATCCTCGCCTGCATCGCCGGCGCACAAATCCCTGACTGTTATGAGTTACCCGCATGAGTTATTGCACAACGGCGCACAGTTGCGGTTGGTCGGCGTGCATCCGACTACCAAAACAGCCTTTTATGTCAATGACGGCAAAGGTGGCGTCATCGGTGTGCGTGTCTATCCCGATGGTCGCCAAGCAATAGTGAATGCTACCGGTTGTAAAAGCTACGGTAAACATTATGCGCATGGCAATGACGACTATCTGAAATTTAAAGATGTTTGGGGTTATCATTTAAATATCCTTGCCTCGCATGCGG
>ONUF01000033.1 GCA_900321005.1 uncultured Bacteroidales bacterium | reverse complement strand
ATGTTGTAAGAATATCTACAACATTAGTCAACTCCTTGTCCGTTTGAAAATAAGGACTATTCTTTAATTTCAGACTTTTCTTTATCGCTTCAAACATGTCATTGGGAGAGAAGTTTCTTTCCATGAGATATAAATCATTCCAATACATGTAGAAAGGTTTATTGATTGACTGCCACTCATCTTCTAAAAGCTCACGTTTCAATTCGTGCTCCAGGACTGCACGCAACCGTTCTTCCGTGAATGCGTCGTCATCGAAAGGATTGAACGGATGCCGCTTGGAAGGCTTAAAATACTTTGCATTTTGATAACCGTGTCCCAAGGTGTTCCAAGTTGCGCAGTGCAAACCTCCACCAAGACGCGTGAGCGACTGCGTGTATTTAATAGGATAAACCTCACAGTCAGGGAATGCCTCCTGAATGCGCTTGACTGCAGGCGCGTCAGACGGTTTACCGAGTCGCGCCATGAAGATCTTATTCCCTACGCGGAGGAAATTGAGGTATTCCCAACTAAGGTCTGTGATGAGCGAACCATCGTCAGCTATTGCCATCATCCCGTCCACATGGCCATAGATGTCAGACTTGTCCCAATGCACTTTAATGGAGCGTGCATTGAGTGCTTTCTTTAGGTTCGCGATAAACAAGTTACGAGGATAATTGGGGTTCTCCAAGAAGATCTTATCGGTCATATAGACATTACCACTCTTATCCGTGAGCACATTACCTCCGTCAAGAACGATATCCTCATACCGGAAAGGAGTCATCTCCAAATCGTCCCAGATAGGCACCATATCTGGTTTGTACTTCTCGTAACGAGGTACGCGCAGATAGTCCGGGTCGTAGCGGAACTGCGCAATGTCACCTTTCCCGTCAACGGTGATGGGCATATAGTCGCGTACCCATAGACGAGACTTTTTGCTAGTGTATGGTAACTCACAATACTTGACATTAGCTGCCCTAAAAGCTGCAATAAGGCTCTTGAAAAAACGAGGAAAATGATACCGAAAAGCCATCGGTATAAATACTAAATCAGTTTGCGAATCGTGTAACATAATCTTTGCATTTATTAAGTTAATAATTAGTTATTTAGCTTTTGGTGCAAAGGTCAACTTTTTTTCGCAAACTTCCAAAAATATTCTGTTAAAAATTGTTAAAAGTTTTGAAGAAGATATTAACAAAAAAAAGAGGACTAAGTCCTCTTCAATTACAATTTATAAGTTTTTATATCTGTCTTAATCTTAGTTTCTCGGAAGTTATACCTGCATACAGACATCTGAAGCTGTCTAAGACCCTTACGAGTAAAACGGTATTTTTTATTATAATACTCGTCCTTCCAGTCAGACTTCGGATCGTCCCATTCATTTACTCCAATTCGGACAGATTCCTCTACGTCAAAAGTAAGTTTGTCTTTGCTCATTTCTACAGAGCATATCGATGTGGCTGTATTCATAAGTTCGTATGAGCAAATCCGTGGGCCACCAAATACCTTATTATCGTCACGTTCAAGTGCGCGAATAAGAATGCCCCCGAATTGACCTTGGCTCATAGAACTTGCAAAGCATATATCTACCCCCATCTTATGCAAGAACAATTGCCCTGCTTCAGTGTCTCTCTCATACACATGCTCATCGGCATGTGCGTCCTTATCGTAGATATAAAACTCTATTTCTAAAAGCCTGTAATTATGCTTGCCGTTAGAAATACAGTATTCATTCATTAACTTTCCGGCAAGTGATTTCAACTCGCATGGAATGTCCTCACAAGATAGTATCCTCGGAATACTTAATAGAGTTTGTATTGATTCCATAAAAACCTTTTCTTTTTCGCTGCAAAATTACAAAAAAATATTCACATGTGCAAATTTATTACGTGCGCGATTATAGATTTAACAAAAATTAACAGAAAAATCTTGATTTTTCCGTCGCACTCCTTCACTCTCACGCCACTCTCGCGCCACTATCACTCTTTCATATCCATCCCCTCTCTATATAGTAAAAAAAGAGGCGAAATATATCACCTCTTTTGCAACTTTTTTTCATTTTTTTGCATTTCGGACCAAAATACAGGTTTCCAATTGACCTATAGGCCATATTATTTATGTCTATGTTGGTTGTCTCCTTTTTCGGCGGAGCGGTATCGTATTTTGCGATCCATTTGCCGAACGCGATTGGAGGTGGTTGCAGCCACCGGCTGGTAGAGTGAAGTGCGAAGCTGCATAATTAGGGCTCCCGCAGATTTTAATCTGTGGGAAGAGGAGGAAACCTCCAGATCGTGCCCTTGGGGCTAAGAAACACAACCATTACATTTGTTGCAGGGGCTCTGACCTGTTAATCATGGATTGTCGTTTCCGACGAAGGGCGCACAAACGTGGCAGAAAATCGGCAGACCGTAGGTAAGTATAAAAGAAAAAACCGCCAGTGTCTTTACGACCTGACGGCTTGTCGGACTTACTCCGTATGTTATATCTTGATGTGTTTGCGGTATATTTGATTGGTGTACTCCTCTTCATCCGTGCTATACTCCGGCACTTTTGCTTCTCCTACAAACTCAAAACCATGTTTTGGATAGTACTGCCAATTACATGAGCTGTCTGTCCAGAGATATAGCCACTCTATGCCACGTTTCCGTAATCGCTCTATTAGTGCGTTTAACACAGACGTACCATAACCCTTTTTTTTGCTGATGAAGAAAGAGAGCTTTGCCGAGTTGGGCAGCATCTTTGACAGAAGTTCTTCATCAGTCCGCATTAGGTATCGCTCGTTGGTTAGAAGTTTCTGTTGCTCATCATCTGTCACGGCAGGCAGTTGGTTTCTAAGCCACGTGGCAGCACTGTTCGTTTCACCGGGCAGCCATGCAAAAGCGATGGCTTGCATACCATCTTCGTCCTCTGCCTGCAGAGCAAGGTCAGCAGAATACAGGTAGTATCTTGTCAGATATTGACAAAAGATACGGGCGACTGCTGAACCGTGCGCACCTTGATTTTTTCCCCACACGCCCTCTGCCATCTCAGCAACGAGGTCTATATTACCTTGATTAAATGGTTTGATTTCCATAATGCGTATATCTCCTTGAAAACGACTGCAAAATTACTAAAAATTTTGCACATATGCAAATAAATCGCTCATATTCTAATCAAAACACACCATTTTCCCAAATAAATGCCTTCTGGACAGCATAGCACCGGGCGCAGCTGCTTGGTCAGGGCGAACAAACGTGACAGAAAGAGGTAGACCGTAGGTAGATGGCTTCTCTCCAGCATATAAAAAAGGCCCACCATGAAGTGAGCCTGATTGGGGTTAGGGGTTACGAGTTACGGAGCGCAGACAAAGGCAGGGATGAACGGTTCGGCAATGGTGCCAAGGTGGTCATCGTTGATGAAGCGGAAAGCGTCCTTGGCTTCGAAGAGGTTCTTGTAATGCGCGCAGTAGTAGCGAAGGGTCACCGATGATGGGTTACCGGTTACGGGAGCCGCTATATACAAGAAGAACAAGCCGTCTTGCGGTTGAGCCACGCCAAGGCAAGTCTCGCCGGAGAAAGCGGCAAGGAGATCGTTGACGCTAGGTTGCCAGTCGGCAGCTGTTTCCGGGTACTGCGCCTTGAGATCCACCTTGATGACCGCGGTCATGGAGGAGGTAATGTCACTCACTCCGGGAGCGGTCCATGTAGGACGTGCTACGTTGCCATTGAACGATTCGGGAGCGTTCTTATCCTTGCACCCTGCGAAAAAGACCGTTAGCACTGACAAAATACAGATTACATAATACAGATATTTTTTCATTTTTTCACAGATTTATCAGATTAAACAGATGTTAATTTACCAAGCATTCGTTTGAGTATCCCCTCCCCCAATAGGAGTGGTGCGTTCTCCGCTGGAACTGAGGAGGGAGGCTGTTTGCAGTACAAAAACTATTTCTGTACGCGGAGCGATATAGTGTTTCTGCATCATAGTTTCTGTCCGTTTATGGAGTATTTCTCTCCGTTTCTAATAATGATTAAATGGCCATCTTCGATAATCTTATTGGTCTTTGGTAACTGGTCATTAGTAATTTGATCCATGTCCGTAGGGGTAGAAACGATGCGGAAGGAGGCGGGCATGTTTCGATGAACGGGAGCGAATGAAGCCACTGTACTTACCTGAAACCATGCGCGGAAACCAAGCATTTTAGCGGATGCGATATCTCCGTCGGTAGGCCAATAGAGGGTGTTGTTTCCGCCAAGGAAGAGGTTGAGGTGCTGCGTGCCGTTGGTAGCATCGTCAATGTGCGTCCTACCGTAAAAACCATGGTACGTCACTTGTCCTGCACCGGCATCATCAGCCATTTGGTCAACGTCCCATGAGATGTCCATAAAAAGCATTGCATTGAGCACCTCGCCTGTGTTCGGCCATTGGATAAGATACGGTGTGCCAGCAGTAAGAGACGAACCTGCGAGCAGCGTGATGTCGAGTTGGAGGGCATTATCCACAACGGTTGCGCCAACGAACTCATACACCTCTGCTCCTGCGAGCGGGGAAGTGGCGATATTCGGCACATTGAACGGAAGCGTGAGGGTATTAAAACAACCTGCCTTGCGAAGCGTACGGAAGAGAAAGACAGCGGGTGTAGATTGCGTTCGAAAGGTCGATATCTGACCGGCGGTAGTCTCCTCATCGTCACGTTCGTCGAGAAAACAGAGATTTAGTTTTTCTCCATAACTGGTGTTCCAATCCGAAGAGTTATACCCATCCGTACCTCCTAACTTAGGCACACATATCTGCAGACTTGCATGACAGCCCGTGAAAGCATCTGCTACTAACGTAGGGGCGCTGGTAGGACGACAGAGTACACTTACAAGTGCGGAACAATCATAGAAAGCTTGCTCACCGACTAAAGTAACAGAAGGCGGAATGACTACACTTGTAAGGGCAGTACAATTCTTAAAGGCTCTCGTGTTTATCTCAGTCACGTTATCAGGTATGACGACATCCGTGAAATCCATACGCCCCATAAACGCCTGCGAATTAATCGTTGCCGCTTGCGTGGGGTCGGGTGAAGTGAGGACAAGCGTAGTGCCGTCCAGTTCGTACTCCAGGTTCGTACCGCAAGGAGTGCCTGCGATAGCACTGCCTACTGCCCCGAGGAGCAAGGCAGTAAGCAGCAGTTTATTGAAGTTTTTTTCCATCGATATCATACTTTTCGCCATTTTTAATGATTACTACATGTTGATCTTCGATGATCTTATACGGACGGCTGGTCTCGCCGGGTTTCAGGATAATAGGAGCCTTTAACGAACCGTGATGGGCATCAGAGGTGTATCGTATAGGCTGCTCGGCACGAAGCGGGGTCCCATCTTCTGTTTCGAAGCGAAGTTCGTCAGCAAAGTCAGACGAAACCGTTAAGAAGTAGAGCGTTTCGTTGTTCAGTTCAATCGGCGTTGCGATACCTACGAGTTCATCACCGCTGAACGCCTTAACTCCCTCATTCATTAATTCATTCACTCCTTCAACCTTACAGATCATCGTCATGTTCGTAGCGGCTTTGCCGTTGAACTTCGGAGCGCGTTGCGGCGCGTTAGCGGCCTTGCTGTAGAACTTGATCGTTACATCTGATTCAGCAAGGCGCTTGAAGAAGTATCCTTCGCCCGGACGGAAAGCAGTGAGGTCACCTACCCATTTGCGGTCGGGCGAGAAGACGGCGAAGCGATTATGTGCCTTCACCATATCACCCGGAGTGGCATTGTCATAATAGCCGGCGAAGGCTTCGGTGATGGTCGTTGCTTGTTGTAACAAGCACGGCATCGGACTCCATTCGCCACCACCCTTAACCGTGATCTCCATCTTGTCTTCCGGCAGCGGATCACCACTGATATGCATCGTATTGCCTCCGGCGGCATACATCATATACATATCGCGGTAGTTCAAGGTCTTGATAGTACCGAGGAAGGCATCCATGGCCTCCGAATAAGTGACGAACTGCTGGGTGGAGGGGTTCTTGATGAGGTCGCCTTCTTTCCACGGTTCGTTCGCCGTCAGCATATTACGAATTATACCTGTGGTTTCATTGAGGTTCAGATTGAACGATATCCAGTTCCAACCGGAATAGATGTCGATATTCTGTGTCTCACTACCACCGGTGGTGAAGAGTACCTGTGCTTCGTTTCCGCAACCATGGACATCACCTGCACGGAACTGTACATCCCGATCGACAATCAGGTTATATGTACGCCCGGTGGATGCCTGCCATAGGATGAAATTCACCGTCTTACCCGTCATCGCTTCGTTACCGAAGATCGTGAGATAGACATTGGAGGTATTAGCGGTGTTATCGTAGTCCACGTTGGCTTTGCCGATACACTCGTTGCGATAAATCGCATAGATGATATCGTTCTCGTCGGAGTCGTAGATATTGTTTATCTTCACCTGACCGCAAATGGACATGTTCAGCGGGTATTTGGATTCGTCCACATCGATGTATGGCGGGAAGGCTTCTACCATGTATTCGATTTGCAGCGGTTCCGCCAAACCATCTTCGTCCACGACGTAGATAAGGTCGCCATACGTACCTACCGGCATAGGCTGCTTATATACCAGTTTGATAGACAACTCGCCTAATGGCTCTATCGTACCGTAAGTTTGATCCACAGTAAGCCAGTCGGGCAACGACTCAATCTTATACGTATGGCGCTTACCGCTCATGTTGATGATCTGTGTGACGATGTAGTTATTCGAATCTTCCATGCCGTATCGACCCCATATAGTCAGTTGTTTGTCTGCCCATTTGAGACTGTTATGATCCACAAAAGCGGTCCAAGTGATAGGCGAACGCATCGGGTTGCCGTTGAGGTCCTCCACATCGCGCACAGTGACATAGATAGACTGCTTGTTAATCTCGCGGTCAAGCATATTGAGGTTAATCATCAGTTCATCGCCGTTGAACGACCAGTCGAAGTTCAGTTTGG
This sequence comes from uncultured Bacteroidales bacterium, assembly GCA_900321005.1. Taxonomy (GTDB): domain Bacteria; phylum Bacteroidota; class Bacteroidia; order Bacteroidales; family Paludibacteraceae; genus Colicola. The sequence continues at coordinate 8,850 of ONUF01000033.1, read as the reverse complement.
TCAATGCCCCGTGACTGGTGACAGGTGCGTTCTGCGTCTTATCTGCCAGTGCCGTGATGTCGCCATCTACGAGTGGCAGTATTTTGTCTATCACCTTGCCGGTAGCCGGATCTTTGAACTGACGACGGTCGTTGATAGAGAAGCGTTGTTCGAGTTTGCCGTTGGGGTTGAGGAACTGCTCTTCGAACGGCAGGTAAGCGATCAGACCCATCTCGTCTCCCACGAGAGCGATGTTGTCATACGCCTCCACAAGCGATTTCGGCAGTGCTTGCTCGAACACAGCGAACTCATCGATGTTACCGGCGAAGTTACCTCCCAAGTACATATCGCCTTGCGCACCGGCTGCAACGGTTGCGGGGAAAGTCTGAATCAGACTGCCGTCCACAAACAGGGCGGCGTTGTTATACGTGCGGTTGATAGACAGCACGACATGATGCCATTCGCCGTCGGCATAGTTGACAGAACCGATCCAGGTGAGCGAGTCGGAGCACAGTACAATGTTACCGTTCTCCAGCGCGATGAGCGCGCCGTGTTTATCGTCCGTACGTCCGGCACTGAAGAGGTTCGCACGCTCGGCAGCATTGTCCGTGGTACGGAACCAGAACATAAGGGTAGCATCATACACTTTGGAGCGTCCGAAGAGGTCGCCTATCAACTCGACACGCTGCTCTTTAGCCAGTTGAACCGAGAAGCCTTGCAGTTTATTCCATGTGCAACCGTGCAACGAGAGCGTAGCACCGTGTGCATGGTCTTTCACCAATTCACCCTTACCTTCGCTCATGCGATAGTAAGCCAATAACTCTTGTTCGTATCCCGTCAGGTAATGGTCATAAGTGGCGGCTATCTCTTCGAGCGTCAATGCCTTGGTCCATACGCGTGCCTCCAGCATCTGACCCGCATAGCCCTGACCGAAGATGAGCGGTGCAGAGAGGGAGTATTCGATGTTTTTCGAAGGCAGTGCTGACGGTTCGGTCATATCTACCGTACCTACATAGAAGCTGAAACCATTCTCTTTGGAATAGGTGACAGCCACACGCGTGAAGGCCAACATCGGGTCTGCCAACTTTTTAGAGTAGTACGTCGTGAGGTCACCTATCCGCGCATAGAGGCGGTTATCAGCGGTCTTTCCGAAGATCAATCCTTTGCCTTTGTCACCGTGGGTGAAGAATACTTCATCATTGTACGGAGACGTCGGCTTCACCATCATCTCCACCGTGAAGGATTTGTCGGTCAGACTACGCTCCACGGAGGAGGCGGCATACGAATCAGCCGTTCCTCTGAACAGGATTGCCGTCGAGGCGGAGATACCGGTATGGTTGGTGATGCCGAGGAGTTGGAAGTTATTATCCTCATCGAGGTAATTACCGGCTATCGGTTCATTGAACCGCAGCAACAGATGGTCGCCTACACCGAGGATGGCATTCGCCGGTTCGGGATCGCCGAACACACGCGGAGGACGGGTGTCTTTCGTTCCACGGATAACAGGAGAAGCCTTCGTTACAAATCCCGAACCGTAGCGGCAGAAGCAGACGGCGCGCAGGTCATATTGCTGCTCCATCGGGTCCCGCTCACCGTAGAAACGGAACTGCGGAATACGTCCGTTCTCAATCATCGCTTTATTGCCTGTAGCGAGTGCATAGAGGCTGTCGCTGGCGTAGAACGAACATTGGTTCACCCATTTCTCCTCGCTCTCCGTGGAGAGTTTATATTGGAACTCGATATGGTCGAAGTTCTTATGATGGATATTGAATCCGCCGATGTCCACCGGCAGGTAGTATCCGATAGAATCGTGCGGCGAGAGGGTATTCATCACCCAGTTCTGACGCGGCATCTCGATGCTGACCGGACTGGATTCCGGCATGAAGTGCGCCGAGAACTGCAGCATCGCATAGGTCTTCGGGCAGTCGGCAAGGCGGAAATAGAGGGTCAGGTTGTCGTAGTCATCCACTTCGCCTCGTTCCACCTCCAGCACTTGAGTGATGGATTGTCCCGGCGTGAGGAAATAGTCGAGTCCTTGCACGAGCGGTGCACCGTTGATATAGACCTTCGCGCCGTGAGGGTTGCTGTCACCCGTGAGGGAGAGCGAGAAGGTCGTTCCGGTGTTCGCCAGACCGTATTGCACTTGTCCTTCGTTCTTGAGTTCGATATGGAAGACGGCGCGCTGATCCGCCGGCACACTGCTTACCTCATGGCGGTCGATGCTCAGTTCAGGCAGAGCCAAAGCCATCGTCCCGTTATTGATGACCGTACCTTTGTTGTAGAACTGCGTCTTCTCCTCTTTTTCGTGTACGCAATAGGTAGCGCCCGCTTGCGTGAAGAAGACGTACGAACCGTAAAGTATATCGTCGTTGTTGGACTCGCCCACTTTGCTGACGATAGTACCGGTCGTGGCCTTCCACAGGCTATCCACCTCTGCCCGATAGACCGAAACGGTGATATCGCCCTGCGCATCCGGCACGATGGTGAAACCGCAGGATTTCTTGACGGTCTTTTCATTCGACGTACGCGCATCGGAATTGAAATCCAGCACGGGATCGAAACTCATCGTCCATTTGGACGCGTTCGTCACCGTACCTAACTGCGACTGTGTCTTATGGCCGCTTCCGTTCGGGTTCTTCTCGTCCTTGAACATGGCCGAGATAGCATCCGTGATGGTGGTTCCGAAGCGTTTCTGACTATCACTACCCCAGAAGGCGCTGAAGTTTTTGATAGCATCCTTGAGAAGATTTTGGGCATTGGAGGTAGCAGCCGAAGCGGCGTCCTTACCGATTAATCCCATTCCTTGCGGCAGTTCGTTGTAGTTGGCAGTAGCCGAATAACTGTCGGAGTGCGAGAGGGTTGTTCCGGCATTGACGGAATAGGTACCTACATGTTGACCGGACTGACGCGCCGCTACTTTCTCCGCCTCGTTATAGATAAGGATAGTACACCATTTCTGGATGATATTATCGATTGCAGCCACGCGGTTCGGATAGGCCTTCGTGCTATTAGTCGGCAATATCATCCGATACGAGTCTTTCGCCAGCGTGTCATGCAGACTGACGCTCGTCAACGAATCAATATACCAATATACGACGTCATCCGATGCATTCGCAGCCGCTTGCGCGGAAGCCGAGTCCGGGAAGATTGTTAGCAGGTTCTGACGCTGCATCGCCAGCTGCGGGAGCACGCTCTCCATAATATAATACTGCGAATAGGCGAAGCTATTAGTGATACCGGAACCCATGACGACCTTTTCACCCGTCACGAGGTAATACGGCTTGTTGTCTGCGCCGGTACCGCTGGCGAGCACATGCATCATGCCTGCCTGAATAGCCGGCTGACGCGCCTGGAAGATGGTATCATTGATGACGGCGATAGACTTCGCTTTACCGGTCAATTGACTGTTCATCACGCCGACGAACACATCCGCATTCGAACCTACGCCGGCTTTGGCATGGCTGGACGATGTGGAGATTTTATCGGTGGTGGTGAAGGTATAAGAATATTTATAGCCCCATGCCCATTCGTGCGTGATAGGAATAGTGAAGGACAACTGCTTGCTGGACGTATAATTGCTACCGATATACGAACCGGCACCGGACGGCGCTGTGACAATACCGATATCATTCGATATGTTCAGTCCGTATTTCGGAGTAAGGTTGATACCGCCTTTCCAGTCATAACTCTCGGTATAGCCGTAGTTATACGTGGTACCGTTCTCCACCCATGCGGAGCTACCGTTTCCTCCCGGGTCACGGATGATGTCGAGCAGCGTAATATCCGCATCGGCAGTGGTCAGTTCGTTCGCCTGAATGACATCTCCTATCACAAAGGCTTGGAAGGCGTCTGTCTCCACCGTGTTGCCTTCTTGCTCCAGGGCGATGCTGACCGTACTGAGTGCATCTTCACCGTAGGTCTGGGTCTGGATATGATCTACCAACAGCCATACATTGCTGTTTTTACCCAAGCGGTCGAGCTCGTACGGCAGTTGCTCCGTAGCGCTATGCATACCGTTATGGACGATTACCTTGCCTCCTCGTTGCGGAACACGGTCCAGTTTGGCTGTCTCGTCATTGTTGTAATAATAATCTTCGAATGCCTCCGCTTCAAACTGATAGCGGCGGTTGTACTGGAAGAGAGGGTGACCCAAGGTATAAGTGACGGTGCCGTCACTGTTTTTGGTGTACAGTTGTACTTTCTCTTTCCGGGACAGGTCGAATCCGCTGACCGAGATAGAGGGTTCGCCGTATCCGTCTTGCTCCATACCATATAGGAGTTGCTTGAGATGCACTTTGACAGGCGAACGGTAGATGCGGTCATACACGGCATTGTATATCGCGCTATCCTGATTATAATAGGTCTTCGTCACATCCAGCGGCGCATTCGTCAGGTCGATGACCTCACTGCCCTGCCCTGCGGCAAAAAGCGTAGCGTAACCTTTGGCGGTAGCCTGTACCACTTTGTACTTGACAGGGAATAAATCCACGGCATACTCTCCCGTCTTCGGATCCGGCTGAATCGTGATACGCTTCTTCTCAAAGAGCGTATTGGTGACAACCGCAGATTTGTCCCCCTTGACGGATGCATACTGAACGCGTTGTTGTACGGTGTCGCGCGTCTGGTCATTGGGGTCATGCACTATCTGCGCGATGTTATCACCCTCCAGCTGGAGCACCAGTTGCAGGTCATCACCTAAGTTGTTCGTTCCCAAACCGAAGGCTTCGGGCAGGTCGCGCTGGTCGATACCACCGGCTACGCGACCGACAAGGCGCACTGTGGTCATATCGTAGAACCGCACACCGTCTTCCGGAGCATCCAGCGTGAAGGTGTCCTTACCCTGCTCTAAACGCAAGATACCGTCGCCCTCGAAGGTATGACCGTGTTTGACGATACGCAAGACATACGGTTGACGTTTGGACAGCGTCAATTCGAAATTACCATCCGTGCCGGTCTTCACCGGTGCTCCGTTGCGACGAACGGTGTCGCCGTTGAGCGTGAACATAGCTCCGGCTACCGGAATGGTCGAGTACTTATACAATGCCCGTCCCGTCAGACGCACAGTAGAAGTGTTCGCAAAATTGAGGCCTTCCACCACCGCATTATCCGTCGATAGGCCGATAGAAGCCGTCGGAGCTGTGGTATTATTGAAACTGAACACCGCATACGAATGCGTCGGGATAATCGAATAATTAGAGCCTGTGGCTATATTGTATGTCAAGCTGTCGAATTTAAAGGTGCCGGTAGGATCGGTGACGCACTGTAAACCCGTAACCGGTAACCCATCACCCGTAATTGTTACGGTAACGCCTGCCATACCACTGTTATCCGGCATCAGGACACTACCGCTAATCTCACCGTACGGACTACGCCAACCTACCGCCTCGGCACTGTTGCGTGAAGACTTGCCGTTGCAGTCATATACCGCCGTGATCGAATAAGTATATCGTTGGTTCGGCACAGCTGTCTCGTCAAAGAAATTATTGTCCAAACCGATGTAAATCGTGTCCGGCGCTGCATCACTATTCTTCGCTACACGGCGCAGCACATATTGATCTACCGCCGTAGAGGACGCCATCCACTCCAGCTTGACTCCGCGTTTATGATGTCCCACAGCATCTCCCTCACTCGCCGTAAAGGAGGTGATGGTAGCCGCTTCGTCGAAATAGAGACTCGGACCACTTATGGCCTTTGGCTGCAACTGTGTGGAGTCTTGTACATGCAGGTCGGACTTGGACTGGTCAATACGCACGGAATACGAATAATGCGTGCAGGCTTTGTCCGCCACATCAGAATAGGTCGCTATCCATGAACCGTCATCCTGACGTTTGATACTATCTTGCGGAATGATAAACTCCGAAAACTCTCCGGTCTCTTGGATCGTTCGCCGGAGGATGAGACGTGCGGTTCGATCCCACATACAACGACCGTAGCCTTTCGCATATTCGGTTTGCAACTTTTTGAACAAACTGTCTTTGATAACCGGCTCGTATACACTAAAGTCAGGCGAGGAAGGACCATCAAACCCGATGTCGATAAAATCTTCCGCCATCAAGTATGTGGACTCACACTTGATGGTACTATTTCCCCATACCGTGAACTCATATGACTTATGCGAACTGCGTACACCTTTATCCACATTCACCTGTACCATACCTCCCATCGGGATGTCATACGTACCGGCGTCCATACGTTGCCAGTCTCGGATGACACTCTTCTCCGCATTCAGCACGCGGAACGTCAAATAGTCTTTGGGATTGACCGTATAATAGGCATATTTCTCATAGGCGATAGTAAAGGAGGTGGTTCCTTCCGTATAAGCGCTGTTGATAGTATAATTCAGCGAGCAGTCTTCCTTACTCAGCGGGAGCACTTGAATCTCGGAATTGTCAATCTTGAATTGAAAATGCACCTTATGGTTCTTCTCCCACTCCGCATCCTTGATATAGTTCTCTTGCTGATTCGCCAGAGGCGCCAGGAAGTTATGCTTGTAGAGCGTCACCTGTCGCGAGAAACCGTCCACCCATCCCCATACAGAAGAGGTCGCACGGCGGATACGGTAATAAACAGGCACAGCTGCCATATGGCCTTTGTTGCACGTGAGCGTAGCCGACACATCAAGGAGCAACGTGCCGTTATCATCATAGATATAGTAATGTTTTAGGGTTGTTTTCCATTGTGCATCCACCGTATCGGTCCGAACCGCCGCATTGCCGGTCCATATCTCACGGCTGTTGTCCTGGAAGGTATAATAACCGATAGAATCGCGCATCATCCGCTGGATACCTAACTGTTGGGCGTCCGAGAAATCCTCCTTCAACGCGCGCTGGATCTCGAAATAATCCCCATCAACCAGGTCCACCAGCCGAGGGTTCTTAATCGTCCAATGCAGCACATTGTTACCCGTGTAGGTACCGGTAGCATCCTTCTCCTCCTCCGCTTCGAAATTATAGATACGGTGGTAAGGCGGGATATCCACCTTGGTGGTCATCTGCGTACTCATCACCTCCTGAGGTGTCTTCATTCGGTATATCTGGAAGGTGGCATAGAAATTCTCCTGCACCGTATCGGTCGTTGGCACAAAGATATTACCCGATCGGTCCGCGGCTTGAAACTCCGTTGCATCCAACGAGGTATGATAACTCTTCGGGTCATAGAACACCATATACGGCACCGCCGCGTTACCGTATCCCGTCACGCCGGCATTGTTGACCGTATAGAAATACGGGTCGTACAACTGCGCCTGAATCATATTGCTATTTCCTTTGATATCAGTAGCCAGGATCCAGCTCTTCGTGTAGTTGATATTACCCGTCATACGCTTACTGATCTTCACATACGTACCGATGTTGAAGGTCTCTCCGTCCAGCGCCTCCTGCGGATACCAGTCTATCTCCACCCAAGTCACATTGTCCTTGTCGTTGTCCGGCTCCGCCACTTTCTTCACGTCGTACGCGTGCTCCTGATTGTCATTCGGCACCACCTTGCGTTGGCCGTCGTGGATGTTCGTGATCTCCACGATACCTCTGCCGCTGTAGGCTTTCACCCACGCGCGACCGTACGCTTTGTCGTCGTCCGCACTCGGGCCGTCGCTGGCGCGTTCGCTACTATAGGAGAAAATCTTGTACTCCGAGCCGTTCAGCTTGTAGTACACATACGACTCGCCCTGGTCGTTGGTGGATACATAGTAGTCGTATGCACCACGCGAGTAAATAGGTAACTTGAAATGCACTTTGTTCGCTCCGGCTGTATATGCCGAGTAGTGCTTTTCTAACTCCAAAAAATCATTTGCCTCGGCTCTGTTCACACCAATGAACAAGGAGCACAAAAGAAGGATAAGTAAAAACAGTTTGTTTCTCATATTTTGGTTGTGTTTTTATTTCTGCTGTTCTTTTAATGCGCTAATACGTGCGCGCAAAAACCGATATAAGATATGCTCTGTGATCCATGTTTCTGTTTATTTGCGTCGTTTGCGGCGCAAAGGTACGAAAAAAATCTGACATACACAAGTTTTTTGCTGATATTCTATTAGAAATCATAATTTTGAAACAAAAATAGAAAAAATCTTGATTTTTTCGCCCGCGTTAGGGATTGGAAGGGCTACGGTATTAGGTACTAATGCGGAACTTGTGAACACCTGCAAAGCCCGACCGACGCAGCTCTGGAGAGAATGATTTGCAGGGCTATGGAGGGAATGCCCCAATAAAGACAGTCGTAAAAAAGATGAGGAAGATAAAAGTCCGAAAACAAACCGCCGACGTTCACAAGCCAGCGGTCTCGGGCGGTTCGATTGACTTTACCGATGTTCTGCTCCTTTTGAAGATTGACGGGGAATGGAAATGTGTTGCCAAGGCATATAACCAAAACCCCAACACCATCAAAAAGTAATCATTCCTTCTTATACATGCGGGAATGTGTGCGGTCGGCGTATTTCCAACTGACATTTGCAACGAAAGACCAGCCGTAACGCTCGTAAAAAGAGGTGTGCTCGGTAACGAGGTAAAGTGTGTGGATGCCACGATTCAACATGTCCTTTTCTGCCGTGGAAAGGAGTTGCCCCGCTATGCCTTTTCCTCTGAACTCGGGTTCAATCCACAAATCGCAGATGTTCGGCGTCAGATCCGGGCGATCGTGATCGTCGTTAACGCACACACCTATTCCGCCGATGATACGGTCTTCCTGTACGACAATATAGTACTGCGGCAGGTCGTTCGGGAATGCCGTGCAATGGGCTATGTCGGCTCTAAACTCATCAATGGGGTCATTCCAATGCGGCGCAAAGAAAGCCGCTGCACGCTCCGCCCATTCGGGGTGCTCGCGCAAAAAGAGAATCGTATAGTGTTGACTAAATGGCATCTGCGTCATTATTTT
>ONUF01000008.1 GCA_900321005.1 uncultured Bacteroidales bacterium | reverse complement strand
GGACAAATGAAATAATAAATAATACAGGCTAAGAGAGGGAGATAGGAGTAAAATAATACAGGAATCGTTAGAAAGCTGCAAAAAAAAGATACAAGCTGCTTGTAAAAATAATACAGGCAAAAAAAATACAGGCTAAATAATACAAGCTAAATAATACAAGTTGGATACGAGTAGAATGCAAGTGCAAAACATGTTGTTGAGCCACAAAAGGACCAGGCTGGGGTGGGCCTGATCCTTGAAGTCGAGGGGAGATCCAGATAAAATCTGGACGGAATGGACGGAGGCAGGGATTAATCCACTATGTATAGTAGATAATCTTCGAAGTCTGGTTCGGAGAGTTGGTGAGCTAAAGGACAATGGTCTTTAAAGATTTGCTCGTCTTTTTTATCTATAATCCATAGACCGGGAGCAAATTCAGCAAGATTCTCCTCAATACGTGCGATTTTAAAGTCGGGATTGTTTTGATACCAACCGGCTTTGCTCTCCAGATACATGACTTTGCACGAACGGATATCCAATTCCCCTTCGTCCAACGCAGGGTTCTCCGGCAGATAGTAGTACATATCTACCCCAGTAGCCACAATGTCATTAAATTTGCAGATATTTGCATAGTATTCCTTCCGCAACTTTTGTCTCTCCTTGATTTCTTTCGGCAGTTTGCGACAATAGAATCCTGCTAGACCAACAAACAGCACAAGAACCATCCACGGTTTTAGGTATTGCTTTGCAAAATACAAGATTGCCGGTAGTGCAAGTATCGCCGCAGGTGTATAATATAAGGTGTAGTCCAAGTGCAAAGCAGCAGCTCCACAACAATAGGCGCATGACGCGAGAAGAATACTATCATAAATGGTGTAGTCGGCTTTCTTTTTTATGAACGATATTACACGTACCACCAAAGCGACGATGACCAGCCACATTATTTTCTGCGCAAAGAGTATCTTCATAGCGTTAACCAATAGGGAATCGTGCGTGTAATGATGATACATGCGCTCAATTCTCGGTACTACCAATATCAAATAGAGTAATAAAAATAGCACTCCACTTGCTATGAGTAGATAGTTAAAAATCCGTTCTTGCTTGTCTTGTTTTTTGTACGAGAAAAGCAAAGAGCAAGCACCTATTGCTACCGGAATTGTAAACATCGTTTCGTAGTAATAAAGCACGTAGTTTATGGCGATTAACGCTAATATTCCGTAACCCCATTTCTTGGTTTCTGCAAAGCGGATATAACCGTACAGGAAGATAGGAATAAAGGTGAAAATTGTCCAAATACCCGTCCAAAGTTGCATGAAATGTCCGTAGGTACGACCGAGAACGGTGAGAAGGAGCACAAAGGTGATAGCGTATTTCCAAATTGGCTTTTCTTCTTTGAGGATGTGCAAGCCTATTGCAGCAAAGAAAGCCATGTAGATTAGAAACCAGAACACATGGATTGCATAGTGTGCAAATGGTGGGATTTGTCCGTCATAGAAGATTGGCAGAATGTCATAAACGGTGTAGTCCAACGGGAAGAAACGACCAAAAGCGGGATCAACAAAGAAGCCGAAGATGGGTTTGTCCCAGCCTGTGTACATGATTACCTGCGAATCATCGTAGTCCACCCAAGCCGCGTTCGCCATAATGAAATACGAACATACTGCGACCATGGCTATCCAAAGTCCCCAGAATGTCCACTTAATGATTTTGTCTGCTGTTGTCATATTTTTCTCCATTAAATGATTGTACGAAATATACAGGACGATTCTTCGTCTCGTTGAATACTCGCCCTAAATATTCACCGATAATTCCAAGCGATAGTAATTGTACGCCTCCGAGGAACAAAATGGCAATCATCAAAGTCGGGAAACCTGCCACAGGGTCGCCCCAAACAATCGTTTTAATGATTACCCAAAGCGCGTATAAGAAGGATATTAGTGAAACAATGATACCTATTCCGGTTGCCCACTGGAGCGGAGAGGTGGTATAAGCGGTTAACCCTTCTATGGCAAGCCTTACTAACACGCTATAACTCATGGATGATTGTCCTGCAACTCTGTCTTGCGTTTCAAACTCCACAAAAGTCTTTTTGAAACCGATATAGCAGTACATGCCTTTGGTATAGCGGCTTTGTTCGCGTAGTTGGCAAAGAGCGTCAATACAACGACGATCCAATAGACGGAAGTCGCCGACATTCGGTAACACGTCTATGCGCGTTGACTTGCTCAATAAGCGATAATAAGCTAGAGAAAGCCGTTTGCGAAGCCATGATTCTTTGCCGCGAGATTTTCTACGTGCATACACATCATCATAGCCTTCTTCCCATTTGCGGAGCATTTCGTGTACCACGTGCGGCGGGTGTTGCAAATCGGCATCCATGATTACCGCACAATCTCCGGTAGCGTAGTCAAATCCAGCTAAGAGCGCTACTTCCTTGCCGTAGTTGCGGCTCAAGTCCACATAGTTACAGCGCTCGTCTTGCGCATGGAGTTTTTCCAATCCCTCAATGGTCGTATCGCGCGAACCATCGTTAATGAACAGGTACTCCCAGTTATAGCCCGATTCGGACTCCGACAACTTGCACAATTCTGCGTGTAATAGCGGCAATGACTGTGCCTCGTTATAACAAGGAATGATGATGGTAATTGTCTTCATTTTCTAAATATCTCTGATTTGAAAACTGTCCGTACAAGGATGAAGTTAATGGGGATGACCAAGCAATAAACAGGAATAGGAGCCCATTTATTCGGCACACCAAGCCACAGGAAAAGCGACAGGAATGCTATATGCAGCAGGTAGTTGATAATATGGCTCAAGGCGAATCCTCCTCCGCGTTTGATTGTAAGTTTTTCACGGAAGGTAAAATGCGCAGTTAACCAAAGGTTACAGAGAAAACTGAGTACATAACCGATTGTATACGCGATATCCGCGTAGGTTGTTTCATCTTGTTCGATGTCATAAAGCCATAAGAGAAGCAAGTATATGCCGTAATGGATGCCGGTTGCTAATACTCCAACAATGGCAAAGCGAATGAACTCGCGAAGTTTCTGCGAGGTGCGAATCTGATACGATATTTCGGATATTGTCTTCATTGCTTGGTTACATACAGACACAAAAAACGCGGATTTCTTTATTTGCTTATCCGCTAATTGAGGTCCTAGGAAAACCTGTGCAACCGAATAAGCAATGCAGAAACCCACGCTGTGTATATACGAAACCACGCGCGTAACGGTTGGTACGCGTTAGTGTATAAACACCCCATGAGCATCTACTGCTACTTGTTTTCGAGTTGCAAATTGAAGTTTCCTAGGTTTCAATTAGTCAAAAACAAGCGTTAGTAAACGCCATTAAAATATGTCTGCTCCCTCACCTGAGACATCTATGCAGACACCCCAGCGCGAGTTTGCGCTGCAAAGGTACAACAAAAAAATGACATATGCAAATAAAAATGAAAAAATCGGAAAAAATGCGCGCGCGCTTTCGCGGACTCACTCCTCGTACACGAGCTCAAGCACAGCTTGGCTAAAGGTACTCGGAGGAGCTCCGCTCTCCCCAAAAATTAAAAATTTTAGGGGAACCCCATAAAATAAATTGGAATTTATTTGCACAATTTAAAAATTTGTAGTACCTTTGCAGCCGAAATTGGGGAATGCGGCCTTACGGGCCGAACGAAACCATAAAATAATAAGGAATATAAAAGCATAAGATACTATGAGTACAGGAGGAAAAATTGCAGTATGGACGGCGGTGATAGCTGCGTTGGCGCTCGCCGTGTTCATCTTCTTTCGTTTCTGCTTCGTATATGCCGAGGGCGTGAACGAAGGAGACATCAACTATTTCCAGAAAGAAGGATTTATCTTCAAGACTTATGAGGGTAAGATGATTCAGACGGGTCTGAAGAACTCCAAAGTGCAGGGTTCTATTCAGTCCAATGAGTTTAAGTTCTCGGTAGTGAAAGAGAGCGTAGCCCGCCAGTTGGACGAAGGATCGAACACCGGTGTGAAGCTGCATTGGAAACGCTACTTAGGTACGCTGCCCTGGCGCGGTAACAGTCAGTTCATCGTGGACTCCGTCTATGTAGCAAAGCCCGTGTCAACGGCACAGCCGGTAAAACAATAAGTGTATAGTCGCTGCGCGACGTGTAGAAAGTGTAGAAAGTTTAATCGTTTATCATTATGATGACCGAAGAAAAATACAATCTCATCAAGATGTACGAGCGATCGCTCAAGGAGAACTGGGACGATCCGGCTGTGACCGACTACGGCACAGACGTCACCTTGACATACGGCCAAATAGCCATTAACATCGAGAAACTGCATATTCTGTTCAAGGAGTGCGGTATCAAGAAGAACGACAAGATAGCCGTTATGGGCCGTAACAACAGTAACTGGATTACCGTCTTTCTGGCAACCATTACCTACGGCGCCATCATCGTGCCGATCCTGCAGGACTTCCGCGCGAACGATGCGATTCACATCATCAACCACTCGGGTTCGAAGTTGCTCTTCATCAGCGACATCAACTGGGAAGGTATCGACCTTGACCAGATTCCGCAAGTGTTGGCATCCGTCAGCCTCAATGACTGGCACCCGATCTCATTGGCCTTAGACCCGAAGAAGATCAACTACGATGCGATTCAGGCAAAGTTTAAAGCGAAACATCCGGACGGCTATTGGGCAAAGGATGTGCATTTCGACGACCGCCCCAACAGCGAGATAGGTTCGATTAACTATACCTCCGGAACGACCGGTTTCAGCAAAGGCGTCATCATGCCGTTGAACGGTTTAGCCGGCAATGTGCGTTTCGGTATTGAGTCGGGCTTGGCTTTCAAGGGTGCGCGTTTCGTGACCTTCCTGCCTTTGGCGCACGCGTACGGATGCGCGTTTGACTTCCTGTCCTGCCTCGCAGCCGGTGGTCATACCTGGTTGGTAGGCCGCACGCCGTCGCCGAAGATCCTGCTGAAGGCCTTCTCGGAAGTGAAACCGACGCTGATCCTCTCCGTGCCGCTAATCCTCGAGAAGATATACAAGAAGATGATTGTTCCGCAGATCCAGAAACCGCCCGTTAGTTGGGTACTCAAAGTGCCGTTCCTGGATTCAGTGGTATGCTCGAAGATCCGCGAACAGCTCGTTCAGGCTTTCGGAGGCGAGTTCCGCCAGATCATCATCGGAGGTGCGCCGCTCAACCCCGAAGTGGAGGCTTTCCTCTACCGAATCAAGTTCCCCGTTTCGGTGGGCTACGGTATGACGGAGTGCGCGCCGCTGATCGCCTTCACGCCGTACGATTGCGGCAGCAAACCGTATTCCTGCGGTAAACCGCTGCCGGGCATCATGGAGGTGAAGATCGTTAACCCGAATGCCGAAGGAGTAGGCGAGGTGGTCGTTCGTGGCGAGAACACCATGACCGGTTATTACAAGAACCCGCAGGCAACCAAAGAGAGCTTTACTTCCGACGGCTGGCTCCGTACAGGTGACCTCGGTATGCTTGACGAGGACGGATTCCTCTATATCAAGGGCCGCTGCAAGACGATGTTGCTTGGTCCGAGCGGACAGAATATCTACCCGGAGGAGATAGAGGCCAAACTGAATAACATGCCGTATGTACTCGAGTCGCTCGTGCTGCAACACGAAGACAACCGCCTGGTAGCGCTTATCTGTCCGGACTATAACGAAGTGGACGCGAGCGGTATGACGCGCGATGAGTTGGATGCGCAAATGGAAGAAGCACGCAAGCAGGTCAACTCGGAGTTGGCGGCTTACGAACAGATAGCGATCGTCAAACTCTATCCGCACGAGTTCGAGAAGACACCGAAGAAATCCATTAAACGCTTCCTGTACACGACAGCGGGGATTTAATGTGTAATGTGTAAGGTGTAAAGTGTATGAATCTTTGTATAGATCAAGGAAATAGCCGCACGAAAGTGGCGCTGATGACAGACGAAGGGAAGATCATCAAGGACCTGAGCTACAAGCAGTTCAGTTCCGCCGATGTCGAACGTCTGTTTGATCTGTACGAGATTACGGATTCGATTATTTCGTCGGTTGTAAACATCGAAGCGGCTATTGTTAATACACTCAACCGCCGTTCGCAGCATTTTGTGCTCTTTGACCACATGACGCCCGTGCCGATCGTTAACAAGTACGAATCGCCTGAGACCTTGGGTCAAGACCGGTTGGCAGCCGCTGTAGGAGCCAAGAGTTTGTGCCCGAACGAGAACCTGCTGATTATCGACTGCGGCTCGGCTATCACGTACGACTTCGTGTCGGCGGAGGGTGAGTACTTGGGCGGAAACATCGCGCCGGGACTTAAGATGCGCTTTACTATTTTGCAGCGCATGACGAAGAAACTGCCGCTGGTCGATGTCGATGAGAACGAACTGATTCCGCTTTTTGGCAAGAACACGCGCGATGCGATCGCCGCAGGTGTGATACGGGGAGTGGCATACGAAGTAAAAGGATACATGCGTACGTTGCGCGAGAAGACGGTGGCGCAGGATAACGCGAAACACGGATTTCAGACATTCCTCACCGGAGGCAATGCGCCGTACATCCTCAATAATGTCCGTAGTTCGCGCAGCGAGAACCGGCAATTGCGATACGAGAAACACTTGGTACTCATTGGATTGAACACGATTTTGGTATATAATAAGAAATGATTAAACGAAACAAGATAGTTATCCTGGCGTTGGCGCTCATGATGAGCGTGGGAGTAGGGGCGCAGAACTTAACCAGTTCTCCTTACTCGCGTTACGCCTACGGCGACCTGAACGAGAACGTGCCTACCGCTTTTCGGGCGATGGGAGGCGTAGGACTCGGCATGCGTTCCAACCGTGCTATTAACCCGTCTCAACCGGCCTCATACACGGGTATGGACTCGCTCACGTTCATGATGGACATTGCTGCCAGTGCGACTTGGAGCCGTTATAAGGATGCCAGCGGCATGCGCAATGTGGCGAACGGAAACCTCGAGTACCTCACCTTCCAAATTCCGCTGTGGAAAAGATGGATTGCGCTGTCGTTCGGTCTTCTTCCTTACAGTTCGGTAGGTTATTCGATCTCGATGAACGACTCTACGGCCGGCGGGGCGTACCATTATACGACCGACTACGAGGGGCAAGGCAATCTCAGCGAGGTGTACGCCGGTTTGAGTTTTAATATCTACAACTGGTTAGCTGTCGGTGCCAATTTCTACTACATGTGGGGAGACCTCAACCGCCTGCGTACCTTGGATTTCGCGGAGTCGGGCCTGCAAGTTACCCTGCAAGACGAGATGATGATGGTGAAAACGCCGCGCGTGCGCATCGGTGCACAGTTCTTCCATACCTGGGGTGACCATACGGTGAACGTAGGTGCGATCTTCGAACCCAAGATGAAGATGAACGCTGACGTGCTTATCATCGAGACGCAGTCGGAAGACTCCATTCCGGTGTATGAAGGGTTATGGGAACTGCCGATGGTATGGGGCGTAGGAGCCAGTTATACATGGGCAAACCGCCTGACGGTGGCTTTTGATTTTGAGCGCCAATGTATGGGTGCGGCGATGTATAACGGCTATCCGGGTAATGATCCGATGAATGGTTTGCGCGACCGTCACCGTCTGGCTATCGGTGCGGAATACCAGCATGATCCGATGGGTCGTAAGTATGTACACCGTATGCGCTGGCGTGCCGGCGTGAGTGTGCAGGACGAGTATCTGGTGTCTATCGGCGCGAAGCGAATAACTGCCGCTGTCGGTATCGGATTCCCCGTCTATGGACTCGGAACGATGATCAACACCACGCTTGAGTACACTCACCGCGGAAGTACGGCCGGACTCGAAGAGAACAACCTGCGCCTGACCTTCGGTATTTCCGTCGCAGAGAACTGGTTCTTCAAACGCAAATTGTAGTTTGGCACAGGTTTTGTGAGGAGTTAGGAAACTAGGAGACTAGGAACGTAGGAAACTAGGGGCCTAGGAAGATAGGATAGAGCAAATCATTAACAATAAAAAATATAAAACATTATGAAATTCAAGACATTAGTTGTATTGGCGCTCGCAGTGGCCGTTCCGGCGCTGGCATGTGCTAAGAAACCGAAGAAAGTAGGTGAGGAGGAAGTTGTAAAGGCAGCCGAAGAGGTAGATGACGACGATGAACCGACGATCACGGAGGAATGCGTGATGAACGTGTCGCTCTTCCACGAAGCAGTAAAGAACAAGATGTATGCAGACGCATACGAGCCTTGGTGGGAGGTGTACAAGAACTGCCCGAATGCAAACAAGTCCATCTATTCCGATGGCGCAAAGATTGTTGAGGCATTGTTCCAAGCTACTTCTGACAAAGCAGAGAAAGAGCGTTTGGCTAAACTTGCTATTGAGATGCAAAACAAACGTATCAAGTATTTCGGTAATGATCCCAAGTATCCGAAGGCCTATATCTTAGGCGAGAAGGGCCTTGCTTATATCGACTACTACGGAGAGGATAAGTATGATGATGCGCGTGAGTGCTTGCGTAAGTCTGCGGAAGGTATGGGCGTCAGAAGTAAGATGACAGTTCTCAAAGCGTTGGTAGATGTATCCTATGCGCTATATAAGAAAGATCCGGACGATAAGGCGGAGCAACTGATCGGTGACTACGAGTTGGCAAGCGGCCTGTTGGCTGACCAAGCAGCAGATCCGAACAATAAGAATGCTGAGTTAGCAGGCAAGCAGAAAGACTACGTAGATAACATCTTCGCTATCTCCGGTGCGGCTGATTGCAAGAAACTCGATGATCTGTATGAGGACGACGTAGAGGATAACAAGAACAACCTCGATGTGCTCCAGAAGATCGTAAAGCTCTACAAACGTGTACGTTGCACGGAGAGCGATGTGTATTTCGCTGCATGCGAGGCTGCGCATAAACTGCAACCTACGGATGAGTCGGCTGCCGGCTGCGCTTCGATGGCTGCTAAGAAAGGTGATTACGAAGCTGCTGTGAAGTACTACGACCAGGCTATCGAACTGGCCGGCTTAGACGAGGAATACGAGGACGTAGCAGACTACCAGTACAATGCGGCTGTATATTGCTACTCGAACCTCAAGCGCTATCCGGAGGCACGCCGTTATGCACAGGCTTCTATCGCAACGTTGACGAAACTCGGTATGACCAAAGGTCAAGGCCGTTGCTACATCATCATCGGTATGGCATACGCTGCAACCCGTCTGTACGGCAATGACCCGAAGGGTGCGATCCTCAACAAGACCGTATATTGGGCAGCTGTTGACAAATTCGTTCGTGCAAAACAGATCGATCCGTCGGTTGAGGCAGCCGCTAACGACTGTATCTCGACCTATGCGAAATACTTCCCGACCAAAGAGGAGCGTTTCGACCTGCCGAATGAGTTCTCCGGCTCTACCTATTACGTAGGAGGTTGGATCGGTGAGACGACCACTATCCGATAAGATTTTGATGGCGGGCAACCTCGTGTTGCTCGCTATCATTCTATTCGCTTGCTCGCCTGCCCAACAGGTGAACAATGAACATATCCCGCCGCGCGACTCGCTGCCGGTACTCGAAGGCGATACCGTGACGACCCTCATCTCCGACTCCGGTATCACGCGCTATCGTATCGAGACCGCACAATGGCTTGTCTTTGATAAGATGGATCCGAGTTATCAGGAGTTTCCGAAAGGCATCTATCTCGAGCAGTTCGATGAAGCGCTGACCGTGCAGGCTTCGCTGAAGGCGGATTACGCCTATTATAACGAACCAGACCAACACTGGACGCTGCGCGGGAATGTGCATGCCATGAACCGCAAAGGGGAGCATTTCGATACGCAGGAACTGATGTGGGACCAGAAGACGCACCGCGTCTATTCCGACTCCGCGATCCATATCACGCGCGAGAAGAGTATTATCGAAGGCGTAGGGTTTGAGTCAAACGAGGAGATGAGCAAATATACCATCATGCACCCGACGGGCGTCTTCCCCATCGATGACGAAGAAGAAGCGCAGCCTGCGACGGAAGAACCGGTAATACAGAAGGACAAACCGAAAGAACCGGTAGTGCCGGCGAAAGAGGAGAAATCATCTAAATTTAAAGTAGCAAACATCTAATATGTTATTAGCATCCAAAACAGCCATCATCACAGGCGCAGCCCGTGGTATCGGCAAACAGATCGCCCTTGCTTTTGCACGCGAGGGTGCGAATATAGCGTTCACGGACCTGGAACTGAACGAGGCCGCTCAGGCGACGCGCGACGAGATCGCTGCGCTGGGCGTGAAAGTGCAGTTTTATGCCTCCAATGCGGCCGATTTCGACGAGGCGCATAAGGTGGTAGAGCAGGTAGTAGCGGATTTCGGCAGCGTAGATATACTGGTCAATAACGCCGGTATCACGCGTGACACGCTGCTGATGCGTATGACCGAGCAGCAGTGGGATCAGGTGATTCAGGTGAACCTCAAGTCCGCGTTTAACTTCACGCATGCCGTGACACCCGTCATGATGCGTCAACGCAGCGGTTCGATCATCTCCCTTAGTTCGGTAGTAGGTATCAACGGCAATGCAGGCCAAGCCAACTACGCGGCATCGAAAGCCGGTATCATCGCCCTCACGAAGTCTGTAGCCAAAGAGTTAGGCGCTCGCGGCGTACGCGCTAACGCTATCGCGCCGGGATTCATCCTGACCGATATGACCAAGGCGCTGCCGGAAGAGACGCTTAAGCAGTTCGTGACGCTCATTCCTATGCGCCGCGGCGGTGAACCCGAAGAAGTAGCGAAAGTGGCATTGTTCTTAGCGTCGGACCTCAGTTCGTATGTCTCTGGACAAGTCATTCAGGTTAACGGGGCTATGGCATAATTATAAATCATCAATCATCAATGATCAATCATAAATACGATACCAAGCGGCCGAAAGAGAAAGAGATGATCTTCGGTATCCGCGCCGTGATAGAGGCTATCGAGGCCGGCAAAGTGCTGGACAAAGTGCTGCTGCGTCGTGACATGAGTTCCGCTATCGGCCGCGAGCTGCTGCTCAAACTCGAGGGTACGAGTACGCCTATCCAGCGTGTGCCGGTGGAGAAACTCAATCAGTTCACCGACAAGAACCATCAGGGCGTCATTGCGTTCCTTAGTCCGATTGAGTTCTATCCGCTGGAGAACCTCGTACAGAGCTTGTATGACGAAGGTAAGACGCCGTTACTGATGCTTCTGGACGGCGTGACCGATGTGCGTAACTTCGGCGCTATAGCCCGTACATGCGTATGCGCGGGTGTACACGCACTTATTATAGGTACGCGCGGGAGTGCAGCTATCAACGGCGATGCCGTCAAAGCGTCCGCCGGCGCCCTGCATACCCTGCCGATTTGCAAGGTAGAGAACCTGCAAAATGCATTGCAGTACTTGCGCGACAGCGGCTTGCGAATTGTGGCTGCGACCGAACATACGGAGCGCAACTATACCGAAGTCGATATGACTGTGCCGACCTGTATCGTCATGGGTTCGGAGGAGAAGGGCATCTATGAGGAGAACCTCAAACTCTGCACGGATCAGGTGCGCCTGCCTATGACCGGAGTCATTGAGAGTCTGAATGTGAGTGTGGCGGCCGGCGTATTCATCTACGAGGCGGTAAGACAGCGTAGCTTATGACCGTACTCTACGAGGACAATCATATTATCGCCGTCAACAAGACCTGCAACGAGATCGTGCAGGGCGACAAGACCGGAGACACGCCGCTGAGCGAAACCGTAAAGGCGTATATCAAGGTCAAGTATAACAAGCCCGGCGAGGTGTTTTTGGGTGTGACGCATCGTCTGGACAGGCCGACGAGCGGGGTAGTGCTTTTCGCCCGAACGAGCAAAGCGCTGGCTCGTCTGAATGAGATGTTCAAGAGCCATGAGCAGATCAAAAAGACCTATTGGGCGATCGTTCAGGGAGCACCCAAACAGCCCGAAGCACGCCTCGAAAACTGGCTTGTAAAGAATGAAACGCAGAATAAGAGTTATATTGTAAAACCGCACACAAAAGACGCGAAGCAGGCTATTTTAAATTACAGAACCCTTGTTCGCGGAGAAAACTATACGCTTTTAGAAGTAGATCTTGAGACCGGACGACACCATCAAATACGCTGCCAATTGGCGGCTATCGGATGTCCGATAAAAGGGGATTTGAAATACGGCGCCAAGCGCTCAAATCCCGACGGAGGAATATGCCTCCACGCACGACAAATAGCATTTATTCATCCAGTAAGCAAAGAACCGATATGTATCACAGCTCCAACACCCGAAGACTCCTTGTGGCAGCAGTTGTCTGCCTCTGTTCAATAGTCGGCTATGCGGCCGTGTTGCCGGATACGATTGTTGCCTTTCCGGGCGCAGAAGGATTCGGTAAGTACACCTCCGGCGGTCGCGGGGGCAAGGTGGTCTATGTGACAACTTTGGAGGACGACGCTAACGGCGAGATAGAAGGCTCGTTGCGTTGGGCTATGAAACAGTTTCCAGACGAACCGCTCACGGTTTGTTTTGCTGTGACGGGTGAGATACGGTTGGTCAAGGACCTGCGTATCAACCGAAAGAACTATACGATTGCCGGACAGA
This sequence comes from uncultured Bacteroidales bacterium, assembly GCA_900321005.1. Classification (GTDB taxonomy): domain Bacteria; phylum Bacteroidota; class Bacteroidia; order Bacteroidales; family Paludibacteraceae; genus Colicola. Next base: position 57,136 of record ONUF01000008.1, on the reverse strand, counting down.
CGGCCCCGGGTATGGGTATTCTGATTAGTCATAACAAGGTCAATTGCGGCGGTTCGGAGAATTTTATTATTCGAAATATCCGTTTTCGCGTAGGGAAGGAGACGACCAGCGGTGAGTTCTGCAAAGAGAATGCGTTCGGCGCTGAGAACTGCAGCCATTTTATTCTGGACCACTGCGATTTCGGATGGTCAGCAGAGGAAAATATCAATACCTTTGACGGACATTTCTTTACGGTGCAATATTGCTTGGTACACGAGGGTTTGTACGACTCCGGTCACCCGAAGGGTGCGCGCGGATACGGATGTCAGTGGGGCGGTTCGCCGGCAAGTTACCATCATAACTTATTGGCGCATAACAACGGCCGTTCCTGCCGTTTTAACGGGGCGAGAAACAATGACCGAGTAGTGTATTTGGACTATATCAATAACGTGAATTTCAATTACTACGGCGGCAGTTCGGGTTGTCACGGCGGCGAGAATACCTGCGATGACAAGTTCTATAACGGTAAGAATGCCGGACACGAGGTGAATTTCGTCAATAACTATTATATCAAAGGTCCGAACACCACGAACACGCGCTTGTTCTTTGTGGCTGACGCCAATAGAAGCGGATATACCAGCCGCGGTCCGAGCCAGTGGTATGTGCATGGAAATGTCTATGAAGGTGAACCGAAGGCAACGGAGGATAACTGGAGTGCGGTGACGATTAAGAAATATTCGAAGGACGAAGCACGTGTTGATACATTGATTCGCACGAAGACGCCTTATTGGGATTGTAACGTGGACTCGACGGAGTTCTCCGGGCTGTATGATTTCGAGATGTATGCTTACGCCGTAGAAGCGTTTGAGACGGCCGAAGAGGCGCGACAGACGGTTATGGACACCGTAGGTGTCTTCCCGCGTGACCATGTAGAGAAACGCATCATTGAGGAGACGCGAAACAACACCTACACCTATACCGGCAGCAAGGCGGGCAAGAAGGGTATTATTGACACGCCGGAAGATGCCGAAGGATTCTATGACTATCCGGTGGTAGCACCGCTGACCGATACGGATCGGGACGGTATGCCGGACGAGTGGGAGGTAGCGAATGGTTGTAACCCGAATGTGGCGGATAACAACGTGCGCCATACGAGCGGCTATACGATGCTCGAGATGTATCTGCATGACGCAATGCAAAAACTACCTATGGACGACGGTTATAGACCGCAAGGAGTAGAGAGCGTAGAGTGGAGTACTCCAAGCAAGAAGATATTCCGCGAGGGACAGTTGTTGATCCAGCGCGGCGATAAGATCTATACCCTGCAAGGGCAATCACTAAACATTAAACAATAAACACTCAACAATATAATGGAGATTAGTTTACGGGCGCAATCCATGCCGGAGAGCCCGATTCGAAAACTGGCAAAGTACGCAGACGAGGCAAAACTCGCCGGTGTGCATGTGTACCATCTTAATATCGGTCAGCCGGATATTAAGACTCCTCCGCAGGCCTTGGAGGCGGTGAAGAATTTCAGCACGGAGATTCTGGAATACTCGCCTTCTCAGGGATTAAAATCCCTGCGTACGAAGATGGTGAGTTATTATGCCAATTATGGTATTGATCTCTCGCCGGACGAGATCATCATTACTGCGGGCGGTTCGGAGGCCATCATGTTTGCGTATATGAGTTGTCTCAACCCGGGCGACGAGATCATTGTGACCGACCCGAGTTACGCCAACTACATGGCGTTCGCGATCTCTGCGGGCGCGGTGGTCAAGAGCGTGAAGACGGACATTAAGAATGGCTTTAAGTTGCCGCCGGTAGAGGAGTTTGAGAAGCAGATCACGCCTAAGACGCGGGCTATTTTGATCTGTAATCCCAACAACCCGACGGGATACTTGTACACGAAGCAGGAGATGCGCCAGATACGCGATTTGGTAAAGAAATACGACCTGTACCTCATCTCTGATGAGGTGTACCGCGAGTTCATTTACACGAAGTCGCCGTATATCTCCGCGTGCCACCTTGAGGGCATTGAGGAGAATGTGGTACTCGTGGATAGCGTTTCGAAGCGTTATTCGGAGTGTGGTATTCGTATCGGTGCGCTTATCACAAAGAACAAAGCCGTGCGTGAATCCGTGATGAAGTTCTGCCAGGCGCGTCTGAGTCCTCCTTTGTTCGGTCAGGTGGTAGCGGAAGCTTCGCTTTCTACGCCGGAAGAGTATATGCAAGAGGTGTATGACGAGTATCTGGGTCGTCGTAATTTCCTTATCGACCAACTCAATCAGATCCCCGGTGTCTTTGCGCCCGCGCCTACAGGTGCTTTCTATGTGATGGTCGAACTGCCGGTCGATGATGTGGAGAAGTTCTGCAAGTGGTGTCTCACGGACTTTACCTATGAGGGGGCTACGGTCATGATGGCCCCGGGAACGGGTTTCTATACCAATCCCGACGATGGTCGACATCAAGTCCGCATGGCTTATGTGCTCAATAAAGAGGACCTTGGCAAAGCAATGATTGTCTTGCGTAAAGCCCTTGAAGCATATAATAGCAAATAGTATTTTTTTGTACCTGCTTGTGATGGTTCAGAGCGCCCAAGCGGCCCTGACCATCACTTCCAACGGAGCAGACATGTCGGATAGTCTCTTGGCGGCTGTCCGAACGCACGATACGGTTATTCTGGATGGTTCGGCAGGCGAGTTTATTCTTGGTCATACCGTCGTTCTCAAGCATCTGCAAAACAAAACCATCATAGGTATGCATGACGCCTGTCTGCGTACTCGTTTTTGTTTAACAAAGGCTATCTGGGCAATGCTCGATAGCGCGGATGTGATGAGTTTCTCTACCGGCGGAGAGGGTGGTGTGCTCTCTAATGGGCAAAAGGTGCGTGAGCAGCGCGAACTAAAGGCCCGCCAGCTGTTTATTGACCGTTTTAACGACCCAGAAGAGTCTTTCCGTGCTTCCGGATGTATCCAGCTCTCTCATTGCAGGGATATAATTGTTCGCGGCTTGCGTCTGCAAGGCCCCGGGGCAATTGATGTGGGAGGCAATGATCTCTTGGGTATGGATCATTCCGCCCGTATCTTCATTGATAGTTGTGTCTTCATGGATGGCTTGGACGGCAATCTGGACATCACTTCCCAGTCCGATTCTATTACGGTCTCTCATTGCTATTTCGGCTATTCGGAACGCAGTTACGACCACATGAACTCTAATCTGGTCGGCGCTGCAGATAGGGTAGTAGCAGACAGGGGCAAACTGCATGTCACCTATGCGTATTGCACATGGGGAGAGGGTTGCCGCCAGCGAATGCCGATGGTTCGTTTCGGCACTATTCTCTTGGATCATTGCCGGTGGGAATGTACTACGGAACATCCGGCGGTCGATGCCCGCCGCGAATCAACGGTCACCATCATCTCACCCTCTTTCGGTCCCGGTATTAAGATCCCTTACCGCTCTGCCCCCGATGCCCAATGCATTGTTCGGTAAAATCATCTTTCTCTTTTGTCGCATATTTGCGGCAACTTCCCTAAGATTCTCCTTCTACGTGCACGTATGTTATCTCATGTGCCGAACAGACAACAAAATCTACTTTTTGCTATTGCTAAAGAGGGTCGCGTGCAGAATGCAATTAAGCACTTGATAGAATTGGATTTGGTAGCGCAGGCTGGCAAAAATATATGGTAGAAGATGTTTTTCTAAAGTTGTATCTCGATCAAATTAGCGAAAAGTAAGCAGTTACACTTTAATCCTTTCAACAAAAGCGGTAATCCACAAGAAAATACAAAAATGCATAAAAATGGCACTGTTATTTGCAAGTGCCATTTTTTTTGTGTACCTTTGCACGCAATTTAAATATATTTTATGAAAACACAAGATCTTACAAAAGATACCAAAGGAGAGATTGAGCATATTCTGAATATTTACAAAGAAGGTGAACTTTCCGAAGCAGATACGGTGAGAAAAATCGGAATTTCCGACTTTTCTACCAAACCCACCAATTTCTACAACCTTGATGTCGTCATTTCTGTCGGTTATCGTGTTCATTCTGTGCAAGGTACACGTTTCCGTCAATGGGCAACTCAGCGCATTCACGAATATATCATAAAAGGCTACACATTGGATGACGAACGGCTAAAAGGTAACGGAGGACGTTATTTCCGCGAATTACTCCAGCGTATCCGCGATATTCGTAGTAGTGAGCGCAACCTCTATCAGCAAGTGACCGACATCTATGCAACTGCGGTGGATTATGATCCGAAAGCCGAGATTACACGTCAGTTCTTTGCTACGGTGCAAAACAAGATGCACTATGCAGCACACCAACATACAGCGGCTGAGGTGGTCTATGACAGAGTGGATAATGAAAAGCCGATGCTCGGCATGACGAACTTCAAAGGGAACTATATCACAAAAGATGATGTAACTATTGCCAAGAACTATTTGACGGAAATAGAACTCCAGCGACTAAATCTGTTGGTGTCTCAGTTCTTCGACTATGCGGAATTGCAAGCGATGGAGCAACATCCTATGACCATGCAAGAGTGGATAGACGAACTCGATCGGGTGCTAAGCAATAACCGTCGCCCGTTGTTAGAAGGAAGCGGTTCTATAAGCCACCAACAGGCGCAAGAAAAAGCGGAGCACGAATACACCATCTATCGTCAGCGAGAGATGAACCAATTAGAATCCGACTATGACCGCGCTGTACGACAGTTATCTCTCTTTGGGTCTGCTAACGGTTCATTAGGCGATGGAGATTCACATAATGATAAATAAAAATTCCATCCAAAGGTTACCTTTGGCAAATGGATGTCATTACAAACGGAGTTTCGGAAACGAGACTCTGTTTTTTTCTTAAAAGTACAGTTTTTTTGTCTCTGCCCGAAAAAAGAGAGATTTATTTGCATATATCAGAAAAAAGTTGTACCTTTGCAGCCGCAAAGGTTAATAACCTATCGTCTCTCTCTCTGACGTTAAACAAGAGAACTCAAAAACATGTCAGCAACTAAGATATACATACAGGACAACCCTATTACCATTCTAACAGTCAACAAGGAGGATTACATCTCTTTGACGGATATGGCGCATAGCCAATTACAAGAGCATATCATCTTCAAATGGATGAGTCTAAAGAATACGATAGAGTATTTGGGAGAATGGGAAGCGTTGTATAATCCTAATTTTAATTATACCGAATTCGGTACAATTAGAAATATGGCAGGCAGCAATAATTTTGTATTGTCTACGAAAACATGGATTGAGCGCACGCATGCTATAGGTATTGTGGCTAAAGCCGGACGATACGGAGGAACATATGCCCACAAAGATATTGCGTATCATTTTGGAATGTGGATTAGCCCGCGTTTTCAACTTTTATTGGTCAAGGAGTATCAGCAGTTACAACAAGAAAAACAAGAGGCACTCGGATGGTCAGCGAAACGTGAGTTAGCAAAGATCAACTACCATATACATACGGACGCGATTAAGGAACACCTTATCCCGCAGGAGATTGATGCATACCATCGTTCGCTTATCTATGCCAATGAGGCCGATGTGCTCAATGTGGCGTTGTTCGGAATGACTGCGAAAGAATGGCGCGATGCTCATCCTGAGGACAAAGGCAATATCCGCGACTACGCAACGATTAATCAACTGATTTGCCTGAGTAATATGGAGAACTTGAACGCAGTCTTTATCAATGAAGGTCTGCCGCAAGGAGAACGTCTCCAGAAACTCAACCAAATAGCCATTCAACAAATGACAGTGCTGGAAAACGTAGAAAGCAAACATATATTGAAAGCATAAAATATCGTCACTCACTGACGTTAAACAGGAGGACATAATAAAAGGCGTTTATTGACGTTGTTTGCGACTAACTGAAATCTTCGCAACATTTCATTAGAATAAAGTCCAGACAGCAAGATGAATGTCCCGTGGGTATGTTATACATGCCACGCCCTGCTATTTGGCGGGGTGGGTTTAGCATATCGGGCGTGGAATTCGGTTGTTTTTCTACTTTATTCGGGGATTGCGAAGCCCTCAGTTAGCGTGAAGAATGAACGGACTTCACGCTTTTTGTGTATATCCTAAAAATCTAGGACTTCTAGAATATCTAGGATAGCTCAGCGGTCTAGGAAACTATATAAGTGGAGAATGCCGAAAGCCAAATAATAAAATGGAGGCAAAAATATTAAATCTAATGTTTTATGAATCCTTTAATCCAACCTTTTATTCAGACTGAGATTTCATATCTCATGAACAATCTTAACAAGTTGTTCCCTAACGACGAATTAGCCTATTATTCGCTACAAGGGAAAAACGAATTACAGATTCGAGACAAGATAGCATGGGAATTGCAAACCAAAATTGACAATAAGTTTGGACAAAACAAATTTATTGTCCGCCGGGAATGGAGTATGGAAGGTCGCTCAAAGTTTGATATGGCCGTTTTGGAAGTGGACCCTAATAATACGGATAAATCAGAACCGGTTGCTTTATTAGAATTCAAAGCCCAATCATTTGTTAATAAAGAAGATTGGTTTTATGGTTCATTCTACTTAGACGTAAAGAATATGTGGGCTTTTTGTGCGGAAAGGAAAGAAGTAGATATGTATTTTATTTTCTTACATAGCACCCAAAGTCAAAAGCATGTATCTGGAGGATACGGAGATGCAATAACTTATAAAGATATATTTGACAAAAAAAACACCTTGCTCTCGATATCCCCATCCCTGCCTTCTGAAACTTCTACCATTTGGAATGGATTTTACAGCAACGCCGTTATAAAAAGCTCTATGTTCACAAAGAACGGTATTTTGAAGTCGCATTTTAATAAAGGAACAGCAGTTAGTAGTTCTCCTCAAATAAATTACAATGTTAAATTCACAGTTCCTCATCCCGCCTTTCAAAATGTAGGAAGATCTTTTGGATATGAGTGGTATGTCGCTCCCATGATTTGGGGACCATTCAAATATGGAGATATTAATATAAAATAAAACTTTTTAAATATGAAAACAAAACTTTTTACCCTATTGCTCGCTGTAGCAGCAAGCATGGGAACCATGTTCGCTTGGGACTATGAAAGAGTCAAAATCGGCGATTTGTATTACAACCTCGATGCCACCAACCAAACGGCAGAAGTTACATACAAAAGTTATACTTTTTATAAATATAATAAAGGTTGGGGTATTACAACTGCCAATATCCCTGCTTCGGTGGAATACAATTCTGTAACCTATAGTGTCACAACCATTGGAAATTATGCTTTCTATGATTGCAGCGGTTTGACCTCTGTGACGATTCCCAATAGCGTCACAAGAATTGGAGAGGGTGCTTTCTCTATGTGCAGCGGTTTGACCTCTGTGCATATATCCGATATTGCTGCATGGTGTGCAATCAGTTTTGGTGACAATCCATTGTATGATGCACATAACTTATATTTAAATGGTGAATTAGTAACAAATTTGGTTATTCCCAATAGCATCACCAGCATCGGAAATAGTGCTTTCGGAGGTTGCAGCGGTTTAACCTCTGTGACAATTCCCAATAGTGTCACAAGAATTGGAGAGGGTGCTTTCGGTAGTTGCAGCGGTTTGACCTCTATAGAGATTCCCAATAGTGTCACAACCATTGGAAATTATGCTTTCTATGATTGCACCGGTTTGACCTCTGTGACGATTCCCAATAGCGTCACAAGCATTGGAAATAGTGCTTTCTCTTGGTGCACCGGTTTGACCTCTGTGACGATTGGCAATAGCGTCACCAGCATTGGAGATGATGCTTTCTATGATTGCAGCGGTTTGACCTCGATAGAAATCCCCAATAGCGTCATCAGCATTGGAGGTGGTGCTTTCGAAAATAGCGGTGTGGAAACAATTAATTTTATAGGTAGTATAGAGGATTGGTGTAACAAAATATGGTCTCCGAGTTGTATATCTAGCAATTATCAATTACTGTTTAATGGTGTTATACAGAAAAATGTAATTATACCAAGTAGCGTCACCAGCATTGGAGATTGGGCTTTCAGTGGTTGCACCAGTTTGACTTCGGTGACGATCCCAAATAGCGTTACAAGCATAGGAAATAATGTTTTCAGTGCTTGCAACAGTTTGACCTCAGTAGCCATCAATTCACCAGACATAGTTGGAAAAAAATATACATTTTCTTCCAATATTAAAAATATATTTGGATCTCAAGTTACACAATATATTATCGGCGATGATGTCACAACCATTGGATATAGTGCTTTCCTTGATTGCAGCGGTTTGACCTCTGTGACGATTGGCAATAGCGTCACCAGCATTGGAGATTTTGCTTTCCATAATTGCACCGGTTTGACCTCTATAGAGATTCCCAATAGTGTCACAACCATTGGATATTATGCTTTCAGTGGTTGCAGCGGTTTGACCTCTATAGAGATTCCCAATAGTGTCACAACCATTGGAGGTGGTGCTTTCGAAAATAGCGGTGTGGAAACAATTAATTTTATAGGTAGTATAGAGGATTGGTGTAACAAAATATGGTCTCCGGTGTATATTTCTAACAATTATAAGTTAAAAATAAATGGAGTTTTACAGGAAAACATCATTATTCCCAATAGCGTTATCAACATTGGAGATAATGCTTTTAACGGTTGCAATAGTCTGGCTTCTATAGAGATTCCTAATAGCGTCACCAGCATTGGAGATGGTGCTTTCGGTAGTTGCAGCGGTTTGACCTCAGTAGCCATCAATTCACCAGACATAGTTGGAAAAACATATACATCTTCTTCCAATATTAAAAATATATTTGGATCTCAAGTTACACAATATATTATCGGCGATGATGTCACCAGCATAGGAGGTTATGCTTTCTATGATTGCAGCGGTTTGACCTCTGTGACGATTGGCAATAGCGTCACCAGCATTGGAGATTATGCTTTCCATAATTGCACCGGTTTGACCTCTATAGAGATTCCCAATAGCGTGACCAGCATTGAAAATGGTACTTTCTGGGGGTGCGACAATTTGACATCATTGACAATCCCAAATAGCGTTATAAGCATTGAAAATTATGCTTTCGCTTATTGCACTGGTTTGACCTCTGTGACATGTTTGGCACCAACTCCACCGACTTGTTGGGGTCCAAATATTTTTTTATTTGTATATTGTATAAGTATACCATTGTATGTCCCAATGGAAAGTGTCAGTTTGTATCAAGCAGCTTACATATGGAAGGAATTTAATGTAATAGGAGTAATGTTCGCCGACGAAGTAGAAACAGCCGTTTTCTCTGCTACCCCAACGGATGATTATGGCGTAATCTTGGAATGGCAAGCTGTAGAAAATGCTGTCTTATACAATATTGACATTATACAAGGAAATGATACTATTCGGAAATTGCAATTCGACTCGAATGGCAAACTGCTAAATAGCCCCTCTAATGCTCCCTCTCGATATCCTAATATTCACCACACCTCTACTGCTATTCTTTCGGGCAACGGATGGCGGTATGAAGTGAACGATTTAGATCCTGGAACAAATTACACGTATAGTATTACCGTAAAGGCAGAAAATGGCTCTGTTTTGTACACGCAATCAATTGGCTTTACCACAAAAGAAGAGACGTTTATTATCAAGTTTGTTAACTGGAATGGCGAAGAATTGCTGGTGCTCCCCGAGGTTGTCAAAGGAACTACTCCTTCCTATACCGGCGAAACGCCGGTTCGTCCAAACACTGCCGAATATACCTACACTTTTGTAGGTTGGACGCCGGCTATTGTAGCTGTTACGGGCGATGCAACATACACAGCAACATTTAGCAGTGTAGTCAATGTATATACCATCACAGTAAATGCAGTTAATGGACAAGTACTTGGTGGTGGAGAATATCAATATGGCACCACAACTGACTTAACTGCTATTCCGGACGAAGGGTATGTATTTGACCAATGGCCAGATGGAGTTACAGATAATCCTCGCACAATTACCGTCACTGGCGATGCAGAATATACGGCACTGTTCACATCGACAGAAGGATTTGAGAATATCTATACTTCAGAACCCGTACAGAAGGTTATTATAGATCAAAAAGTCTTCATCCTCCGCGGAGATAAAACCTATACCCTCACAGGCCAAGAAGTAAAATAACGTATGTCAATTGTCAGGGATTATATCCCGTCCCAACCGCCATGCATTACCGCGTGGCGGTTTTTCTCTCTTCGTTCCGTTCTCGGTACTTTAGTGCCGCGTCTGCTTCTTACGTCGTCCATTGCCCGGCATGCCATGCCGGTATAAAAATTTGCACTGGCAGAAATGGCATAAGTGGCATAAACTATCTTATCATCCCTGTTTTCTGCCATTTCTGCCACTTATGCCATATCATTTTTTATAAATTCGCCCCTCCTCCTGAACGCGTTCGTTAGTGGTTCTTGTATATTCTTAGTCATCCGTTAACCATTACCGATGGTATGTCGATGGCATATCAAGGGTATGTCAAGGTACAAAACAAACAAGCGCCTTCTGGCGCTTGTTTGATAAATTATGAAGTGTCAAATGACAAATTGCAAATGTCAAATGTCTATCATTCCATCGTGTCCTCCATGGAGTCGCCGACGATTTTGCGGTAGAGCTCTTTGGCATCGGTGGCTTTGCGGATGATCTCGTGGAGTTCTTCGATACGAACGCGGTCCTGAGCCATGCTATCGCGGTGACGAATGGTGACACAACCGTCGTTGAGTGTGTCGTGATCCACGGTGATACAGAACGGCGTACCCACAGCATCCTGGCGGCGGTAGCGTTTACCGATGGAGTCTTTCTCGTCGTACGCTACCTTGAAGTCGAACTTGAGTTCGTTCATGATCTCGCGGGCTTTCTCGGGCAGACCATCCTTCTTCACGAGCGGCATGATACAAGCCTTTACCGGAGCCAGTACGGCCGGAAGGTGGAGTACAACACGCGTGTCGCCGCCTTCCAATTGTTGCTCTTCGTAAGCCGAACACATGACGCTGAGGAACATACGATCCACACCGATAGAGGTCTCAATGACATACGGGGTGTAGGACTGGTTGAGTTCCGGATCGAAGTACTCGATCTTCTTTCCGCTATATTTCGCGTGCGAGGAAAGGTCGAAGTTCGTACGGCTGTGGATACCTTCTACCTCCTTGAAACCGAACGGCATGAGGAATTCGATGTCCGTAGCAGCATTCGCATAGTGGGCGAGTTTGTCGTGGTCGTGGAAGCGGTATTTCTCGTCGCCGAGACCGAGCGCTTTGTGCCATTTGAGGCGGAATTGCTTCCAGTGCTCGAACCACTTCAGTTCTGAACCCGGGCGAACGAAGAACTGCATCTCCATTTGCTCGAACTCGCGCATACGGAAGATGAACTGACGGGCTACGATCTCATTACGGAAAGCCTTACCGATCTGGGCGATACCGAACGGGATCTTCATGCGGCCGGTTTTCTGGACATTGAGGAAGTTGACGAAGATACCTTGTGCGGTCTCCGGACGAAGGTAGATCTTCATCGCGCCGTCCGCCGTCGAACCCATCTCAGTCGAGAACATGAGGTTGAACTGACGCACATCCGTCCAGTTGCGCGTGCCGCTGATCGGGCAGACGATCTCCTCGTCGAGGATGATTTGTTTCAGTTCCTCGAGGTTGTTGTCGTTCATCGCTTTCGCAAAACGGGCATGGAGTGCCTCGCGTTTCTCGATATGCTCTTTGACGCGCTCGTTGGTTTGCTTATAGAGTTCTTCGTCGAAGGAATCTCCAAATCGCTTGCGCGCTTTCTCCACTTCCTTGGCGATCTTTTCGTCATACTTAGCAATCTGATCTTCGATCAGCACATCGGCGCGGTAGCGCTTCTTGCTGTCGCGGTTGTCAATCAGGGGGTCGTTGAACGCATCTACGTGACCGGAAGCTTTCCAGGTCGTAGGGTGCATGAAGATAGCGGCATCGATGCCGACGATGTTCTCGTGCAGCAAGGTCATCGAATCCCACCAATAACGCTTGATGTTGTTCTTCAGCTCTACACCGTTCTGACCGTAGTCATACACAGCGCCAAGACCATCGTAGATCTCGCTGGACGGGAAGACAAATCCGTACTCCTTGCAATGCGCAACGATTTTCTTAAAAGTTTCTTCTTGTGTTTGTTGTGCCATATTACGTGTAATTTAGTATACTAAACAAAAACGGGCACAAAGGTACACAAAATTTTTGAAACTCGCAAGAAAAACAAAGAAAAATAATGTATTATTTGCATATATGCAAAAAAAGTTGTAATTTTGCCACGCAAAATATGTTGTATATGAGTAAGAAAGAAATTCAGTTTAGTCTTGTGTACCGCGACATGTGGCAGAGTAGCGGTAAGTATGTGCCGCGCAAAGATCAGTTGGCACGCATCGCGCCGGTGATCATCGACATGGGTTGTTTTGACCGCGTAGAGACGAACGGCGGCGCAAGTGAGCAAGTCAATCTGTTGTATGGCGAGAACCCGAACCAAGCCGTCCGTACGTTCTGCAAGCCGTTCAATGAGGCAGGTATCAAGACGCACATGTTGGACCGCGGTTTGAACGCGCTGCGTATGAATCCTGTGCCTGCGGACGTGCGCCAGTTGATGTATAAGGTGAAACATGCGCAGGGCACGGATATCACCCGTATTTTCTGCGGTCTGAATGACCCGCGAAATATTATCCCGTCGATCAAGTGGGCCAAAGAGGCCGGCATGACTGCGCAAGCCACGATGTGTATCACCTATTCGAAGGTACACACGGCGGAGTATTATATCAACCTCGCGGAGCAACTAATCGAAGGTGGCGCGCAGGAGATCTGTCTGAAAGATATGGCCGGTATTGGCCGTCCGCATATGTTAGGCGTCATTGTAGCGGCTATCAAAGAGAAACACCCCGATATCATCATTCAATACCACGGTCATACGGGCCCTGGCTTTAGTGTCGCTTCGATGCTCGAAGTAGCGAAAGCCGGAGGCGATGTGCTGGACGTAGCGATGGAGCCGCTCAGTTGGGGTAAGGTTCATCCGGACGTGATCACCATTCAGGCCATGCTCAAAGACGCAGGATTCCTGGTAAAGGATATCAATATGAAAGCCTATATGGAGGCGCGTAGCCTGACGCAGGAGTTCATCGATGATTTCTTGGGTTATTGGATCGATCCGAAGAACGCGCTCATGACCTCGCTGCTGGTAGGCTGCGGTCTGCCGGGTGGTATGATGGGCAGCCTGATGGCGGACCTTAAGGGCATGCACGCCGCTATCAACGCGAACCTCAAGAAGAAAGGCGAGAAAGAGTTGAGCGAGGACGAGTTGTTGGTTCAACTGTTCGACGAAGTACAGCGTATATGGCCGATGCTCGGTACACCGTGCCTGGTGACGCCGTTCAGCCAGTACGTGAAGAACGCGGCGCTGATGAACCTGTTTAGCCGTTCGATGGGTGAGAAAGATTTCACGCGCATGGATCCGGCGATGTGGGGCATGATTCTCGGTAAGAGCGGTAAGTTGCCGGGCGAGTTGGCGCCGGAGATCATCGAGTTGGCGAAAGAGAAAGGCTTTGAGTTCTATACCGACGATCCGCAGAAACTGTACCCGAACGAGTTGCCGCGTTTCATCAAAGAGATGAAAGAACTCGGCTGGGACCGCGGACAGGACGACGAGGAGTTGTTCGAGTTTGCGATGCACGAGAAACAATACCGCGAGTATAAGAGCGGCTTGGCGAAAGAGCAGTTCAACAAAGACCTGGCAGAGCGCCGCGCGAAAGCAGGTCAGGCAGCAGCTCCGAGTGTTCCGAGTCATCAGAATACTCCGAAGACTCAGAATGATGATCTCGCTGCCGTAGCATATGCGCTTTACTTGGCAGGCAAGAAGCCGAAAGAGGGTATTATCACGCTGCCGCGTGTACACTCTACAGCATGGAATAATAAACACTTTGTGTTGAAATAGTTGAAAGTTGAGAGTTGAAAGTTGAAAGAAGTTGGAAAGTAAATAAGTAGAAAGTTTTATAATCTATACAATATGAAAAAGTACAATTTTAATGCGGGTCCGAGTATTCTCCCGCAAGAAGTGATCAAACAAACCGCAGAGGCGGTCATCGATTTCCAAGGTGAAGGTCTGTCCGTACTGGAGATCTCGCACCGCGCGAAGTATTTCCAGCCGATCATGGACGAGGCAGAGGCATTGATGAAGGAATTGCTGAATGTGCCGGAAGGTTACCGTGTGCTGTTCCTCGGCGGCGGTGCCAGTCTGCAGTTCTGCATGGTTCCGTTTAACCTGCTCGAGAAGAAGGCTGCGTACCTCAACACCGGCGTTTGGAGCAAGAAAGCGCTGAAGGAAGCCAAGGGCTTCGGTGAGGCGGTTGAAGTAGCGGCCAGCACGGATTCCATCCCGACGGACTACGAGATCCCGCAAGATGCCGACTATTTCCACATCACAACCAATAACACTATCTTTGGAACGGAAATCAACGATGAGAAGTTGGCGGAGATCTACAAGAAGAAAGGCAATGTACCTTTGGTAGCCGATATGAGTTCGGACATTTTGAGTCGTCCGATTGATGTGAGCCAATACGATATCATCTACGGCGGAGCGCAGAAGAACCTCGCGCCGGCAGGTGTGACGTTCGTCATCATCAAAGAGAGTTGCCTCGGTAAGGTAAGCCGTTATATCCCGACGATGCTGAACTACCAAACGCATATTGAGGGCGGTTCTATGTTCAATACACCTCCGGTACTCCCGGTTTATACGGCTGTGCTGACCCTTCGTTGGTTGAAAGCGAACGGTGGCGTGAAGTGGATTGAGGCCCGCAACAAAGCGAAGGCGGACTTGCTGTACAAATGTCTCGACGAGTCGAAGTTGTTCATGCCGACGATCTCGAAGAAAGAGGATCGCAGCCGCATGAATATCTGCTTCGTGTTCAAGCCGGGCTTTGAGGACCTGCAAGATGACTTCTTTAAGTTCGCTACCGAGCGCGGCATGGTAGGTATCAAGGGTCACCGTTTGGTAGGCGGTTTCCGCGCTTCCTGCTACAATGCGATGGATCTGGAAGGCGTGCAAGCACTCGTGGATTGCATTAAGGAATACGAAAAATTACACTAATTATGGGCTATTCTTATATTCTGCCTACGGATCGGCATCGGATACCGACTTCTACGGGCAAGACTATAGAACTCACTACATTGATTAAACCTATGAAAGTATTAGTAGCAACAGAAAAACCCTTTGCGAAAGTAGCCGTGGACGGCATTCGCGAAGTGGTGGAGGGCGCAGGTTATGAACTCGCGCTGCTCGAGAAATATACAGACAAAGCACAACTCTTGGAAGCTGTAGCTGACGCTGATGCATTGATCATCCGTTCGGATATTGTGGACGCGGCAGTTTTGGACGCAGCCAAACAACTGAAGATCGTCGTTCGTGCCGGCGCAGGTTACGATAATATCGATCTTGAAGCCGCTACCGCTCACAAGGTAGTAGCGATGAACACACCGGGTCAGAATAGCAATGCGGTGGCAGAGTTAGCGCTCGGCCTGATGGTTTTCGCTGTGCGT
Source organism: uncultured Bacteroidales bacterium (assembly GCA_900321005.1). Taxonomy (GTDB): domain Bacteria; phylum Bacteroidota; class Bacteroidia; order Bacteroidales; family Paludibacteraceae; genus Colicola. The sequence goes on along the minus strand of ONUF01000008.1, from coordinate 41,619 downwards.
AACTTATACAACGGCACTTCAGGAACAGAACTCAAGGGCAAGAAATTGGGTATTCATGCCTTTGGTAATGTAGGCCGAAACGTAGCGCGCATCGCGCAGGGCTTCGGAATGGATGTTTATGCCTACGATGCCTATTGTCCGGACGAGGCGATGACAGCCGCTAATGTGCATCCGCTGCATAGCGCCGAGGAGTTATACAAGACCTGCGACATCGTAAGTCTCCATATCCCGGCTACCGCAGAGACGAAGAACAGCATCAACCATGACCTCGTGAACCTCATGCCGAAGGGTGGTGTACTCGTTAACACCGCGCGCAAAGAGGTGATTGACGAGGAAGGTCTGATCGCTCTTCTGCAGGAACGTCCGGACTTGAAGTACATGACCGATATTATGCCGGTGGCTGATGCGAAGTTCCGTACACTTTTCGAAGGACGCTACTTCGCAACCCCCAAAAAGATGGGTGCACAGACTGCAGAGGCCAATATTAATGCCGGCATTGCGGCTGCCAAACAGATCGTGGACTTCATCCAGAATGGTAACACACGCTTCCAAGTAAACAAATAATGCGCAAGTTTTTTTGCTCCATAGTAGCCCTTATCCTCGCGGTAGCCGCTTATGCACTCCCTTTGAGCAGAGTCATTACCTGCACGGGTTCGCATGAGGTGGACGGTAGAACAGATACACTGTTCTTCTTTGCCGACGAAATTCATATTCAGTCGTTAATCGGTACAGTGGACTTGTATTCGACCGAAACCGGCACTCCGGTACTGCAAGGCTTGGAGGATTTCTATCCCGAAGATGGCGGATATTATATCGTCAAGGATGGGGTAGAATACAGCCCGTTCTACGTGTTCCGCTGCCAGACATCGGCCTTACAAATGAAGGTCGAAGCCAATTGTGACAACACGATCTTGCGCTTCACGGGCGATGTGAATCCGTACACCTATATTCGGCGTAATGGCACAAGCGGCGCGTATAAGCGCTCTTGTACGGCTGAATATACGGCGCTGGCATGGAATGGCGAGCAGTGGGCTGACTCGGTGGTACAGGAGCAGGTAACTTTGTCGGAAGCCGTGCGCCTGGATCCGATGTATGCGGCGACGTCGATCAAGTTGTGCTACGACGCGGATATTCGTGATGCATTGGGATTAGCGCCCGCATGCGTCACCGGTGAACTTGTCGCGGAGGATGTGAAGGCAGTGGCGATGCAACTTACTTCTCTGGCTGTGGCGCGCGGTAAGGAAGGCGAGAAGAGCAATGAGTTGAACCGCCCGACGCGGCAGGACATCATTACAGAAACTACTTCGGAGGACTACAGCGGCGCGTTGGAAGTGGCATTCTATTCCAACCCGACACCGGCGGTGCTCTATTACCGCTGGACGATTTACAAGGCTTCGGAAGTGATTGCTACGCGCAATGACCAAGATATCCGTTATATCTTCTCCGAGCCGGGCAGTTATCTGGTGGCTTGCTCGGTAAGTAACCGCGAGTGCGTGATTGACTCGATGACGATGAAAGTGAATATCTCCGAGTCCTATTTGCGCGTGCCGAATTTCTTCACGCCAGGCGGTTCCTGCCCGAACGCCGAGTTCCGCGTAGCCTATCGCTCGTTGCGGGAGTTCCATTGCTGGGTATATAACCGCTGGGGCAAACTGGTGTTCGAGTGGACTGATCCCGCTAAAGGCTGGGACGGAACGATCAACGGTCGCTTAGCTGCTGATGGCGCGTATTACTATGTAGTTCGTGCGTTAGGTACGGATGCGCCGAAGAATGCGGGATATATCGGCATCAAAGCTACGTATCAGAAGAAGAAAGCGAGCGGCGATGAATCGGTGATAGGTGTGTACCAGTTATCCGGAGACATCAACCTCATCCGCTGCAGGAAATAAACAAACTAACAATCATATGAAAAAATCCCTATTGAGTATGGCTCTTGCCACTACCGTATTGGCCGCAACAGCGGCTACGAATCCGTTCTTTGACTATAAGAACTGGAAAACGCCGCACGGCACGTACCCGTTCAATGAGATCCACGCAGAGCATTATATGCCGGCCTTTGAAGAGGCGATGAAGCAAGGTCTCAAGGAGATTGACGATATCGTCAATAATCCTGCTGCGCCTACTTTCGCCAACACCATCGAGGCCTATGAGGCTTCCGGCGAGATGTTAGGTATTGTAGCCGGCTGTTTCTATAACCTCACAAGCGCCGAGACCAATGACACGCTGCAGCAGATCGAGATGGAGTTGAGTCCGAAGATGTCGGAGTATTCTTCTACTATCCGCCTCAACGAAGGCTTGTTCAAGCGCATCAAGGCGGTGTATGACCAGCGTGACAAACTCAAACTGAACAAGGCGCAGTATAAACTGCTCGAGGATATCTACGACGGTTTTGCCAACAACGGCGCCAACCTGAGTCCTGAAGAGAAAGAGGTATACCGAGAGTTAAGCGCCAAACTGAGCAAACTGACCCTTCAATACGGTCAGAACGTGCTCAAGGCTACCAACGCATGGTCGATGCTCCTCACGGATGAGTCGCTGCTGGCCGGTCTGAATGACGACACGAAGGCTATGCTGCGCGCGAACGCAGAGAAGAAAGGCCTGGAGGGCTGGTTGCTGAACCTCAAGCCGACCACCACACGCCCCGTGATGCAGGATCTGGATAACCGCGACATCCGTCGTGAGTTATACATGGCGAGCGCTTCCAAGTGCGTAGGCGGCGAGTTCGATAACACGGCGCTGATCGTGGAGATCGTGAATACCCGTCTCGCTATCGCCCAACTCTTCGGCAAGAAGAACTATGCGGTCAAGGCGCTTGACAAACGTATGGCGGAGAATCCGGAGAACGTATATAAACTGCTAGATCAGTTGCGCGACGCGTATATGCCGGCCGCTCTGGCGGAAGTGAAGGAAGTAGAGGACTATGCGCATGCGCACGGGTTCTATGCGGAGCATCTTCAGCCTTGGGACTTCGGCTATTACAGCAAAAAACTCAAGAAAGAGAAATACGATATCTCGGACGATGACCTGCGCCCGTATTTCGAACTGGAGGCAGTGAAGAAAGGCGTGTTCGGGCTCGCTGAGCGCCTGTACGGCATTAAGTTCAAAGAGAACAAGAAGATTCAAGTGTATCATCCCGAGGTTACGGCTTATGAGGTATATGACGAGAAGGGTAAGTTCTTAGCCGTTTATTACGCAGACTTCCATCCGCGGGACGGCAAGCGCGGCGGTGCTTGGATGAATGATTTCCAACCGCAGTTTATCCGCAACAAGAAGGACCATCGTCCGCATATCGTGAATGTGATGAACTTCACGCGTCCGACGGCAGAGAAGCCGGCTCTCTTCACCTACGACGAGGTACGCACCTTCCTGCATGAGTTCGGTCATGGCCTGCATGGTATGCTCACGCGCTGCCAGTATGCATCGCAGAGCGGAACGAACGTGCCGCGTGATTTCGTGGAGTTGCCCTCGCAGTTCAACGAGAACTTCATCGATGAGAAAGAGTTCCTCGATACCTTCGCGAAACATTATGAGACCGGCGCGAAACTGCCGCAGGACTTGTTGGATAAGATGCATGCTTCGCAGACCTATCTGGCTGCCTACGCTTGCGTGCGCCAGCTGAGCTTTGGCTATCTCGATATGAGTTGGCACACCTTGGAGCATCCGTTCACCATCAACGAGAGCCTGGGTACGACCGAGTCGGTTATTCGTTTCAGCGACGAGGCGATGAAGCAGGTACAAGTGCTGCCGACCGTTCCCGGAACACAGATGGCTACATCCTTCACGCATATCTTCTCCGGCGGCTATGCAGCTGGCTATTACAGCTATAAATGGTCCGAGTTGCTCGATGCAGACGCTTTCTCGGTCTTCAAAGAGGCAAAAGCTAAGAGTGGTACCATCTTCGACAAGAAAGCGGCAAAGCGCTTCCGCGAGAATATTCTCGAGAAGGGTGGTACGGAGAAAGCGATGGATCTGTACAAACGTTTCCGTGGCGGAGAGCCGACCATCAACGCGTTGCTCGAGCGTGACGGTATCAAAGCGCAGGAGATCAAATAAAGAAAGGTCCCTATAAAAGCGAAAACAGGCGTCATCCCGACGTCTGTTTTTCTTAGGTATTAGTCTGTTTATTTAAGGTACAAAAAAGATTGGCTTATTTAAATTCGGATTCTTATTTCTTAAATCCGCTGCAAAAGTACTGCTTTTTTTTTATATGTGCAAATATTTTTATATGTTTTTCAGCATATTTTGCAAACTTGACTTTACAAAATGGGGTTATTTGTGCAAAAAGCACTATTTCCACTCCAATTCGATGACCTCCAAGTTGTCAATTTTGCTGCCGTCAATGGTAAATCGCAGTAAGGTTTGGCAGGGTTGCCAACCTTGTTTCCCGGCCGCGCCGGGATTCATCGTCAGGAATTTAAACTGCGAATCGAATTGTACCTTTAATATATGGCTGTGTCCGCATACAAAGAGATCAATGACATTGCTCATTGATGATTGGTCATTGGTCATTTTGGCTTCCAAACTTTTTTTAAACCAAGGAAGGAGCCAGGGATTATAGTGACCGGGATAGCCGCCGATATGCGTCATCAGCACATTCACATCCTCTACACGAAAACGATAGAACTCATCCAGCGTATAGCGCACATCCCCGCCGTCCATGTTACCGAACACGGCGCGGGTAGGCTTGAACTCCCGTAATTGACGCAAGACCTCGTCGCTGCCTATATCGCCCGCATGCCATATCTCGTCCACATCTTTGAAATGCTCATAGATGCGTTTATCCAGCAATCCATGCGTGTCGCTCAACAGGCCGATACGAGTCATTTGCGCGTCAGTTTGTCTAAGGTGAAGATAGCCGCTACGATCGCTATCACGGCGATAGAAGCGAAGAATGCTACATCGCGCAGGTCTAATACCCCGCGTGAGAGGGAAGAGTAATGATCTTGCAGCAACACCCAATAAAGCACAAAACAGGCGAGGGCGCCGCAGATAAAACAAACAATCTGACTCTTACTGAAGGTTGCGCACAACAGGCCGATCGCCATGAAGGTACCGCTCAGTAATATCAAACCGAGGAACGAACCCATAAACGCCCCGCTATCGAGGTTGCCCATAGGTTCAGCCATGTAGGCTACCACAAAGTAGTGGATGAAGCAGGGCAGCAGACCGATAAGAACCAAGGTCCATGCCGCGAAATACTTACCGAGTACGATGCGGGTAAGCGAGACGGGCTTCGTGCGAATTAAATCCCATATCCCGCTCTGCCTCTCTTCCGAGAACAGACGCATCGTCAGGGCAGGGCATAGCAGCATAAAGAGCCAAGGACTCAACTGGAACAGCCCGTCCACTTGGGCGTAGCCCGAGTCAATGATGTTCCATTGACCCGGGATTACCCAAAGGAATAAACTGATCGCCAAGAGGTATAGTCCGATGACGATATACGCTATCGGCGTCGAGAAGTAATATGCTAGTTCCTTGCGGTACATCAATGTCTGATCTCAATGTCCTGATGTACAGGTGTCTTCGGGAAGAAGATCCAGAAGGATACCGCAACGACGAGGGCAAAGCCTGCGAAAATATACCATGCTTCTTTCCAACCGTCCCAAATAGCTAGCGGACCTTGTGCCGTTACGCTTTCAGCCATGACGAGTTTGTTGACAATTGCCTGCGCAGAGAGGGTACCGATCGTCGCACCCAGACCGTTCGTCATCATCATAAACAGACCTTGTGCAGAAGAACGTTGTGCGGGTTCGGTCTCCTGATCCACGTAGAGCGCGCCGGAGATATTGAAGAAGTCAAACGCAAAACCGTAGACGATGCAACTAAGCACGAACAGCAGTACGCCCGGGAAACCGGGGTTACCGGCTCCGAAGAAACCGAATCGGAATACCCATGCGAACATCGCCATCAGCATCACGTTCTTGATACCGAAACGTTTCAGGAAGAACGGGATAGCAAGGATACACAGAGCCTCGCAAATCTGGCTGATAGAGATCAGAATGTTGGCGTGCTGTACGCCGAAGGTATTTGCGAACTCTTCGATCGCGCCGAACGAGGTGATAAACGGATTGGCATACGAGTTAGTCACTTGCAGACACATACCGAGCATCATGGAGAAGATAAAGAACAGCGCCATCTTCTTCTGTTTGAAGAGCGTAAAGGCCTTCAGGCCCAGTGCCTCTACCAGGTCCACATTGCCTTCTGCCGGTTTGATTTCGCATGCCGGAAGGGTCAACGAATATGCCGCTAAGAGCAGACTCAGACTGCCGCTGACTACGAATTGCCAAGGCGTGGATTGGAAACCAAGCAGGTCAATACACCACATCGTGGCGATGAATCCTACCGTTCCGAACACACGAATCGGCGGGAAGTCTTTGACCGTGTCCATACCGGCTTTGATCAACGCGTTAAAGGCTACGGAGTTCGTCAACGCGATCGTCGGCATAAAGAACGCAACGGAGAAGGTATACAAGGTAAACAACGTACCGAATTGCACGTCGGCTGCCGTGTACGCATAAACACCTGCGGCGCACATGAAAAGTCCGGCCAGGGCATGACAAAGACTCAAGGTCTTTTGGGCTTGAATCCAACGGTCAGCCACAATACCCATCAGGGCCGGCATAAAAAGACTAACTACACCTTGGATGGAGTAGAACCAACCGATATGTTGGCCCATACCTTGCTTGAACAAGTACGTACCCATTGAGGTTAAGTACGCACCCCAAACGGCGAACTCCAGGAAGTTCATCACGATGAGGCGGAATTGAAGTGCTTTGTTTTTCATAATTTAGAATTCACTTGTAAAGTGGAACGTTATATGTTTATAATCTTGTTGTGCCATACTGAGTACATACGCGCTGTCGGCCATAAACACGTCGCGGCCTTCTTTGTCGTACGCCATGTATTGTGCCTTGCGTTTCTTGAAGGTGTCGAGTTCGGCATCGTCGTCACTCTCAATCCAGCAGGCTTTGTACATTTGCAGCGGCTGCCACTTGCACTTGGCCTGGTACTCATGCTCCAGGCGGTATTGAATGACTTCAAACTGCAGCTGTCCTACCGTGCCGATGATCTTACGGCCGTTGAGTTGGCTCACAAAGAGCTGCGCCACACCTTCGTCCATCAACTGCGCCACACCCTTGTCAAGTTGTTTCTGCTTCATCGGGTCGGCGTTGTCGATATATTTAAACATCTCCGGAGAGAAAGACGGCAGGCCCTTGAAATGCAGTTTCTCACCTGCGGTGAGGGTATCGCCGATCTTGAAGTTTCCGGTGTCCGGCAGGCCCACTATATCGCCCGCAAAAGCTTCATCGACCGTCTCTTTCTTCTGTGCCATGAAGCAGGTCGGCGCCGCAAACCGCATTTGTTGGTCTTTGCGTACATGGTAGTAGTAGGTGTTGCGCAGGAATTTGCCGGAGCAAATCTTAAAGAACGCGATACACGAGCGATGATTCGGGTCCATGTTCGCGTGGATCTTGAAGCAGAACGCCGTGAACTTGTCTTCCATCGGTTCTACCGTGCGCTCTTCAGCCGTCACGGGGCGAGGGGAGGGGGCATTCTCCACAAAGAAATCCAACAACTCCTGCACACCTACCGTCTTATAAGCCGAACCGAAGAATACCGGTGCTAACTCGCCGCGGAGGTACGCTTCTTTGTCAAATTCCGGATACACTCCATCGACCATCTCCAGGTCATCGGCCAATTTTCCGCTAACGTCCTTTGGACGTTGGTTAAGTGCGAAGACGGATTCGAATTTGAGTCCTTGTCCGTTCGCCCATGACACGGGCGTTACTTTGATTTGCAGTTCGCGCTCTACTTCGTCCATCAGGTCGAACGGGTCTTTGCCTTCACGGTCCATCTTGTTCATGAACACCATGACGGGTGTCTTGCGCATGCGGCAGACCTCCATCAAGCGGCGCGTCTGTGTCTCCACACCTTTCGCGGAGTCGATGACTACGATTGCCGAGTCCACCGCTGTCAGAGTCCTAAAAGTGTCTTCCGCAAAGTCCTGGTGACCCGGGGTGTCGAGAATATTGATATGATAGCCCGCGTAGTCAAAGCCCATCACAGAGGTGGCTACGGATATACCACGTTGCTTCTCGATCTCCATCCAGTCGGAAGTGGCCGTCTTGCGGATCTTATTGCTCTTCACCGCGCCCGCTACGTGTATCGCCCCGCCGTAGAGAAGCAGTTTCTCGGTCAGCGTGGTCTTACCGGCATCCGGGTGCGAGATGATTGCAAAGGTCCGGCGGCGTAATATCTCGTTTTGATCAGCGGAGGGTAGCATGGAATTTCTCTTCGAAGGTCGCCTTGAGACGATTCATGATATTTTCTATCTGCGTGTCTTTGAGCGTGTTCTCCGCGTCTTGGAGGATGAAACTCAAGGCATAGGATTTCTTGCCGGCCTCGAGGTTCTTGCCCTCATACACATCAAACAGGAACACGTTCTTCAGCAGTTTCTTCTCCGTGCTGAAGGCCGCACGCGCAAGGTCCGCAAACTCAACGGATTTATCGACGAGCAGCGCAAAGTCGCGTTTTACTTCCGGATATTTGGGCAGGTCGGTGATGACCGCTTTGTATTGCTTGTTCTGCTTGAGCAACTGGTTCCAGTCGAGGTCGGCGTAGAACACTTCCTGGTCGATGTCGAAACTCTTGAGCACCTTGCGTCCTACGATGCCGATGAAGCCCAAGGCCTTGCCGTTAGCGGCTTTGAGTACCAGCCCGTCTTGGAACAGTTCGTGCTCGAGGCGCTCCGTCGTCACTTTCGTCAGATCGACGCCCAGACGCACGAGAATATTGTTCACATACGCATGCAGCTCATAGAACGAACTCTTCTCCTCGCGGCGCACCCAACTCTGTGCGGTCTTGTTCCCCGTCAGCCAAAGTCCGAAATGCGGTTCCTCGCTGTATTCGATGAGCGAATTCTCGGGGTTGTGCTCGCGAGCAGCCGGATTAGCTTTGTAATGATAGCAGTTTCCGAACTCATACAGACGCAGGTCGCTGTTCTTGCGGTTGGCATTGCGGGCGATCGACTCCAGTCCGCCGAAGAGGAGCGTCTGACGCATCACGCCCAGGTCGCTACTCAGCGGGTTCATGATCTTCACGCACTGTGCCAGCGGCATCTGCTCGAGCGGCTCGTAGTACGCCACTTTCGTCAGCGAGTTATTGAGGATCTCGTAGAAACCCTGTGCGGTCAGTTGCTCGGAGATACGGCGACGCAGTTGCTCCGGATTCGGTTTGATGCCGTACGCCAGGCTCGTGTTCAGTTTCTCCGGGAACTCCACATTGTCGTAGCCGTATATACGGAGTATATCTTCCACCACATCGCACTCACGCTGTACATCCACGCGGTAGCGCGGAACGCCTAACTGCCACCGGCGAGTCGCCGGAGACGGACATCCATTCGGGTCTCCATCCTTGCTCTTGATCTCAATCTCCAGCGCGCGCAGGATGGTCTCAATCGTCTCTTCGCCGATAGCCTTACCGATCAGGCTGTTCACGCGGTGAATATCGATAGTCACAGGCCACGGTTCCCAAGCGGTTTGACCGTTGTCGGTCACTTCCATCGAGATTTGTCCGCCGGCAACTTCTTGGATGAGTAGGGCAGCGCGCTTGAGCACATAGAGGGTGTTGTTCGGGTCGCAACCGCGCTCGTAGCGGAAAGAAGCGTCGGTTTGGAGTTGATGACGACGGCTGGTCTTACGAATCGTCACGGGGTCGAAGTACGCGCTCTCTAAGAACACATTCTTCGTGTGCTCCGTCACGCCGCTCTCCAGGCCTCCGAACACACCGGCAATACACATTGCCTCCTCGGCATTGGCAATCATCAGGTCGCGTTCGTTCATCTCGCGCTCTACGCCGTCCAGCGTTACGAATTTCTCGCCGGCCTTGGCATAACGCACATGGATCTCATTGCCCTTTATCTTATCGGCATCGAAAGCGTGCAGGGCTTGACCGCACTCGTGCAGCACGAAGTTCGTCACATCGACGATGTTATTGATCGGTCTCAGACCGATAGCCAACAGGCTGTTCTTGAGCCACTCCGGCGACTCCTTGATCTCCACACCCTTGATGCTTACGCCTGTGTAGCGCGGACAAGCCTCCGGTGCGTCAATCGTCACCTTCATGGGTAACTCGTTGTTCTCGACCTTGAAGGCCTCTACAGAGGGCTTCTGAAGGCTGACCTCTGAATGCTGATGACTCCGATAATAGGCATATAAGTCCCGTGCTACGCCGAAATGCGATGCGGCGTCCGAGCGGTTCGGGGTGATATCGACTTCGATGATCGTGTCGTCTTGCACCTTGTAATACTCGCGAGCGGTCATACCCACCGGTGTGTCGGCCGGCAGCACGATGATACCTGCGTGGTCGGTACCGACGCCGATCTCGTCCTCGGCACAAATCATGCCGAACGAGTCCTCGCCGCGCAATTTGCCTTTCTTGATGGTAAACGATTGATCGCCGTCATAGAGCACGGTACCGATGGTTGCTACGATGACTTTTTGCCCCGCCGCTACGTTCGGCGCACCGCACACGATCTGCAAGGGTTCAGCCTCGCCGATATTCACGGTCGTCAAGTGCAAGTGGTCGGAATTGGGGTGGGGAATGCAGGTTAGTACTTCGCCTACTACGAGGCCTTTCAACCCGCCGCGGATGGTCTCTACTGTCTCAACGGTTCCTACCTCGAGACCAATGGAGGTCAGGATCTTTGCTACGGTCTGAGCGTCATCCTTCAGATCGATATAACGCTTCAACCAATTGTACGAAATATTCATTGTCTGTTTCCTTTATTGCATAAAAAGCGGCTGCAAAGGTACTACAAAAATTGCATATATGCAAGTTTTTGAGCACTTTTTTTATTTTTATTCGATGGTATGAGGCCGCATGAAGCCAGCCGGATCGTCTTCGGTGTCGTTTTCGGTGCCTTGTACGGCAAAATGTATCTGATTCTTGCCGAACCGCTCATTGATGGTGTCTATCGCCCGCATGAGCCGTTTCTGCCGCGTAGTGTCTTCCGCCGCTTGCGGCGCAAAGAGATCGAGTTGCACGCCGGAATTACTTTGCAATTGATAGAGTATTACTCCCGCCTGTTTATATTGATAGCGCGGTTTGTAGATGCGGTTTAAAAGAGTCCGCACGGCTTCGATGATGAGTCGTGTGTCGTCGGTCGCGGTGGTCAGCTTGATCGTCTCGTCGATGTTGTATTGCGCGAGGTCTGTTCGATGCCGGTTGGTGGCCAAAAAGACCGTCACGGCGCCGCATAACGAGCCTTGTTCACGCAAACGGCGTGTGGCGGCTGTAGCGTAATTACTCAATTCTTTTAATAGAATTGTCTGGCTGTCGGTCATATGTGCGAAGGTACGGCTATACATAATACTCTTCTGCCGTTCGCGGCTGGCTAAAGTGATCGCCGGCTCGCCCCGCAACTCTTTCCAGGTCCGCACCCCCGTGACGTTGAAAAGTCGGTGTACCCAAGCCTCAGATTTGCGGGTATAATCGAGTGCGGTCACTATACCTTCCTGCGTCAGTTTCTTGATGCTTCTCCGGCCAATACCCCATACATCCGCTATCGGCACTTTGGCCAAGGCTTGCTCGCGTTTGTCAGCAGGCATGATGCAGATACCTTTGTACCCCGGATAGCGTTTGGCAAACCATGTCGCGGTCTTGGCGAGCGTATAACTCGTTCCTGCCCCGCAACTGACGGGTATGCCGGTCTTTTCCCAAATCAGGTCTTTGAGTTGCTGCAGATAACTGCGAAGTCGGGTAGGGTCGTCGTCCGGCATCATGCCGAAGAACTCATCCACGCTGTATTGGACAAAGTCCAACACCATCTCTGTATGCTTCACTTCGTCCATGATATGCTGCGATACCTCGTGGTAGAGATGGTGATGCACGTCGATGACGGTCACGTGCTGTTTCTCGATCAGTTTATTCACTTGGAACAGCGGATTGCCGCGCTTGAGGCCTATGGCCTTAGCCTCCTGGTTGAGCGCCAGGATGATACCTCCGTTGTTGCCGTTGTCATTGGCGACCACCACAGGTGTTCCCCGCAGCTCCGGCCGCGATACTAACTCGCAACTCACAAAGAAATTATTACAATCCAAATGAATGTTCATAAAATGTAATTTACGTGTTAAAATTCAAAATCACGGGATATATACTATGTATATATAAGGTTTGGTAGGATACGATATTACCCCGATGCGCCCCTGAAACGCCCTCTGTTTTGCCCTTGCGGGCAGTTAATTCGAGTGCAAAGGTACAACAAAAAAATGACATTTCCAAATTTTTGTCTTCGGAAATGTCATTAAAAATCAGTTTTTCTGCTTTTATTTCAACTCTTGTCCGGTGAGGGTATAAGTTTTGTCACCGCGGAGAATGTAGATATGACCGTCATGGAGAACTTTGATGGTATTGGAAGGCTCATATGAGGTATTTGGAATTGCCGTCGGGGATTTTTGAGGTTGGACATTAAAATCTTTCCAACAAGGAGCCTCACGATATAAATCGACAGACTGGGCCGGAACTAACAATACGCAGGCGGGCTTGTTCATACCAGAAAAAGATTCCGATCTCGCAATTGGAGGCTCTACCGCGAGTACTCGTATTGTATCCATCGCCGGACAATCTTTGAAAGCCTGCATGTTGATTTCGGTTACTTTCTCCGGAATAGTAATTGTGTGCAACCTTGTGCAATTTTGGAATGTCAGTCTACGGATGATTTGAAGAGAATCGGGTAAATTGACATGTTGTAAATTGATGCAATTTGCGAACGTATACGCCAGGAGAGTAATATTGGGAGGAAGGACGACAGAATCCAAATTTGTACATCCGCTAAAAAGCGCATTCACAGAGACAACACTTTCCGGAATAGTTATTTGGCGTAATGATGTACAGTATCCAAACGCCCGACATAGTGTATCTATTCCTTCCGGCAACGTGACAGACGTGAGATTTCTGCAGTGATTGAAAGCATCCGATCCAATGGATTGAATATGATCCGGGATGACAACAGTGGTGAGATTTTCCGTGTTAGCAAAAGCATAGTCACCAATTGTCTGCACAGCATATTTTTTCCCTAAATAAGACACAGTGTCGGGAATGACAATTGATTCCAAGTCTGGGTAATTGCCGGCCATGCCTTGCTGGTCAATAGACGCTGTCACCTCAGCGGTACGTGCGTACTCGTCCAGTATATAATATAACTCGCCAATACGTGTCTTGCCTAATGCGAAAAGCGTTTGACTACATACTACCCAAAACGACAAAATGAATATACGCGATAAATAATGGGTCATAAACATCATCTTTTAACCTTTGCGAGTGCAAAGGTACAAAGAAATGCGCATATATACAAGTTTTTAAAGAAAAAAATCAAAAAAATGCAGAAAAATTTGGTCATGTCAAAAAAAAGTAGTACCTTTGCACGCTTTTTTGCGTGAACGTGCGTAATGCACGTGCAGAAAGGCGCGTAAAAACAATAATTATAAATCGTAAAATTGGGCGGTGGATAACGTAGGGAAATCCAGTAAAAACGAAAGTTAACAAAGAAATCCCGTAAATCGAAAGTCGTAAAGGATGTCCGTCGATTTTACCTAAAAACAACAAAATTAATGGAATTCAATTCTTACAAGACAGTGTCTGTCAACAAGGCTACCGCTAAGAAAGAGTGGGTAGTTGTGGACGCTGAAGGCCAGATTCTTGGTCGTATGGCTTCCAAAGTAGCAAAACTGCTGCGTGGTAAGTACAAACCGTCCTTCACTCCGAATGTGGACTGTGGAGACAACGTAATCATCGTGAACGCTGACAAAGTACAGCTCACCGGTAACAAGTGGAACGATCGCGTTTATGTACGCTACACCGGTTTCCCGGGCGGCCAGCGTGAGTTCACTCCGGCTGACTTGATGGCTAAGGGCGCAGAGAAGCTCGTTCGCAAAGTAGTAAAAGGTATGCTGCCGAAGAATCGCCTCGGTGCTCGCCAGATCACGAACCTCTACATCTTCGAGGGTCCGGAGCACAACATGCAGGCTCAGCAACCGAAACAAATTGATATTAACACCCTCAAATAATAGAAGTACATGGAAACAGTTAATGCATTAGGACGTCGTAAAGAGGCAGTAGCCCGCGTTTATGTAAATGAAGGTGCCGGCAAGATCGAGATTAACGGCCGCGACATCGAGAAATATTTCCCGTCTTCTATTCTGCGCTATATCGTGCTCCAGCCGCTGAACAAACTCGGCGTAGCTGAGAAATACGATATCAAGGTAAACCTTGACGGTGGTGGTTTCAAAGGTCAGGCAGAAGCTCTGCGTCTGGCTATCGCCCGCGCACTGGTGAAGATCAATCCGGAAGATAAGACTGCGTTGAAGGCAGAAGGCTTCATGACTCGTGACGCTCGTGAGGTTGAGCGTAAGAAACCGGGTCAGCCGAAAGCTCGTAAGCACTTCCAGTTCAGTAAGCGTTAATACGAACAACTCCAAATCGTGTGGACTCCTTCGGGATTACCACACGATTGTTTTGGAGTCCCAAACGCATGTGTGCGTGCGCGCACTATTTCATAATGTATTATGCGCGTAAACGGGACACCAAGATACAAGGAGGATTATTAATAAACATTACACATTAAACATTACACATTTCAAAATGAGAACAAATTTTGATCAATTGCTCGAGGCTGGCGCACATTTCGGTCACCTCAAACGCAAATGGAATCCGGCCATGGCTCCGTACATCTACATGGAGCGTAATGGTATTCACATCATCGACCTGAACAAGACCGTCGTTAAGATCGACGAGGCTGCAGAGGCTTTGAAAAACCTCGCTCGTAGCGGTCGTAAGGTGCTTTTCGTTGGTACGAAGAAGCAGGCTCAGGAAGTAGTAGCTGCTCACGCACAGGAAGTAGGCATGCCGTACATCACCGAGCGTTGGGCAGGTGGTATGCTCACCAACTTCCCGACCATCCGTAAGGCTGTGAAGAAAATGAGTCAGATCGACAAGATGACGACCGACGGCACGCTCGATAACGTATCGAAACGCGAGAAACTGCAGATCGCACGTCAGCGTGAGAAACTGGAGAAGAACCTCGGTTCTATCGCCGACATGACCCGTCTGCCGAGCGCTGTATTCGTAGTAGATGTTATCAAAGAGAAAATCGCTGTAGCAGAGGCTAACCGCCTGGGTATCCCTGTATTTGCTATTGTAGATACCAACTCGAATCCTAACGATATCGATTTCGTAATTCCTGCTAACGACGATGCCACAAAGGCTATCGACGTCATCTTGACCGCTGTTTGTGACGCTATCAAAGAGGGTCTCGAGGAGCGTAAGGTTGAGAAAGCAGACGAAGGTGCTGCTGAGGAGCAGGCTGCTGCAGAGGCACCCGCACCCAAAGAGCGTCGGCAGCGTATCCGCAAAGCTGCTCCGAAAGCAGAGGCTGAGAAAGTAGCTGAAGCTAAGGAAGAACCTAAAGCAGAAGAGGAGGCATAATCATGGCAGTTACATTAGCTGATATCAAGAAATTGCGTGACATCACCGGTGCCGGTATGATGGACGTAAAGAAGGCCCTCGAAGAGGCTAACGGCGATTTCGAGATGGCGAAGGACTTGCTCCGCAAGCGCGGACAGGCTATCGCAGCAAAGCGTAGCGACCGTGAGGCTTCGGAAGGTTGCGTACTCGCAAAGGTAAAAGACAACTTCGGCGCTATCGTTGGCGTGAAGTGCGAGACCGACTTCGTAGCTAAGAACGAGGACTTCGTAGGTATGGTTAAACTGATCCTCGACGCTGCTTTGGACAACAAAGTACGCACGCAAGAGGAGCTCAAGAACCTCAAGATCGGTAACTTCACCGTTGCTGAGATCATCACCGAGCGCTCCGGCGTAACGGGTGAGAAGATGGAGTTGGCTGACTACGCATGCCTCGAGGCACCGGTAGTGGACGCTTACAACCACCTGGGTAACAAGCTCAGCTCGCTCGTTGCTGCTAACGAAGGCGCTGATCACGAGACCGTTCATGGTATCTCGATGCAGGTGGCTGCTATGAGCCCGATCGCTCTGGACGCTGATCACGTAGCTGAAGATGTTAAGAAGCACGAATTGGAGGTAGCTATCGACAAGACCAAACAGGACGAGATCAACAAGGCTGTTGAGAACGCGCTGCGTAAAGCTGGTATCAACCCGGCTCATGCTGATAGCGATGACCACATCGCTTCCAACACCGCTAAGGGTTGGTTGACCGAGGAGCAGGCTCAAGTTGCTCGCGACATCCGCGCTAAAGTGCCCGCAGAAGCAGAGGCTAACCTCGCTGCTCAGGCTAAGAAGATTGAGATGATCGCTCAAGGACGTCTGAATAAGTTCCTCAAAGAGAACACGCTCGTGGAGCAAGCTTACATCATGAGCGAGAACAAAGAGCTCGTGAAGGACATCCTCAAAGCAAAAGGTGTTGAAATCAAAGATTTCCGCCGCATCACATTATCCGCTGAATAATGAAAACATTCTGGAAGATATGTGGATGGGGAGCGCTAGTAATAGTGCTCCTCTTTGCATTGATACTGGCCGTTGCATCGCCTGTAGCTACCTATGTGGTCAATAACTACGGCGAGCAGCTTATCGGTAGGCAAATGCATGCGGACCGCGTCATCATCAATCCCTATTGGGGTGGAGTGTCCATCAAGGGCTTCGAGTGCAAGGAACAGAACGGCGAGACGAACTTCGTTTCCTTCGATCGTCTGTACGTGCATATCGCCTATCCGCAACTGCTCGGCAAGACCGTCAAACTGCGCGCCATCCATCTTGACGGCTTCGATGGACAAGTGCTCAAGCACAACGATAAAGTCAATTTCTCGGATATCATCGAGCGCTTCTCGAAAAACGATTCGGTGCCAGCGGACACTGCGAAGAGCGAGTGGACGGTTAGCTTGAAGGATATTCGAATCAATAACAGCAATATTCGCTACCGCGATGTGGTGAGCGATAAACAATGGAAACTGGAGGATTTGACGCTTCGTATTCCGGGCCTGTATTTCGATAATACACAGACGAACGCAGGTATCGAATTCGGTTTGCCGACAGGCGGACGGGTAGGTATCGTCGCGGGTATGAAGTTGCAGTCCAACCGCTATGCGGTGAAGTTGAATTTGTACGACGTACATACTGATGTCGTCTTGCCGCTCGTTCAGGACTACCTGGATGTCACCGGTCTGGGCGCCAAGATGAACGGATCGTTGCACGTAGACGGAAGTCTGGACGTGATCAGCAATATTCTGCTGACTGGAAATCTGTCCCTGACCGGCCTGAGTCTGCGCGACTCGCATAAGGATGAGGTGGCTGCGCTCGACGAACTGCGCATCGCCATCAGCAAAGGCGATGTAGCGAACAATACTTTTATCCTCGACAGCCTGACCATTAACGGCCTGACGGCTAATTACGAGGTACACGAAGGATGGACGACCTTGACACGGCTGATGAAGAGCAAGGAGGAAGTGCAGGCAGAAACAGCTGATAGCATAGCTTCGGACTCGATAGAGACGCCGATAGAAGTACAGAAACCGCGCACTACCAAACCTCTGGTTTGGATGGCCAAGCGTGTGACCCTTACCGGACATGACATCTCTTATCACGACTACTCCATGAAGCATAACTGGGAGTATGGGATTGAGACGCTGCGCGTAGACGGTCAGAACGTCGCCAGCAACGGTCGAAATGCCATCAAACTGCAGGCTACGCTGCCGAATGAAGGTACGCTCAATTTGGATTTCAAGGGCGGTCTGGACCTCAAAAACCAAGATACGCAGGCAGACTTGAAGGTACGCGGCGTGCATATCGAGGATTTCAGCGCCCTCTGTCGCAATTATACGGGCTATCCGTTGGACGGTGGTATGCTGACTATTGACAGCCATTTAGACGTGGCCTCCGCCAAACTGAATGGAACGAATCATATCGAGATTGATCATCCGAGAGTAGGCCGCAAGGATCTGTTAACCAAGGCACCGTATAAGAATATTCCTGTGCGTTTGGGCTTTAAGATGCTCACTTCTGCGCAGGATATCATCTTGATTGATGTGCCGGTGAAAGGCGATGTGACCAATCCGAAATTCAAACTGTCGAAAGTGATTGGTCGCGCGTTGCTGAAAGTGTTCTTCGGCCCGTTGATGGGCGTGAACGACCGTAATAAATCGGTTAGTGAAGCAGAACTGCGTGAGATGCAGCAGCTGTTGGGAGAAGACTCGCTGTCACTCGGCAATGACACGGTGGGTGATCTCGCGACAGACGTCGCAATGACCGCAGGGGATAGCGCTCGTCTCACCGAAGTAAGCGAGTAGCACCTGTTCGCGGCAGAACTGATTCTGCTCGGCATACTCGACCATCGCGTTGAGTTGCTCGGCAAAGAGTTTCTGACGATCGTCGAAAATAGCGGGAGAGAGGTAGATTTCTGCCTCTCTTTCTTTTGTCATCGTCAGGCAGCAGCCTACGCTGCGCGGGATATAGGTGATGATACCGCGTTGCGCCAAAGAGACGAGTAACTCGTGATCCTCGGGTTTATCGGCCTCGCGCACATACTGCAAGTCGGTAAAAATGCCCGAATACTGGCGCATCAGACGGTCGAGTAACTCGATTTGCGGCGACGAGAGGTCGTACTCGCCCAATTGTGCACGGGGTACACGCAGACAGACGCGCGGCTGGGTCTCGTATTCCTCTTGAAAATCTATATATCCCGCTTGCGTCAATAGATGCAGGGCGGAGTAGGCTTGTATGACGGGCAAGTGCATCACATGGCATAACTGGTCCATATGCAGCGCAAAACGATGCCCTAAACCGCTTCCTTCGCCTATCTGCAGAAAATCCATGGTCTTATGATAGACCTGCTCCACGAATTCTTTGGGCGGGTAGGTGTCCACTACGCGCTTGCGGGCCTTGGCTTTGTCTTCGTCGTTATAGAGCAACACGGCATAAGCCGTCATCCCGTCTCGCCCGGCACGCCCTGCCTCCTGGTAATAACTCTCCAAGTGGGATGGCAGGTCATGATGAATGACGAGCCGCACATCGGGTTTGTCGATACCCATGCCGAAGGCATTCGTCGCCACGATAACACGCGTACGGCCTTCTTTCCATGCCTCCTGACGCTCATTCCGCTCGCGGGTAGTAAGGCCTGCGTGGTAAAAATCACAAACTGATTGCTGATTACTGATTGCTGATTGCTGATTGAGCCATTCAGCGAGTTCCTGTGCCCGCTTGCGGTTGCGTACATAGACGATCGCCGAACCGGGCACTTTCGATAGAATATGCGCGATTTGATCGGGTTTATTATTCGTGCGGCGCACGATATACTGGAGGTTCTCGCGGCGGAAGGACATCTTCAGCACATTCGGTTCTTGGAATCCCAAACGGCGCTGGATGTCTTCGACTACGGTCGGCGTCGCGGTCGCTGTAAGCGCCAAGACCGGCACATCCGGTAACAATTCCCGCACGGCGGCAATATTCAGATACGAAGGTCGGAAATCGTAGCCCCACTGCGAGATACAATGTGCCTCATCCACGGCTATCAGGCCTATTGGCAGGTCTTTCAGGCGCTTGCGAAACTCCTCACTCTCCAGGCGTTCGGGCGAGCAATAGAGAAAATGGTACGGGCCGAAAAGACAGTTGTCCAAGGCCGCACGCTGCTTGTCGAAACTCTGACCCGTATAGATGGCTTCGGAGTGGATGCCGCGGGCCTGAAGATTCTCCACTTGATCGCGCATCAATGCGATGAGCGGTGTAATGACGAGGCATAAGCGTTTCTCCGGATCTTCGTTACCCATCACAAGAGCAGGGATTTGGAAGCAGAGACTCTTTCCGCCTCCTGTAGGCATCAAGGCCAAGGTGTCGCGGTGCGCTAAAACAGAAGCGATGATTTCCGCCTGTAAGGGCCGAAAATCATCGTATCCGAAATACTTATGTAGCGCTTCGCGGGGAGTCATGACTAGAATCCTAGGATACTAGGGCTCTAGGCTCCTAGTTTAGTTAACGCAGTTTTTACGCGTTTGAGCGTCTCTTCTTTGCCGAGCACATCGGTGATAGCCCAGATATGCGGACCGCGGGCAGCGCCGACGAGGCAGATACGGAAGGCGTTCATCACGATACCTACGCCGTATTCTTTGGCTGCTATCCAACCCATCACGATGCCGTCAAGTGTCTCTGCGTCCCAGGAAGGAACACCTTCAAGCACCTCGAGCAACTCGGTCATATGACGCGGCGAATCCTCTTTCCAGCGTTTTGCCAAGGATTTCTCGTCGTATTCGGTCGGAGCCACAAAGAAGAAATTCGTCTGCTCCCATAGTTCTGGAACAAAGTTCACGCGGTCTTTGGTAAGGCCGATGACTTGTGCCACGAGTTGCATATCCGGATGCTCGATGCCATGGGCCGCGAGGGTAGGCAGGAACATCTGAGCGAGCTCTTCATTACTGCGGAGCTGGAGGTATTGATGGTTGAACCATTTGCCCTTTTCGTAGTCAAATTTCGCACCGGCCTTGGAGACACGGTCGAGCGAGAACTCCTTGATCAGCTCATCCATCGTGTATAGCTCTTGATCGCCTGTGCCGTGCCAGCCGAGGAGCGCCAGAAAATTGATGACAGCTTCGGGCAGATAACCGCTCTCGCGATATCCCGATGAAACCGTACCATCTTTCTGGTTGTGGAACTCCAGCGGGAAGACGGGGAAGCCGAGACGATCACCGTCACGCTTGCTGAGTTTGCCGTTTCCATCGGGCTTAAGCAGCAAGGGGAGGTGGGCAAACTCGGGCATCGTGTCTTGCCATCCGAAAGCGCGGTAGAGCAGCACGTGCAACGGAGCGGAAGGTAACCACTCCTCGCCGCGGATGACATGCGAAATCTCCATGAGATGGTCATCTACGATGTTTGCGAGGTGATATGTCGGCAGGTCGTCTGCAGACTTATAGAGCACCTTGTCATCGAGGATATTCGAATTAATCACCACTTCTCCGCGAATCAGGTCATGTACATGCACATCTTCGTTGGGTTCTACTTTGAAGCGAACAACATATTTCTCGCCTTTGTCGATCAGCGCTTGCACTTCTTCTGCCGGCATGGTCAGCGAATTGCGCATCTCCATGCGTGTACGGGCATCATACTGAAAATTAGGTATCGCCGCGCGCTTGGTCTCCAGTTCTTCGGGCGTGTCAAAAGCGATATACGCATGGCCGCTGTCCAGCAACTGTTTTACATACTGATGGTATATCTCGCGGCGCTCTGACTGACGATACGGACCATGCTCGCCGACAGCTTCAATCTTGCCGTCACGCATGCGAAGACCCTCGTCAATACCGATACCAAGCCAGTCGAGGGCTTCGAGGATATATTCCTCTGCGCCGGGCACGAAGCGGGTTGAGTCTGTGTCTTCGATACGAAGCAACATGTCACCCCCGTGCTGACGGGCAAAAAGATAGTTATACAAGGCAGTGCGCACACCGCCGATATGCAACGCGCCTGTAGGACTCGGCGCAAAGCGAACTCTTACTCTTCTTTCCATTTCAAATCAATTTTGCGCTGCAAAATTACATAAAAAAAATGACATATGCAAATTATTGTGCATCTTTGTCGCATTTTTGCGGCAATTATCTTTCTTTTTTTTTACATCGACCACTTCCCCGCATTAAAAGAAAGTCAATAAAAGAAAGTAACCAAAGAAAATTATAAAGAAAAAGCTTGCAGCTTGCACCTTTTTATTCTTTAAAAATATTATTATTAAATAATAATAATAAAAAAAGGTTCCTTTATAAAGCGTCTCCCAACCTCCTTTCTTGTAAAAATTCAATTTTTTGCAGTTTTTCTTAACTTTTTGCGGCTCAAAATTTGCGCATATCAAAAATTTTTCTTATCTTTGCACTCGATTTCCAATGGTCGTGCTGCGCTCGCCTGCCTTAACAATTTTGCTACCCATGTAGCAGCTTTTCTATAGCCTGCAGGCTAAATAAGGGGTGGAAACAGGGCGGATGCTATGCGGATAAGGGGCATTCTAGACCATACTGAAATCAAAACAATGATAAAACGCTGAAAATCAATAATATACAAAAGAAAAATCGACCATGAAAAAACACTTCAAAACACGGATTGTAGAAGGTTTAGCCTCCACTTGCGCAAACTTCAAACCTCTCCCGCCGGGATTTGCTCGCCGTGCCAGGGGAGTACGCTACTTCTCGCCCGTTTTAGCCATTAATGTGCTCTGGGGAGCAATGGACCGGCAATCCGAAGGCCGCCAACATAAGAAACACGTTATTGTCCGCCGTACTCACTGCCGACACAGACTTCTTCAGTTATATGTCTACCGCTTTCCGAAACAATGGTCAGCCGCATGCCAAGAGAATCGTGCTATTCAAGCAGTAGCCCGCCGTCGGGCTCACGACCTTGAGCATGATTATTCCCGTGCCGCATTGGAGTACAGAATTCGTTTTCTGTCCCATTATTTCCGTGTGTTCAAAGGCGGCGAGAAGCCCGCAGAAGGCATGAAACCTTACTCGCGTTTCTTTCACTATACCTACGTCTACATCCTCCGCGAACTCTACGCCGCCAAAGCCCAACTACAGGCCACTCAACTACAATCCCAACAAGAGGAAGGAATCACCTTCGAACCCATCGAGCGTCGTCCATTATCGGAGAATGTCATTCGCCGTACTTCCGTACGCTGTAGTTTGTATGGTACTACTTCGGACGCCGCCTGTCCTGCGAACATTCCCCCGAATGTACGTTCGCGTCCCGCGGGACATACGCAAATACGGCTACTTTTTCGCCGGCGTAGAACGCCTTTATTGAGAGCGCCAATTAACCTCCTTATGCGAGCATAGCAGGTCTATTGTCTATCTAAATATATAGAATTTCATTCTATTTTGCGAAAAATTAGCCTAAAATTTGCGTATGTGCGATTTTTGTTGTATATTTGCACCGCAATTTAATTTGGAGTATTATGTTCGATAATTTATCAGAAAGATTAGAACGCTCATTTAAGATTCTCAAAGGTGAAGGACGCATCACCGAGATCAATATTGCGGAGACCGTAAAGGACATCCGTAAAGCCTTGCTGGAGGCTGATGTGAACTACAAGACCGCCAAGCAGTTCACAGACCAGGTCAAGGAGAAAGCACTCGGTCAGAATGTCATTACCGCCGTTCGCCCCGGACAACTGATGGTGAAGATCACCCATGACGAGTTGGCAGAGTTGATGGGCGGTGAGGCGCAGGAGATCAATCTCAAGGGTTCGCCGGCGGTCATCCTGATGGCGGGTCTGCAGGGTAGCGGTAAGACGACCTTCGCTTCCAAACTGGCCAATTTCCTTCAGACAAAGAAGAATAAGAAAGTGATGCTCGTAGCGTGCGACGTCTATCGTCCGGCTGCTATCGAGCAACTTCGCGTGTTGGGTGAGCAAATTAACGCAAAAGTATATACCGCCGAAGAGGAGTCTAATCCCGTTAAAAAGGCGCAAGATGCAATCGCCGAGGCCCGTAAATTCGGCTATGATGTGGTGATTGTTGACACCGCCGGTCGTCTGGCTGTCGATGAGCAAATGATGACCGAGATTGCGGCTATCAAGGAGGCTATCCAACCGTCAGAGACCTTGTTCGTAGTGGACGCCATGACCGGTCAGGACGCCGTAAACACCGCCAAGGAGTTTAACGACCGTCTGGATTTCGACGGCGTAGTATTGACCAAATTGGACGGTGATGCCCGCGGCGGCGCGGCGCTGAGTATCCGTTCGGTGGTCAACAAACCGATCAAGTTCATCGGAACGGGCGAGAAGATGGAGGCGTTGGATGTGTTCCATCCGAGTCGTATGGCCGATCGTATCTTGGGTATGGGTGATGTGGTTTCGCTCGTAGAACGCGCACAGGAGCAGTATGACGAAGCCGAGGCACGCCGTATCTCGAAGAAAATTGCCAAGAATCAATTCGATTTCAACGATTTCATCGGACAATTAAACCAAATTAAGAAGATGGGTTCGATGAAAGACCTGATGGGGATGATTCCGGGCATGGACAAGGCGCTGAAGGGTGTTGAGGTAAGTGACGATGCCTTCAAACCTATCGAGGCGATGATCAACTCCATGACCCCTGCCGAGCGCGCGAACCCGAGTCTGCTCAACGGTAGCCGCAAAAACCGCATTGCCAAGGGCGCAGGCGTGGATATAGTAGCGCTCAACCGATTCCTCAAACAATTCGAACAGACCAGCAAGATGATGCGCAAAGTGCAGCAAATGGGTCTGAAAAGACGCTAATGGCAGACGATATTAAGACATATCAACCGGGATGGGAGAAGCATAAGGAACGCAAACACCATCACCATCATCATGTGGGACCCAACGAGCATAACAGAGGTCTCGGCGGGGCATTGCGTATGCGCGACAAGCAAGCGTATTACGGCTTAATCGTAGTACTTGTTGTGGGCGTTTGTATCGGATTGTATGTGCTCGTAAGCATGTTCGTGCGTGAGATAAAAGCTATGCCGAAAGATGATCCGACTACGGAGAGAAATGTAGATGCACTCCGTATCCGCAAAGCGGATGAACGCGATGCGTTATTGTATTCCGACAGCCTGACGCAGGTCTATAATCTTGATTCGCTCAAGCGCAATGTGCAAATAGAGACGCGTCCTGTATATCGCCCGCCTCGTAGAGAAAACACCTGGTATATTACCGAGCGCGAGTGGAAAGATATCTGGAAGACCTTCAAGATCTGGAGAAGAAACAAAGATAAAGACAAGGACAACGAATGATAATTGACGGAAAACAAATAGCACAAACGATTCGTGGCGAGTTGCGCGAACAAATAGCTGCTCTTCGAGCAGAAGGCAAGCGTGCGCCTAAACTGGCGGTTGTTCTGGTGGGGCATAACCCGGCTTCGGAGACCTATGTAGCCAACAAACTCAAAGCTTGCGCCGAGGTAGGTATCGAGGCAGAGCGTATCTCCTATGACGAATATGTCACCGAGCAGACCTTGCTGAACGAGATTCATCGCCTCAATAACGACGATTCCATCGATGGTTTTATCGTTCAGTTGCCCCTTCCGGCGCATATTAATGAACTGGCTATTCTCTCGGCGATCGACTATCGCAAGGATGTGGACGGATTGACACCGGAGAATGTAGGACGCACGGTACAAGGTCTGCCGTCCATCGTGAGTGCTACGCCGCGCGGCATACGCGAGCTGCTGGCACGCTATCATATCGCTACAGAAGGCAAACATGTCGTAGTGATCGGTCGTTCGAACATCGTCGGCAAGCCTATCGCCATGCTCCTTATGCAGCGTCCTTACTTGTCTTTGCCGGGCATGAGTGCCGCTTCGCTGGGTGATGCGACCGTCACTGTTTGCCACTCGAAGACCCAAGATCTCGCATCTATCTGTCGCACAGCCGATATCATCATCGTAGCAGCCGGAAGTCCGAACTTGGTGACGGCAAGCATGGTCAAACCCGGAGCTACCGTTATTGATGTGGGTATCAACCGCATTGATGATCCTGCTTCTCCGCGCGGCTATCGTCTGGTTGGAGATGTGGATTTCGAACATGTGGCGCCTATCGCAGGCTTCATTACCCCTGTGCCGGGCGGAGTAGGACCTATGACCATCGTCAGTCTGCTGCAAAACACCCTTCAAGCATACAAACAACGTAATTGACACTATATGAAAAAGTTATTTCTTTTTTTGGCAGCCGCTGCTTTGATGAGTTCCTGCCAGAAGTACGCGTATCGTACAGTAGAAGGTGACCCTCTGCAGACGCGTATCTACACACTTGATAACGGCCTTACCGTCTATCTGAGTCAAAACAAGGAGAAACCCGAGATACAGACGTTCATCGCCGTGCGCGCCGGAGGTCAGAATGACCCGTTGGAATCGACAGGTTTGGCGCACTACCAAGAGCATATTATGTTCAAGGGTACGAAGTCGTACGGCACGACCGACTACCAGAAAGAGCTGCCGAACCTCAACGCCATCGATTCGCTCTACGAACTCTACGGCGCGACGACAGACCCTGCTGAGCGCAAGGCTATATACCATCTTATCGACTCGTTCTCCTATGAGAACTCCAAGATTGCGGTGGCGAATGAGTTCGACAAACTGATGGGTGCTATCGGCGCAACCGGTGTCAATGCCTTCACGAGCAACGAGCGTACCTGCTATCACGAAGTGATACCTTCCGGAGAACTGACACGCTGGGCGATGATCGAGTCCGACCGCTTCCAGAACCTCGTAGTACGCGGCTTCCATACCGAACTCGAGACCGTTTACGAGGAGTTTAATATGTACTCCACGATGGACATGGAGAAAGTGGATCTGGCGATCAACCAACTGCTTTATCCGGATATTCCTTACCGTCAGCACACTGTGCTCGGCACGCAGGAAGACCTCAAGAACCCGAGCCTGAAGAATATTAAACAATTCTATCAGACATATTATCGCCCGAATAACGTGGCAATCTGTCTCGCCGGCGATTTCGATTATGACCATGCCATTAAGATCATTGACGAGTATTTCGGTCAGTGGCAACCGGCGGATATTCCTCCGTTTGAGCAACCCGTTCAGGCCGATCTGACAGCCCCGAAAGACACCGTCGTATTAGGCAAAGAGAGCCCGCAACTCTGGCTGGCGTGGAAATTGCCGAATATGCGTCATGAGGACAAAGACGCGCTTGATTTGTTGAGCGCAGTCATGCAGAACGGTAAGTGCGGTCTTTTGGACATCGATATTATGCAGAAACAAGCCTTGCTGAGCGCAGAGGACTACCTCGAAGGTGGCAATGATTTCTCCACCTATTATATCATCGGTGCTCCAAAGGAGCAACAGAGCCTTGACGACGTCCGCCAACTCCTCTTGGCAGAGGTGGAGAAACTCAAGAAAGGCGAGTTCTCGGACGAACTGCTCAAAGCCATCATCCGTAATATGAAGCGCAATGAACTCATCGGTCAGCAGAACAACAGTAACCGCACCTACACGATGATGAACTCATTCATTTATCAGATCCCGTACGAGAATATCGTTCGCCGCCTCGAGCGCTTGGACGCGCTGACCAAAGAGGACGTCGTGCGTGTTGCGAACGCTTACCTGCGCGACAACTACGTCTGCGTTTATAAGGAGCAGAGCGACAAAGACACCAACCCTGAGAAGGTGGAGAAACCGGCTATCACGCCGATTGAGATGAACCGCGACGCGCAGTCGCAGTTCTGCACCGACCTGCTTGCGATGAAGGCGGAACGCCAGAAACCGCAATTCCTTGATTTTCATAAAGACTTGAGTGTCAGCACGTTAGATAATGGTGTTGAACTGCTTTATCGCCAGAACAAAGAGAATGAACTGGCGCAACTCAACTTCGTTATCGGCAAGGGTAGTGACCAAGATGCCAAACTGGATTTCGCCGGAGATATGTTGAGTTACCTCGGCACGGCTGATCTGACGGCAGAGCAGTATAAGACCCAACTCTATTACCTCGCTGCAGAGGCATGGACATACGTCGGCGAGAATGATGTCGAACTTGGCGTATATGGCCTGCAGGAGACCCTTGTAGAGGCGCTGCAACTGCTTGAGAGCCAACTGCTTACGGCGCAGCCCGACGAGGCTATACTCAAAGAGCTTGTCAAAGATAATATCAAGTCGCATAACGATGCAAAGAGTGAGCAACGTGCTTGTTTCTCTCACCTCATGGAGTACGGTACCGTAGGTGCAGCGGCTGTTCAGCAACGTACGCTGACGCCGGCTGTGATGAACCAACTCAATGCCGAAGACGTGTTAGCGAATTTGCGTGCGTTGCTGCCGGCTATTGAGCGAGTAGAGTACTTCGGTCCACTGAGTGAAAAAGAACTCAAAGACATGCTGCAATCCTCGCGTATCCTCGCTAATGCTGACGCCAACAAGCGTGAGACAGCCAAGCGTATTGAAGCAGAACAAGTGACCGAAAAAGAAGTCTTCATCGCACCGTACGATGCAAATAATATCTATCTCGTCGGCTATGCGAACTGGGGCGAAGTGTATTCTCCAAAAGACGAAGCCATCATTCGCCTATTTAATGAGTACTTTGACGGCTCAATGGGTTCGATTGTTTTCCAAGAGATGCGTGAGGCACGCGCGCTGTGCTATGCGTCTGGAGCGAACTACGCTACGCCGTCTTTCAAAGGTGAGAAGAACTATTTCTATACCTTCATCCTCTCGCAGAACGACAAACTGCAAGAGTGCATCGAGACCTTCGATTCGATCTGTAATACACTGCCGCTATCGCAGGCTGCTTTCGACAATGCCAAGACTTCGCTGCTCAAGCAGATTGAGCAGCGTCGCTACGTCCGCATGGCACCGATCACGTATTTCGTCCGCTATCGTGACCTCGGATGGGACCATGACTACAATGAGGACATCTACCGCGAGGTGCAGAATCTGACGCTGGACGACGTGATTGCTTTCCAGAAAGAACATGTAGCAGATCGTACCTACCGATATCTCATCCTCGGCAATGAGAAAGAACTGGACATGAACTTCCTCCAGTCCCGCGGTGCCATCAAACGTCTCACCCTCGAAGACATCTTTGTATACTAACAGGTTAACAGATGGATATCTTATCCAAAATCGACGGCCTTGAGGCCAAGTTCCATGAGGTTTCGCTCCTCATCACCGACCCGTCGGTCATTGCCGACCAGGCGCGTTATGTCCGATTAAATCGGGATTATCATGACCTGGAGCGGGTACTGGAGTGTGCGCATCGTTATCGCAAAGCCTTTAACGACCTGAAGGACGCCAAGGACCTCTTTTATAACGAGTCCGATCCGGAGATGAAAGAGATGGCGAAGGCGGAGATCGATGAACTCGAACCGCAGATCCCGAAACTTGAAGAGGAGCTCAAACTCCAACTGCTGCCACAGGACCCGGAGGACGGCAAGAACGTCGTCATGGAGATCCGTGGCGGTACGGGAGGAGACGAGGCAGCGATCTTTGCCGGAGACCTCTTCCGCATGTATACCAAGTATTTCGAGATCAAAGGCTTTAAATATACCGTCTCGTCCTTCAACGAAGGCGCTGCCGGCGGATATAAGGAGATCATCTTCAACGTCACCGGCGAGAACGTCTATGGCACGCTCAAATATGAGAGTGGAGTACATCGCGTGCAGCGAGTACCCGTAACCGAGACGCAAGGACGTGTCCATACCTCTGCGGCTACAGTAGCCGTACTGCCCGAGGCCGATGAATTCGAGGTGCATATCAACGAAGGCGAGATCAAGTGGGAGACTTTCCGCTCCGGCGGCGCGGGAGGACAGAACGTCAATAAGGTGGAGTCGGGTGTCCGTCTGCGTTATAATTGGAAGAACCCTAACACCGGTGAGGTGCAGGAGATATTGATTGAGTGTACGGAAACCCGTGATCAGCCGAAGAACAAAGAGCGCGCGTTGAGTCGTCTGCGTACGCAGATCTACGATAAAGAGCATCAGAAATACATCGATGACATCGCAGCGAGACGCAAGACGATGGTCTCTACGGGTGACCGAAGTGCCAAGATCCGCACCTATAACTATCCGCAGGGACGTATCACCGACCATCGTATCGGCTACACGGTCTATAACCTCGCCGCCTTCATGGACGGCGACATCCAAGGTGTCATCGATGCACTTCAAGTAGCAGAGAATGCGGAGCGCCTCAAAGAATCGGAACTCTAAACATCACGCATTACACATCACACATCACACATTACACATGTACCTTTTCTATGCCCCGGACATACAAACGACGCTGACGCTCCCCGAAGAGGAGAGCAATCATTGCGTACAAGTGCTTCGTCGTTCGGCGGGGGATGCGGTACAGGTGACTGATGGAAGAGGAACTCTTTATCACTGCGTGATAACCAACCCGCATCGCAAGCATTGTGAGGTTCGGATTGAGCGCACAGAGACGCTGGAACCGCTGCATGAAGGGTATGTACATATCGCGGTTGCACCGACAAAAAACATCGACCGGTTGGAGTGGGCTATCGAGAAATGCGTGGAGATCGGCGTGGACGAGATTTCCTTGATTCTATGCGAGCATTCCGAGCGGAAGACCGTGAACTTCGATCGTCTGCAGAAGATTCTCGTTTCTGCCGCCAAGCAATCGCTAAAAACGAAGTTCCCGAAACTCAATCCGTTAATTCCTTTAACAGACTTGCAAACTGACGGAGACTTGTTTATTGCGCATTGCATCGAAGGCTATAAGGCGACAGACCATAAATTCTCGTTGAAATCGAAGATTATACGCGGTCACAAGACCACCGTTCTCATCGGCGCCGAAGGCGATTTCTCGCCGGAAGAAGTGGAGTGGGCCTTGGCGCAAGGCTATCAACCCGTCAGTCTTGGCGCAGCCCGTCTGCGCACGGAGACCGCTGCGGTGGTAGCCTGTCA
Organism: uncultured Bacteroidales bacterium; assembly: GCA_900321005.1. Lineage (GTDB taxonomy): Bacteria > Bacteroidota > Bacteroidia > Bacteroidales > Paludibacteraceae > Colicola. The sequence continues at coordinate 11,238 of ONUF01000008.1, read as the reverse complement.
TACTGCGGTGTTAATGAATGAGTGAATGAGAGAGTTAGTGAATTAGTGAATGCTGACAGCGATATATTGCTATGGATCAACGGCCATCATACAGCGTGGTTGGATAGTTTCATGTGGTGGATGAGTTATCCGCTGACCTGGATTCCGCTATATGTGCTGCTGATAGCTGCGATAGGCTGGCGGTATAGGAGTTGGAAAACGGTGTTGCTGGTTTTGCTGGGCTTCGTGATAGCCGTAGGACTAAGCGATTTTATCGCTTCCGGCGTGTTCAAGCCTCTTGTAGAGCGCTTGCGACCAACTCGTGAACCTGCACTCGATCCGCTGCATTTAGTGCGAAATTGCATAGGCGGGAAATATGGTTTTTGCAGCTCTCACGCCGCCAACAGTATGGCTTGTGCATCGCTGTTCTGCCTTATTTGGCGTAATAAAACAGTCACCGCAAGTCTGATGACCTGGGTGACTGTAACATGTTACAGTCGCATGTATCTCGGGGCACATTACCCCACAGACATAATGGTAGGACTGCTTATTGGTACTCTTCTCGCTGTGCTGGTTTATTGGGGTCTTCGCCGCTGGGTGTTGCCTTCTGCTGAACTACATTCGCCCCGCGAGGACGACGAGGTTGCTCCGCCGGGTGATTCATAAATCGCTCGAATTCATCAGGAGTAAGGAGCTGTTTGAGTTCATTGTAGATAGATTGCATCCGCTCCATGTTCTCCGCACGCGTCAGACCTTTTTGACGAATCCGCGCGTACTTGAGATGCATGCGATAGATAGTATCTATGCGAACGGAATCTTTGATTCCCAACTCGCGCACTAAGCGCTCCGTTTGCTTGGAAGCCTCCTCTTCCGGAGTGCGTTGAGGACGAACATGTTGCTCCTGAGCCAACATAAAACCTGCTACTAAAGTAGCACATACGATAGAAAATAGTTTTTTTAACATTATTCGGATTGTTCTGATTAGTCGGACTATTCTGAAAAATACACAACAAAAATCATGCCGTTTTTGCCCGAAATAGCACTTGCAATGCGACTTTATTTCTCGGAAGAGGGGAAAAAGCGTCATTCTCGCCCTGCTGTGCGTGTTGCACTGGCCGGAATCATCGTCGGTGTAGCGGTAATGATTCTTACGATTTGTATCGTAGTGGGCTTCAAACAGACCGTCACACAGAAAGTTGCTGGTTTCGGGGCACATATCCAGTTGGTGTCGTTCGATAACAACAATACCTATGATTTACAACCGATTGAAGTGTCCGATTCGTTGTTAACGGCTCTCGCTAACTACGAACATGTCACATCCGCGGCGCCGTTTATCACCAAACCCGGCATGCTTAAGACCGACGCGGATTTCCACGGCATCGTCCTTAAGGGAACGGATTACTGGGATTTCTTCAGTCGGAACATAATAGAGGGTTGTTTACCGAATGCTCCGCAAGAAGTGTTGGTGTCCCGAAAAGTTGCGCAGACGATGCAAATCGCCGTAGGCGATGCCGTCAACGCGTATTTTGTCGATGACTCCGATATTCGTGCACGCCGTTTTCGCGTGACAGGTATCTATGACACGGGCTTTGACCAATTTGACGACTTGTTTGTCTTGGCGCCTTTAGAGACCGCACAGCGCCTGCAAGGGTGGGAGGACCACACCTATTCCGGCGTGGAGATTTTAATCGATGAAATCGGTGTTTTGGACGAAGTGGCGGATCAAATCTATTTCGCTACGATCCAACTCATGGACGAAGACGGCTTTCATGTCTATTATGTGCAGACGCTGCAGGAACAAAATCCTGCTATCTTTGCTTGGCTGGACCTGCTGGACATGAATGTGGTGGTGATCATTGTGTTGATGCTTTTGGTAGCCGGTTTTAATATCGTGTCGGGGTTGATTATCTTGATTTTAGACGGTATTACGCTGATAGGAACGCTGAAAGCGTTAGGCGCAGACAACCGCTTTGTACGACGAATCTTCCTGGCGCAAGCGGCTATGTTGATTGGAAAGGGAGTAATATGGGGCAATGTCGTCGGTTTGGGGTTGGCGGCGCTGCAGTATTTTGCGCACCTGATTCCGCTTGACGCAACCACTTATTATGTGGAATATGTGCCGATCTCTTTTGCATGGGGGTGGCTCATCCTTCTGAATGTCGTAACGATAGCTATCTCGCTGATAATCTTGTTGTTACCTTCGATGATTATCACCAAGATCAGTCCCGCGAAAGTCATGCATTTTGAGTAATATGAAGTTACAAACGATTGTAGATATCAAGCCAAGCTGTTGGCAAATCGGATACGAGGACAAAATCCTTCTCGTAGGCTCGTGTTTTGCCGATTCCATCGGACAAATGATGTCTCAGCGCGGACTACAGGTGGCCTGCAATCCCTTTGGCACGCTCTATAATCCCGTTTCTATTGCCCAGGCACTGCAAATGACCGAACTTCCACTTTTAGTGGAACATGAAGGTTTGTGGCACTCGATGTCGCATCATGGTTCGTTTTCCCGTGCTACAGAAGCGGAAACTCGCGAAGCGGTAGCTCAATCTATTGAAACGATGCAACGTGCCCTCAAGGAGGCGACCGCCATTATTGTGACTTTTGGCACGACGTGGGTGTATGAATGGAAAGAAGCCGCAGGACTAATCGGCTCCGGAGACTCTCCTGTGGTGGGCAATTGTCATAAGTTGCCGGCAGAGCAATTCTCTCGCAGACGTCTTTCTGCCGATGAAATCGAGGCTTTATGGTCCCCGCTTATGGCGCGCTATCCTGATAAACACTGGTTATTCACTATCTCGCCGATTCGTCATGTCAAAGACGGATTGCATGAGAACCAACTTTCCAAAGCGACCTTGTTGCAAGCCGTGGAAGCAATCAGAAATCAGCAATCAGTAGTCAGTTATTTCCCGTCCTATGAGATCATGCTCGATGAGTTGCGGGACTATCGTTTCTATGCGGAAGACCTGGTACACCCTTCGCCGGTAGCCGTTCAGTATATCTGGGAGCGGTTTGCAGAGACCTATTGCTCGCCGCAGACACGAAATGAGATGCAGATTCGGCTTAAACAGTGGAAATTTGAGCATCATATTCCGCTTCATTAGGGCCGGTCGATAAAAATTATTTTGAAAAAATGACGTGCGCGCTTGCGTATGTTATTTTTTTTGTGTATCTTTGCAGCGTTTTTGCAAACTCGACTTTACAAAATCTTAAATACTAACACAATTATGGCTAAAGTTTTTCAAGCAAATGAGATCAAGAATGTCGCTATGCTTGGCGGCAGTGGATCAGGTAAAACGACTTTGATGGAGTCGATGTTATTCGAGTGCGGGGTGATTAAGCGCCGCGGTTCTATTGAGGCGCAGTCCACCGTGTGCGACTATTTCCCGGTAGAGAAGGAGTATGGTTATTCGGTATTCTCGACCGTCTGCAACGTAGAGTTCGAGGGTAAGAAACTGAATATCATTGATTGCGCAGGATCGGATGACTTCTGCGGTGGTACGGTAGCAGCACTCCAAATGTGCGGCTCGGCCCTCATCGTCCTCAGTGCAAACGGCGGTGTCGAGGTAGGTACCCAGAATAACTTCCGTCTCGTAGAGAACGCCAAGAAGCCGTTGGCGTTTGTGATCAATAAGTGCGATCATCCGGACGCAGACTTCGAGCGCACCTTCAACCAGCTTAAGGAGAACTTTGGCAACAAGTGCACGCTTATCCAATTCCCGGTCAATGCAGGCGCAGGGTTCAACGCTGTGATTGATGTATTGAAGGGCAAAATGCTCGTTTGGAAACCCGAAGGCGGCGCTCCTGAACTCAAGGATATCCCTGCAGAGCATGCAGATAAGGTAGAAGAGATGCGTGCTGCATTGGCAGAAGAGGCTGCCGAGGCTGATGAGACGCTGCTCGACAAGTTCTTGGGCGAAGGTCTGAGTGACGAAGAGATCATGCAGGGCCTGAAATCTGTGTATGCAGACGGCTCGATGTATCCGGTTCTCTGCTGCTCGGGTGCAAAAGATATGGGCGTTCGTCGTCTGATGGACTTCCTCAATGGTATGGCTCCGAGTCCTTCTCAGTTCAGTTATCCAACCGTGGATGGTAAGAAAGTAAGTCCGGACGCTAAGGCTCCAACCAGCCTCTATGTCTTCAAGACTTCCGTAGAGCCGCATATCGGCGAGGTGAACTACTTCCGCGTAATGCAGGGTACGGTTCATAACGGCGATGACCTCGAGAATATGGAGCGTGGTAGCAAAGAGCGTATTTCGCAGCTCTATAGCGTAGCAGGTTCGATCCGCGTGCCGGTAGATGAACTGGCAGCAGGCGATATCGGCGCTACCGTAAAACTGAAAGACACCCGTACGGGTAACACCTTGAATGTCAAGGGATGCGACCTGCAGTATGCGCCGATCAGCTATCCGCAGCCGCGTTACCGCCGTGCTATCAAACCCGTTACGGAGAGCGATGCTGAGAAACTGGCCGCCCTCTTGACACGTATGCACGAGGAAGACCCGACTTGGGTAGTAGAGCAGAGCAAAGAGTTGAAGCAGATGATCGTTTCCGGTCAGGGTGAGTTCCACCTCCGTACCCTTAAATGGCGTCTGGAGAACAACGATAAGATGCCGATCGAGTTCCTCGAGCCGAAGATCCCGTATCGTGAGACCATCACCAAGGCCGCTCGTGCCGACTATCGTCATAAGAAACAGTCCGGTGGCGCAGGTCAGTTCGGTGAGGTTCACCTGATCGTAGAGCCGTACGAGGAAGGTATGCCGGTTAAGGAGACTTATAAGTTCGGCAATCAGGAGTACAAGATCTCCGTGAAGGATCAGCAAGAGATCAACCTCGAGTGGGGTGGCAAACTGATTATCATCAACTCCATCGTCGGCGGTGCTATCGACGCACGTTTCATCCCGGCTATCGTAAAGGGTATCATGGATCGTATGGAGCAAGGTCCGCTCACCGGTTCTTACGCTCGCGACGTACGCGTCATCATCTATGATGGTAAAATGCACCCGGTTGATTCGAACGAAATCTCCTTCCGTCTGGCAGGTCGTAACGCCTTTGCACAGGCTTTCAAAGAGGCGAACCCGAAGGTGCTCGAGCCGGTTTATGACCTCGAGGTATTCGTTCCGTCGGAGATCATGGGTGATGTCATGAGTGACATCAACGGCCGCCGTGGTATGGTAATGGGAATGGAGACCGAGAAGAGTTTCACCCGCCTCAAAGCACAAGTGCCTTTGAAAGAGTTGGCTTCGTACTCGACGACTTTGTCGTCGTTGACAGGTGGCCGCGCTACCTTCACGATGGCCTTCAACTCGTATCAACTTGTTCCGGCTGATGTACAGGAGAAACTGCTTGCTGCTTATGCTGCTACGCAGACTGACGAAGATTAATGAACCTATTTATTCATTATTTATATGAAACCCACACACATTGAACACCTGGGCATTGCGGTCACCTCTATTGAGGAGGCCGCGCCCTTTTTTGAGTTCCTCACAGGCAATAAATGCTATAGCATTGAGGAAGTAGCTGACCAGAAAGTACGCACCGCCTTCTTTAAGGTAGGTGAAGTGAAGATTGAACTCCTTGAGCCGACCAGCGAGGAATCGACCATTGCTAAATTCATCGAGAAAAACGGCGGCCGCGGTGGTGTACACCACGTAGCCTTCAACGTTGAGAACGTAGCAGAGGCGCTCGCAGAATGCGAGGCAGCAGGTATCCAACTCATCGACAAAGCGCCGCGCAAGGGAGCTGAGAATCTGATGATTGCTTTCCTGCACCCGAAATCCACCAAGGGTGTATTAACCGAGTTGTGTCAACAGCCTCGTTAAACATTCAACCTTAAACATTCAACATTACGATGGATCAAGCAAAATTAGACAAGCTGATTGACAACCGCGCGAAAGCACAAGCCGGAGGCGGTGAAGCAGCTGTAGAGAAACATCATGCCAAAGGCAGTTATACCGCTCGTGAGCGTATCAATATGCTGCTGGACGAAGGTTCGTTTGAGGAAGTGAACATGTTCCTCACGCACCGTTGTCATGATTTCGGCATGGAGAAGAAAGTCTTCCTGGGTGATGGCGTTGCTGTTGGTTCAGGTACAATTGACGGCCGTCTGGTCTTTGTCTTTGCGCAAGATGCTACCGTGATCGGTGGTTCGTTGAGCGAGACGATGGCGCTAAAGATATGCAATGTCATGGACCAAGCTATGAAACTCGGTGCACCGATCATTGGTCTGAACGACTCGGGTGGGGCACGTATTCAAGAAGGAGCGTGCGCGCTCGCGGGATACGCAGAGATCTTCGAGCGTAACATCCTTGCTTCCGGTGTAGTACCGCAGATATCCGTTATCTTCGGTCCTTGCGCCGGTGGAGCTGTGTACAGCCCGGCTTTGACAGACTTCATCATGATGACCGAGCAGAACAGTTATATGTTCATCACGGGCCCGAAAGTAGTGAAGTCTGTAACTGGTGAAGATGTCACGGTAGAGCAACTCGGCGGTGCTAAGATTCATGCATCGAAATCCGGTGTAACCCATTTTGTGGCGGCTACGGAAGAAGAGGCGATTGCTGAAGTACGTCGTCTCGTTTCCTTCATCCCGCAGAATAATATGGAAGAGGCGCCGCTCTTTGAGTGCACCGACGATATCACCCGCGTGGACGACAAACTGAACGACATCGTTCCGGATGACCCGAACAAACCCTACGACATGCACGAAATCATCAACACGATCGTGGATAACGGGGATTTCATGGAGGTACATAAGGACTATGCCAAGAATGTCATCTGCGGTTTCGCACGCTTCAACGGTCGCTCTACGGGTATCATTGCTAACCAACCTTCTTGGCTGGCAGGTGTGCTGGACTGCGATGCCAGCCGTAAGGCTGCGCGCTTCGTGCGTTTCTGCGATGCGTTCAATATCCAGATCCTCACACTCGTCGATGTTCCGGGCTTCCTGTGTGGAACCGGACAAGAGTACGCAGGTATCATTGACCACGGTGCAAAGCTCATGTTTGCTTACGGCGAAGCCACTGTGCCGAAAGTTACAATCACCGTTCGCAAATCCTATGGCGGCAGCCATATCGTGATGAGTTGCAAGCAGTTACGCGGCGATATGTGCTACGCTTGGCCGAACGCTGAGATCGCGGTAATGGGTGCGAGTGGAGCAGTAGGTGTACTCCAAGCCAAGGCTATTAAGGCCATCGAAGATCCCGCAGAGAAGAAAGCTTTCATCGCGGAGAAAGAGGCGGAGTACAAAGACCTGTTCGCTTCTCCGTATCAGGCTGCTAACCGCGGATATATCGACGACGTGATTGAACCGCGCTACACCCGTAGCCGCATCATCCGCGCCTTCGAGATGTTGCAGACCAAGCGTCTGACGAATCCGCTGAAGAAACACTCTAATATCCCCTTGTAATTATGTTACTCGCAATTACATCCGATACATGGATTATTACCGGTCTGGGCTTCGGTATTGTGTTGCTGTTGCTTTTCTTCCTGGTGTATGTCCTCCGATTATTCGGATTCATCATGCAGAAAGCAACCGCGCCGCGTGAACCGAAAGGTCCAAAAGAGGAGAAGCCCGCTGAGGAAAAAAAAACGCCTAGCGTAAAAGCCTGTGCGTCGAATCCCTCAGAGGAAGAGAAGGCGGCTATAGCCATGGCTATCGCGCAAGCAGGCGACGAGGATATAGCAGCAATCGCTTATGCGCTCTATCTCGCGCAGAAGAACAGGAAACATGACATTCCTACGGCCATGATCTCGCTTCGCAGACATGAAACAGCTTGGAACGAGAAGAGTGTAGGGATGAATAATGTGGGCTTTTGACCACTGAAAGCTGACAACTGACAACTGATTACTTAATTAATATGAAAGAATTCACATTTAAGATCAACGGCGCGGAATACAAGTGCGCTGTAGAAGAAATCGAAGCCGGAAAGACGAATGTAACCGTCAACGGCAAAGTATATACGGTAGAGACCGAAGCTCCGAAAGTAGAGGCTCCTGCGCCTAAGGCTGCTCCTGCACCCGCACCGAAGCCCGCAGCGCCTGCTGCGCCCAAAGCAGAGGCTCCGAAACCCGCTGCTCCTGCTGCAGGAGGACTCCAAGTGAAGAGTCCGCTGCCAGGTAGTGTAATCAAAGTGCTGGTAAGTGAAGGCCAGGCAGTGAAGAAAGGGGACACCCTTCTGACGCTGGAGTCCATGAAGATGGAGAACGCTATTATGGCAGAGCAGGATGGTACGGTAAAGCAAATCGCCGTAACTCCGGGTCAAAACGTGATGCAGGATGATCTCCTGATCGTTTTAGGATAAATTGATTCGGTATCCCGGTATACCGGTATCTCGGTGTATCGAAAAAGAATGAATTATGAACATTTTGGAATTTTTTTCAGGCATGGGTTTCATGCAAATGAGCTGGCAGCAAGGTATCATGTTGCTGATCAGTTTCTTCCTGCTGTACCTGGCCATTCATAAGAAATACGAGCCGCTGTTGCTGCTTCCGATTGCTTTTGGTATGTTGCTCACCAACTTACCGGGGGCAGGGATGTTCCATAGCGAGTTGTGGTCAGCTTTCCTCGATCCGGAGAGTCCTGCTTACCATTCCTATGGCGCAATCCTCAAAGAAGGAGGCCTGCTCGACGTGCTCTATATAGGTGTCAAAGCCGGCGTGTACCCGTGTCTGATCTTTATCGGCGTGGGTGCCATGACCGATTTCGGACCACTGATTGCCAACCCGAAGTCTCTGTTGCTCGGCGCGGCTGCTCAGATAGGTATCTTCGTGACCTTCCTGTGTGCCAACGCGATGGGCTTTAGCCCCGCAGAGGCCGGTTCCATTGGTATCATCGGCGGAGCGGACGGTCCTACCTCTATCTTCTTGACATCCAAACTGGCCCCGCATCTCTTGGGCCCGATCGCTATCGCAGCCTATAGTTACATGGCGCTCGTGCCGGTCATCCAACCGCCTATCATGCGCGCGCTCACGACTAAGAAGGAACGCGCGATCAAGATGGGGCAGTTACGTCCGGTTTCCAAGACCGAGAAGATCGTCTTCCCGATCATCATTACCGCGGTCGTAGCACTCATCCTTCCGGACGCAGCGCCGCTGATTGGCTGTCTGATGCTCGGAAACCTGATGAAAGAGTGTGGAGTAGTGGATCGTCTGTCCAAGACCGCGCAGAACGAACTGATGAATATCGTGGTCATCTTCTTAGGCCTCTCCGTAGGAGCAACCGCCACGGCCGGCAGTTTCCTGAACTGGCAGACGCTGATGATTCTCTCGATGGGTATCGTAGCCTTTGGTCTCGGTAGCGCAGGAGGTGTGCTGCTGGCTAAGTTCATGAACCTCTTCCTCAAGGAGAAGATCAACCCGCTGATCGGTTCGGCTGGAGTATCGGCTGTTCCGATGGCCGCGCGTGTGTCGCAAACCGTAGGACAAGAAGAGAACCCGTCGAACTTCCTGCTCATGCATGCCATGGGCCCGAATGTAGCCGGCGTGATCGGTTCTGCGGTCGCAGCAGGAGTCTTATTAACCATGCTTGGTTGATAGCCCATGAGTAATCGACAAATTGGAACAATAGTACTGGTGATCGCCATGTTAATCGTGGTGATCTCCGTACTGTTTACCAATAACCTCGCGCATAAACTGCAAGTCGAGGAGCAGAAGAACATGGCGATCTGGGCCGACGCGACCCAACAACTGATCGTAGCCGAGGACGATGCCGACATTGATTTCTTCATGTCCATCATCGAGAAGAACACCACCATTCCGGTGTATATCTGCGACAAAGAGGGAAATATCCTCTCCAGCCGAAATGTCTCTCCCAACAGCAAAATTGGCAAGCACGGACCTATCGAATTGAAGATCGACGAGCAAACGACCCAGTATATCTATTGGGACGACAGTCGTCTGCTAACGAGCCTTCGCATCGTGCCTTATGCCCAATTCGCACTGATTTTCATCTTCGTCATGATTGCGGTCGTGGTGATGCTTACGGGGCAGCGCAGCGAGCAAAATCGACTCTGGGTGGGCCTCTCCAAAGAGACCGCGCATCAGTTAGGCACACCGATTTCCTCGCTCAACGCATGGCAACAACTCCTCGCCGACAAGTATCCGTCTGACGAGTTTGTGCCGCAGATGAAGCGCGATATCGAGCGTCTGCAAATGATTGCTGACCGTTTCCAGAAGATAGGTAGCGAACCCGACTTGCAGGAATGCAACCTTATTCCGGTGGTCAAAGAGGCGGTAACTTACATGCGAGCACGCGTCAGCAACCGCATCACCATTGATGACAGTTGTCTGGATGGCGTAGAGCGTATCGTGGCGCTGAACGCGCCGCTTATGCAGTGGGTGATAGAGAACCTGCTCAAGAATGCCGTTGATGCGATTTCCGGCAAGGGAACGATCAGTTTTAATATTCATGAGAACGAACACGAAGTGATGCTCGACATCTCTGATACGGGCAAAGGCATCGACAATGCGGTGCAAAGACGCATCTTTGAACCCGGTTTTACCTCAAAAGACAGGGGGTGGGGCTTAGGACTTCCACTCGCCAAACGTATCGTCGAGCAATACCATGGAGGCAAACTGCTGCTTAAGCAGAGCCAGGTTGGCGTTGGTACAACCTTCCGGATCGTTCTTAAAAAGCCCGAACACCGTTGAACCGCTTCCCGACATCGAAGCATAATAAGCACCTGCATCCAGTAGGTGCTTTTTTATGTCAGCAATTATCGGATGATGTGGAAAGACCGTCGCCTCGAAGTCATTGGTGAATTGGTCAAAATTTTCTAGGATTCCTAGTTTTCCTAGGGCGCCTAGGACATCTGGTCCTTTTCCCTTAGGCGTTATCCCGCTGTACGCTTCTTTGGTAGAGACGCCTTCTTCCGGCTTGATCAGCACGATACGCGTACCCTTCAAGTCTAAGTCAATCGGCGTCAGGATATCTCCGATGCCTTCGGCATAACAGGGCGTGTTATAGATAAAGAACGGACAATCGGCGCCTAAAGGTCGCACTTCTTCAGCTAATTGTGCCTTACTGAGCCCCAAACCAAAGAGTTCATTCAGAGCCAAGGCCATGTGCGCGGCATCGCTGCTACCGCCTCCGAGACCTGCGCCAAAAGGTATATTCTTCTTAAATCGCACCTCTACTGCCCCAATCTGCGGGTACTTGGCCTGCATCAGTCGGAAAGCCTCCCTGCTGCTCTGTAGGGCTTCCTTGCTGCTAAGCAGTTTCTGCTGGGCAGTCACGGTGTTGTAATAGGCCGTCTG
>ONUF01000031.1 GCA_900321005.1 uncultured Bacteroidales bacterium | reverse complement strand
GTTCAAGCAAATATTAACCGTCGCGCTAAACGCGTCATTAAATAAGGAGGGCACGCTATGAAACTGAATACGAATAGTAATGCCTACACGATCACGTATGCCACGATCGTAGTAGTGATAGTCGCCGTCGTTTTAGCCCTGGTTAATCAAGGCCTGAAACCCAAACAGGAGGCGAACATCAAACTTGACCAGCAGAAACAAATGTTGGTAGCCCTCAACCAAGAACTCGGAGCTGATCCCGCAGCGCTGTACGAGAGCCTCGTTCAAGACACCGTTAAGATGGACAAGGATAATAAAAAAGCAGACATCATCCGCTTTGAGGTGGATGGCGCTACCAAATACATCCTTCGTCTGCATGGTGCCGGTCTTTGGGGCGGCATCGGTGGTTACCTCGCACTCGACGAGGACAAGAATACCATCTTTGGTATCAACTTCAACCACGAGTCGGAGACTCCGGGTCTGGGTGCTCTCATCGTAGAGAAACCCTTCCGCGAGCAGTTCTTCGGTAAGAAAATCCGCAATGCGGCAAACGAAGTGGTTAGCGTGGTTGTACTGAAGAAAGGCAACAAGGCAGAGAATGGCGAGGAGCAAGTAGATGCCGTTTCCGGCGCAACGATCACCTCGACCGGCGTCAGCGACATGCTCAAAGCCAACCTGTGTGACGAATACGCTGAGTTCCTTGGGGAAATTACGAATTACGAATTACGAATTACGAATGAAGGAAAGGAGGAAGACCATGTTGAGTCAGAAAACTAAGGACACATTACTCGGTCCTCTTAACGCGAATAACCCTGTCGTTGTACAGGTGTTGGGTATCTGTTCGGCACTCGCTGTGACCGTACAACTCAAACCGGCATTGGTAATGGGTATCGCCGTGACGATCATTGTGGCGATGTCTAACGTGATTGTGTCGCTCATCCGAAACACTATCCCGATGCGTATCCGTATTATCATCCAGCTGGTGGTTGTGGCTGCGCTCGTAACGCTCGTGAGCGAAGTGCTCAAAGCTTTTGCTTATGATGTGGCAATGCAGTTGAGCGTTTATCTCGGTCTGATCATCACCAACTGTATTCTCATGGGTCGCTTGGAAGCGTTCGCCATGACCAACAAACCGTGGGATTCGTTCCTCGATGGTCTGGGAAACGGTTTAGGTTATGCTTGGATTCTTGTGGCAGTGGCATTTGTCCGTGAGTTATTCGGAGCCGGTACCCTGCTTGGTTTCCGGATTATACCGGATAGCTGGTATGCTGCCAACGGCGGTTTTTACGAGAACTGCGGTATGATGATGATGCCTGCCATGGCGCTGATTTTAGTAGGTTGTATCATTTGGGCACATCGCTCAATTAATGATAAGGAGGCTAAGTAATGGAACACGCTTTAAGTTTATTTGTCCGCTCGATTTTTGCGGATAACATGATTTTCGCCTTCTTCCTGGGTATGTGTTCGTACCTGGCTGTAAGTAAGACGGTAAAGACCTCTCTCGGCTTGGGAGTAGCCGTTACTTTCGTGCTGCTCATTACTCTGCCTGTTAACTACCTGCTGCAGGTCTATGTACTCAACCCGCTTGGGCTCGGCTATCTGAGTTTCATCCTCTTCATCGCCGTAATCGCTGCTATCGTGCAGATTGTGGAGATGGTGGTTGAGAAATTCAGCCCGTCGCTCTACGCGAGCCTCGGTATCTTCCTGCCGCTGATTGCGGTGAACTGCGCTATCATGGGTGGTTCGCTCTTCATGCAGCAGCGCATCATCCTTGACCCCGAGAACGTCAAAGCCATCACTAATATCGGTGACGCTTTTGCATACGCACTCGGTTCGGGTATCGGATGGCTCATGGCAATCGTTTGCCTCGCAGGTATTCGTGAGAAAATGGAGTATAACGACGTTCCGAAGCCGCTGCAAGGTCTCGGCATCACCTTCATTACCGTAGGTTTGATGGCGATGGCTTTCATGTGCTTCAGTGGACTTAACATCTAATAGGAGGATACGAATATGATGACAAATATCTTATATGCAGTAGCAGTATTCTTAGTAGTAATACTCCTGTTAGTAGTGATCCTCTTGGTTGCCAAGAAATACCTCGTTTCCTCCGGTAACGTCAAAGTGACCATCAACGGCGACAAGGTATATGACGTAGCAGCAGGTGGCTCGCTCCTCAACCAACTCGGCGAAGCCGGTGTTCACCTCCCCTCTGCCTGCGGCGGTAAGGGCTCGTGCGGTCAGTGTAAGTGCCAAGTCCTCTCCGGAGGCGGCGAAATCCTGCCGACCGAGACCGTACATTTCTCCCGCAAGCAGCAGAAAGAAGGCTGGCGTCTGGGTTGCCAAGTCAAAGTGAAAGAAGACATCACCATGAAGGTCGATGAAGCCGTACTCGGCGTGAAAGAATGGGAGTGCGAAGTCATCTCCAACAAGAACGTCGCTACCTTCATCAAAGAGTTCAAAGTGCAGCTGCCTCCGGGCGAGCACATGCACTTCGAGCCGGGTTCGTACGCACAGATCATCATCCCTGAGTACGACATCGACTACGACCGCGACATGGATAAGTCGCTCATCGGCGACCTCTACCTGCCGGCATGGCAGAAGTTCGGGCTCTTCAAACTCAAGCAGAAGAACACCCAGGCTACCGTACGTGCGTACTCGATGGCTAACTACCCCGACGAGGGCGACATCATCACCCTCACCGTGCGTATCGCTACGCCGCCTTTCAAACCGAAAGAGCAGTGCCCCAACGGACCGGAGTTCATGGACGTACCGTGTGGTATCGCTTCCACGTATATCTTCTCGCTCAAACCGGGCGACAAAGTGCGCATGAGCGGTCCTTACGGCGAGTTCCGTCCTGTTTACGACAGCCAGAAGGAGATGATCTGGGTCGGTGGTGGTGCCGGTATGGCTCCGCTGCGTGCGCAGATCATGCACATGCTCAAGACCCGCAACTGCCGCGACCGTCAGATGCACTATTTCTACGGCGCACGTGCGATCGACGAAGTCTTCTTCCTCGACGATTTCCTCGCTTTGGAGAAGGAGTTCCCGAACTTCCATTTCCACTTGGCGCTCGACCGTCCGGACCCGAAGGCAGACCAACTCGGTATCAAGTACACCCCGGGCTTCATCGCTCCTGTGATGGGCGACACCTACCTCAAGCAGCATGACGCTCCCGAGGACATCGAGTACTACCTCTGCGGTCCTCCTATGATGGCCAAGACCGTCCTCGACCTACTCCACTCTCTCGGAGTCGACGACGCAGATATACGTTTCGATAACTTCGGAGGTTAATATGCGTACAGAGCAAGAACTGCAAGGAGTGACTCTCTTAGGCAACCAGCACGTACAATACTCGGATCAGTATAATCCGGGCGTGCTGGAGACCTTCGAGAACAAGCACCCCGAAAACGAATACTTAGTGACGTTCGATTGTCCGGAATTCACGACCTTGTGTCCGAAAACCGGACAACCGGACTTCGGTCACCTGTTCATCAGTTACATCCCTCGTGAACGCATGGTGGAGAGTAAGAGCCTCAAACTGTACCTCTTCTCCTTCCGCAACCACGGTGATTTCCATGAGGATTGCGTGAACATCATCATGAAAGATCTGGTGAAGTTGATGGACCCCAAATACCTGGAAGTGACCGGTTGGTTCATGCCCCGCGGCGGCATCAGTATCTATCCGTTTGCGAACTATGCTGATGCAGAGCATCAGGAGCTCAAAAAGCAAAGGCTTTTAGAGCAATTCAGTAAAGTGTATGAAAGATAGTTTGATTGTACTCTCGGGTGGATTGGACTCGACGACGATGTTGTACGAGTATCAGTTTCGAATCGGCATGGCGCTGTCGTTTCACTATGGCAGCAACCATAACGACCGCGAGTTGGAGTTCGCCAAACTGCATTGCGAGCGGCTCGGCATCCCGCATATGGTGATCCGGTTGCCGTTCATCAAGCAGTTTTTCAAGTCTTCGCTCTTGTCCGGTGCGGATGCTATTCCCGAAGGGAACTACGACGACGAGAACATGAAATCGACGGTGGTACCGTTCAGAAACGGCATCATGCTGTCTATCGCCGCCGGAATAGCCGAGAATAACAAACTGCAATACGTGATGCTGGCGAACCACTCCGGCGACCACACCATCTATCCCGATTGCCGGCCGGAGTTCGTGGAGGCGATGAATAACGCCATTCATTTCGGCACGTGGAATGGTGTGCAACTGCTGACACCATACACGCACCTGACGAAAGCGGAGATTGTACGGCACGGCATGAAATTAGGTATCAACTACGACGAGACCTGGTCTTGTTACAAAGGTGGCGACCAGCCTTGCGGAGTGTGCGGAACCTGCCGTGAACGCGAAGAAGCGCTCCGTGATGCAGGCTACTATGATCAAAATCCCTGAATACTGATTACTGATTACTGAATACTTTCATGTATTACGTAGAGAAACGAATAGAGATCTCAGCGGCGCATAACCTGATGCTGTCGTACGAGAGCAAATGCGAGAACCTGCACGGCCATAACTGGATTATCGTGGTCTATTGCCGTGCGAAGGAGTTGAATCAGGACGGCATGGTGACGGATTTCACGCATATAAAACGCGTCGTGAAAGACACCTTCGACCACAAGTACATCAACGAGGTCTTAGACGTCAACCCGTCGGCAGAGAATATCGCCCGCTGGATATGCGACCACGTGGAGAATTGCTATAAAGTCTCCGTCCAGGAATCCGAAGGGAATGTGGCGATTTACGAACGCGATTAGTGTATAAGGTTAACGAAATATTCTACACGTTGCAAGGCGAGGGTGCGCATATGGGTATCCCCGCTGTTTTTGTTCGGTTCAGCGGTTGTAACCTACGTTGCCCGTGGTGCGACACGGAGTTCACGGACTTTACGCCTATGACCGCCGAAGAGATCGTAGCCGAAGTTCAAGACCTATACGACATCCCCAACGAGCGCCGAAAGATGGTAGTGCTCACGGGAGGCGAACCCGGTTTGCAGGTGGATAAACCGCTCGTGGACGCCCTCCACGCCGCCGGATTCTATATCTGCATCGAGACCAATGGTACCCGTCCCCTACCCGACGGCATCGATTGGATCACATGTAGCCCTAAAGCCGGAGAGTCTCCGGAGACGCTTAGCCATGCGGTTGAGCGGCTCGCGCTAAAGAAGGTCAACGAAGTGAAGGTGGTTTTCACCGGCACCTACGATCCGGAAGTGTGGCGCGGACAATTGGAAGCCGAACACTGGTTGCTGCAACCGCTGCGGTACAACGGCGAATGGTTGATGCAGAGCGGCATTGACGAATGGGAAGACGACCGAAACGATAACTTACCGGAGACGGTGCGGTACATCCTCTCCCATCCGTTCTGGAGACTCAGCGTTCAGATACATAAAATAGCGGGGCTACGATAGCTCCGCTATTTTTTCACTCATTCACTCATTCACTCACTCATTCATTCCTTCACCGCCTTAAAGCTCATGTCGAGGCTCTTATAGCTGTGTGTCAAGGCTCCGACGGAAACGAAGTCTACACCCTGCAGCGCATAATCGCGTATCGTCTCTATCGTGATGCCTCCGGAGGACTCGATCTCCATATGACGGCCGGCTTTCTTCTCCCATGCACGAATGAGGTCCACTGCCTCTTTGGTCTTTGCAGGCGTGAAGTTATCGAGCATGATACGGTCGGGGATATTGGTCGCCAGCGCCTCGTTGATCTCGTCGAAATTGCGCACCTCAATCTCTATCTTCAGGTTCTTTCCATTTTCCTTACAATAATCGCGTGCACGTGTGAGCGCGTTGGTGATGCCTCCGGCGAAGTCCACATGGTTGTCTTTGAGCAATATCATGTCGAACAGACCGATACGATGGTTCATACCGCCTCCGAGCGCCACGGCCTCTTTCTCTAAATAACGCAATCCCGGCGTGGTCTTACGCGTATCGAGCACATGACAACCCGTGTCGGCAATCAGGCGCTGGTACTTATCGGCCGTGGTCGCCACACCCGACATGCGCTGCATGATATTGAGCATCGTGCGCTCGATCTGCAGCAGACTCAGCTCTTTGCCATACACCTTGAAGGCGATATCGCCCGGTTTCACATGGTCGCCGTCATGCAGGAATTGCTCGAAGCGGCACTCAGGGTCGAAATAGTTGATGATCTCTTTCGCCACCTCGACACCGGCGAGCACACCCGTGTCCTTAATGATAAGTTGCTGGCAGCCCATTTGGGTCGGCGGAATACAACTGAGCGAAGTGTGGTCACCATCGCGGATGTCCTCTTCAAACCAGATAGCAATAAGCTTGCGAAGTTCTTGTTTTTCCATAATTTTACTGTTTTGCGGTGCAAAATTACGAAAATTCTTGCATATATGCAAATTTTTCTTTAACTTTGCGGCGTGAAAGCAAAGTTTTTCGTCATAGGGTTGCTCTGTCTGTGCTCGCTGAGCCTGTTTGCAGAGGACAAATACGCCTATCTGAGGCAGCGCAACGAGTTGCGTATCGGATGGGGCGACCAGCTCTTCGAGAGCCTCGTTTGGCACAACCCGACGGCGACTATCCGAACGATGCCGGAGGATTGGTCGAACACTCGTCCCGAGAGTTACAGCCACGACCAGCATATATGGATCGAGTACCAATGGCGCTTCAGACATTGGTTTTCCTTAGGAGGTATGGTCGATTGGAGCGATGTGCGTTGGGACAATGTCACACGCAACGGACGCGGCGTGGAGATTGCGCGCGAGAGCGGACACTGGTTCTACAACCTCGTCATCATGCCTACTATTCGCTTCACCTATTACCACCACCCGAACGTGAACCTCTACTCGGGTCTGGGCTTCGGTATGGACATCAATGGCGGTTCGGAGACGGACGGCTGGGGACATCATACCGTCGTCGGTATGGCGGCGCAGATCACCGTCTTCGGCGTGAGCGCCAACTACGACCGATGGTTCTGGACGGTGGACCTCGGAGGCATGTACGCCTTGCGCAACTCCAACACCATCTTCATGGCTTCAACAAAAATGATTAGTGCAAGTTTCGGTGCGAGATTTTAACCATGAAAGCCAAATATCAAATATCAAATATCAAATATCAAATAGTGCTATTCGTTTTAATAGCACTCACCTCTTGTCAGTTCCGGCCGGACGAGAGTGTGGATTTTCTCGACCTGCCGGTTGCGCAGAACCTGCCCTTCCGCGTGATCGGGCAAAATGAGGTCGATCTCAACGAAGGTGTGCCGACCAACTGCTACCTGCCGGATGGTTCGCGATTGGTGGATTTCGTGGCAGAAGATGGAATGAGTGAGTTAGAGAATGAGTCCGACCACTCCGATTCCTCCGACTCTACCGCAGGTCCGAACAAAGCGCCAAAGACGACCAGCACCAATGCCGCAGAGATCATGCAATCGCTGCTCAAATACCATAACCAGAACAAAGTGATTGAGATCGTCGGCACTTACCCCAGCATCAACACCCATTGGGACTCGGTGACGCTGAGCGGCAAGGTCATTCTGCCCAAAGGGCGCAAACCCAAACGACTCATTCTCGTGAGCCATTATACGGTCTGCTCGAACTCCGAAGCGCCGAGTAACTGCTTCTCGCTCGAGGGCATGCTGGCGCCGCTGGGTTATGGACTTATTATCCCTGATTACTTGGGCTATGGCGTCACCGCGCGCGAAGTGCACCCCTACCTCGTAATGGACCTCACGGCGCGTAATGTGCTCGACATGTACCTCGCCGTCAAACCCTGGCTGGAAGCCGTCGGTCTGGAACCCGAAAAACCGGAAATCATACTCATGGGTTATTCGCAAGGCGGCGCGAACACCATGGCTGTCGAGCGACTCATCGAGACCGAATACTGGTCGGACGAAAACCCGCAACAGACCAAGATCCACCGCGTCTTTGCCGGTGGCGGACCCTACGATGTGAAAGCGACCTACGAGCAGTTTGTTAACACCGATGTAGCCAGTTATCCTGTGGCGGTGCCGCTCGTCGTGCAAGGTATGATTCTGGGCAATAACCTCCAGATTAACATCGAAGACCTGGTACGGCCCTGTATCTATGAGCACCTGGACGAATGGATCAACAGCAAGAAATATACATCGGGACAAATCAATAAGTTTATCGGCACGAAAGTCACGCACGAGATCCTGACCGAAGAAGCGATGGACCAGCGCTCGTGGAAAGTGTCGGAACTGCAGAAAGCGATGATCGAGAACTCGATCGTCTCGTTCAACTGGATGCCGGAAGCCGCGGTCTATATCGCCCACTCGATGGATGACGAGACGGTCTCTTTCCAGAACGCCGCCAACGCCAAAGCGCGATGGACCAATTCCAACATCACGTATAACTTCGGCCACTACGGCGGACATGTCATGACCTGCCTGCGGTTCATCTATTCCGTACAATCCCTGCTCGAGCAGGAAGAGCGAGAAAGGAGTGAGTATGAGTAATAAATTTAAAATCTCAAATCTCAAATCTCAAATCGCATTATTATTCATAATAATGCTCTCTTCCTGCAACCCTGATGCACCGTGGACCACGCAGGATGTGACGATAGAGATGAGTGCGGAGATCGTCTCGGCGGGATTCATCGAGTATAACTTCCGTCCGAACAAAGACGCGTATTATCTCATCTCGTGCATTCCTGCGAACGATGAGATGGATCCGTTCAACCATCCCAAGCAGTTCATGATGCTCATGCTCGACTCCGCCAACACCAAATATATCCTGTGGCGAAACGGCCTGCTTAAGGAAGGGGAGTTCAATATCGCGCCTTTCGCCAGCCATTGTCTCCAGTACGGACCGGTCACGCATTTCTTCACGAATCTGACGCCCGATACCGACTATTGGGTCTTTGCTTTCGTGGTCAATCCCGATGCTGTCAAGCCTGCCGGCAAACTGTTCATCGAGACCGTGAAGACCACGGCCGAGAGCGTCATGGATATCCATTTCGATTACCGCGTGCGCGGCATCTGGGACTACATCTATCCGCTCAATCCCGACGGTAAGATCGTCAACAAGTTCCCCTACCTCGCCTCCACCGTCGATAGCGCCACGCTCACAGACATATGGGGAGGCATCTCGCCCGAAGACTATTTCAATGACCTCTTCACCACCATCGCCGACACCCACGACGAGTGGTCCATTCACTATGGCGTCACGGTGGTCAAGAACGACGGTAGCGGAATGAGTATACCCTTCGAAGTCAATCATACCTACTACACCGCCATCGTCAGCTATGACGGTTTCATGGGCAATAATGTCATCTATCGCTTCCATTGGACGGGCGATGACTACGAGGCCTATTTCACGGATGAAGATAACATTGCTATTTACCGGGAAGACGAGTGACGCGCGTTTCGCCTCGCTCATCGACGATTACCAACAGCGGCTCAAGCACTATGTGCCGTTTGAGATTGTCGTGTTGCCGGATCTCAAGAACGCCAAATCTCTCACCGAAGACCAGATCAAGAACGCCGAAGGCAACCTCATTCTGCAAGCTCTCACGCCCGCCATGGATGTCATTCTGCTCGACGAACACGGACGCGAGTTCCGCTCGATTGAGTTCGCCGATTACCTCCAGAAGAAGATGTCGTCGGGCAAAGACCTGACGCTCGTCATCGGCGGCCCCTACGGTTTCAGCGATGCCGTCTATCAGCGCGCCAACGGCAAACTGTCTTTCTCCCAAATGACTTTCTCCCACCAGATGATACGAATAATGGCCATCGAGCAGATCTACCGCGCAATGACCATTCTCCGGGGTGAACCCTATCACCATGAGTGATTACCTCACCCGTATCTTCTGTCCTATTCGGATTACAGAAGTATCCTTAATCTTATTGAGTTGACAGAGTTTCTTCACGGTCGTACCGTATTTCTTTGCGATACCGCTCAGCGTGTCGCCGCGGCGCACAGTATGGTACTTCATCGCCGCGGCCGCTGCACGCGCTTGCTTCATCGCCTTGATGCCGATCACATACTCGTCCGGATACTTCAACTGACCCGTTCCGAAATTGACCACACCCGCTGGATCCATCGCTTCGCCTAAATAACGAATCTCGAAATGCAGGTGACTACCGGTCGAACGACCTGTGTTGCCGCCCAAGCCCAGCACATATCCGCTCGGAACCATCTCGTATTCATCCACCATCGGACGACTCAAGTGACCATACACGGTCTCCAAACCGTTGGGGTGACGAACGACCACGAAATATCCGTATCCGCGCGGATCCCAACCGACGATACGCACCTGTCCTTCCCATGCCGAACGAATACTGTCGCCCACCTGAACCTTCAGGTCCGTACCCTTATGCATGCGGTTGCGACGCCAGCCGTACGGACTCGTTATATATCCCGGGTGCGGCAAGGTGAAACCGGCCATCGGCACACGCACATCGTCCTTCAGGCTGTCGAACATCGTCCCGTACGGGTTCACGCGCTCGTCCGTCCAGATAAAACGATAGATGCTATCCGCTGGGTGATGGTTCATCAGCGTCGTGTCCAACATGAACTGCGGCGCCAGACGATAAACCACGTCGCCGTCTTTCGTCCGAACGATGATCTTCTGCGGCAGCAAGTCCATCTCGCAACCCAGAATCAAGGTGTCGTGCGAGAAAAGTCCCGCCAGACATTCCGGTAACGCATTCGACCGTACGTCCAACGAATCCAGATCCTCTAACTCAGCACCTTCGCTATCTACGAAAGCCGTGTCAACGGGCTCCTGCGCGCTTAATGGAAGCAGAAACAGCAGAAGCAGAATCCACACAGATGTAATACGATACATACTATTCCTAAGATTACAGCAATAACACATAACGCTATCAACCATTTGGCCCATGTTTTCAAGCCTTTCTTCTTGATCTTGATGATCGGGAATGCCACCTGCTCGGTCAGCGTACGACCAAACGGCACAGAGATGATTGCATCAGCGTTCACCGCCCAACCGTTGGCGTTCAGCACCGGCGCCAGGTTACGGCGACGCAACTTCATATACGCCATGATCATACTCGGACCGCTGATGACGAGCAATATACATACAAACACGATCACATATTGCCACCAGTGGAAACCGCTCATGCCTTCGGCTACTGCTACCAGCGCGGCGCCGATCATGCCTAAAGCCATACCGATGGCGGCGAATATACCGGCGAACTTCGCGATATCGAACGCAGGTTTCTTCTCTGCCGCAGGATCAGCTACTGTCGCGTCCGCCTTCGCCGTCATGTCGTCGAATGCCTTCGCATCTTTCTCAGCCGCCGACTTGTTGATCTTCTCTTCGATCCATTTGGCGAGCTTGCGATACGGGGTCCAGAACGCCTGACGAATAGATATCGGGTTGTCGATGATCTTCGTCACCGTAGCGTCGTAATCCAGACCGTCGTTATCGTAGAAGACAGCGTTCTTACCGATCGTCAGGTTCTTGATCTCGCCCTGCGTCATCGCCGCCACGATCTGCAGCGTCTTACCCGTTTTCTTGTTGATGCAGTTGCAGTACAGCAGATAGATACCGCTCAGCGGCGCCTGGGCGTCGTGCTTGCCCATGTCGTGCACGCGCATACAGAGGTGACACGCGCGCTGGTCGATGATCAAGGTACCCGCCTGGAAGGAAGCAATCGTGGCCTCGTCCAAATCATAGAAATCCTCGAGGGTCACGAAGTTACGCAGCAAGCGGTAGAAATCGCGATGCAGCAACAGCAACTTCTTCAGCGGCATGAACTCCGCCTTCGCTGCAGCCAATGCCTCGGCGTTCGCACTCTCAGCCGCAGCTTTCGCAGCTTCCCATTCGGCGATCTGCGCACCCATCTCCGCGAATTTCTTCTCTGTCATACCCGGCTTCACCGCGTCCTCCGGAATAAGCGCCAAACCGAGTTTCTGCAGTTTCTCCTGCTCGAAATAAGCGGCATACTCAGCCTGCTTCTCTTTGTAAGCCGCGATGACATCTGCCTCCAACGGCGCTGCGGGTATAGGTTTCTCTTCGATCACCACCGCGTCAATAGCAGCCTGGACGTCCGCCAAACTGACTACTGATGACTGATCACTGACCACTTTCTTGGCCACTGCCACAATCGCTTCGTCTGCGATGTTCTCGAGCGCAAGACTATCGCTTTGCTCGAACAGACTCTGCGGGTCTTTCAGATTTGCGCACAACCACTCGGCGGTAGCTACCACCTCTTTCAGACGCAACTGACCGTCGCCGTCGAGGTCCATCAGACCGAGCGACTCATCGCTGATCTCCAGACCCGTCGTCGGACAACTCAGCACGGTCCACATCTTCTTGTCTAATTCGCCTAGGTGACGAATGTCCTCAGCGTCATGAATGCGCACGCGGGTCACACCTCCCACATTCGCAAAACTCCATTTGTAATTAGCCATAGTATAATTGATTTTTAATTTGCATAAACCTTTGCGACTGCAAAGGTACTGCTTTTTTTTGACATACACAAATTTTAGCAAAAAAAAATAGAGACATCCTCTCGGGTGCCTCTATCTTTTTGCCAAAAGCGCGGTTATTCAGCGTCTTTCTTAGCTGCCTTCTTGGTAGCTAAGAAAACCAAAAAAGAGGAGGAGTCATCATTTCTTTGGGGGATTTAATGAGAGAGGCGACTCGTTTGAGCCGCATCTGTTTTATTTCCTTGATCTCTCCCAGGAAGAAACTTGCTGTGTCCTTATCCCTGCGGGAACGATTATTTCTTATCTCGCTTTGCTCGAACGATTGTTTCGAACGAAACAGACGAAGAAAGAACCTGCTTGCTCGGTGATGGAGCAGGCAGGAGTCCGAGATATTGAGTTATCGGGGGATTGAGAGAGCGAAAGGGGTTATTTTACTTCTTGACCATCGCGTTCGGCAAATGGATCGTAAAAGTACTAAACCACTCCGCTAATTAGTTGGTACGACCATTGCCTTCGCTCTTCCCACAGATTAAAATCTGCGGGAGCCCTATCAACGGACTAATCGTCCGTCTGTTGTATAGGTCTTGTCTCCTCGGATGAGGAAGATTTTGACTTTTTGATGCCCTTCCGTTCTTAGTCGCTATCCTCCCGTATTCGAGTCGTGTGCGGCAGGTAAGCGGGAAAATGTACTATTATTAAGATATGGACATTATACCCATATATGCTTAATAGAAGCGCGAGAGTAGCGCGAGAGTGGCTGATTGGGATGTTTTTGAAACGAGGTTGAAAGGTATATGATTATTAAGAATAAGGTAATTGCGGTATCGGCATTGTACAGGGATGTCAAGGATCAAGTGTCTTCGCGAAAGACGATGCAAAGGTACTGCTTTTTCGGGATATATGCAATAGTTTGTCCCCTAAGTTATGATATACTTCGCGCTATCACGCGAAGCAGGAGACGGACTAAATTATAGAGTATATAAAAAGGTTAAGTTAAAAGTTAAAAGTTATCGAATTTCTTATTTCACTATGTTCAAACGATTTTTTGTAAGTTAAATTCGCGTTCGCGCGATATGCACATATGAGGAGGGATTGTAAACTTTAGTAATGTGTACTTTTGCATTTCCATGACTTTTAACTTTTAACTTTTAACTTTATTTGTGCTAAATGATTGATATTTACGCATTTAAAGATTTACAGGTTAAAGGTTAAAAGTTAAAAGTATCGGATTTTGAATTTACATGTGGCGCGAGAGAGGCGCGAGATATGCTGTTTGGAAGGTTTTTGAAACGAGGTTGAAAGGTATCGGGCATAAAAATAGCCGCAGTTTGTACTACGGCTACTTTCTTTATATCAAATGTACTAGTAAACGAGAGGTATGTTCTTATAGGCGTCGTTTTTTATACTTTCGATGTCTATGCCTCTGCCATACTTAGGTTTGATATTTTTGTCCTCTTCCTTTGTAACTCTACAGATATGGATCTTGTCCAAAATGGCTTTTACATTTTCGGGGGTAATGTCATCTAAGGCTTTTAATTCTTTAATGATATCAGCAACAGGAGTCATATGCTCTGCTGAAAACAATTTATTGAACGGAATGTTATCTCCTTTCTTGATTTTAATAGCTGATCCCGTAGAACTATTCCCTACAAATTTCTTTGCGGGCGTTTGATTCGCAAGGTCACATACTATCGGCTCTTGATAATGGAATCTTCGAATATCATCCGATGTAATCGAATCCCATAGTTTCTTAGCCGCCTCGGATAGATGCCAATTCTCTTCAGGAATGATATACTGCCGGATAGCCTGATTCAAAAGATAGTTGTATGGAATCAGGTTGTTAATTCCCAGGTTCTCACCCTTGAGTGCATTGATAATTATATCAATAAGAGGAGCGTTTAATGCATCTCTATTTGCAATCGGCGGTATAGGTAAAGGCCCTTTAGATTTAATTCTTTTTGACATAATTTAATATTTTATAAATAATGGTTATTTACTAAACACTCCACGGACTGAAAAACCGATACATCGATCATGATTGTTTATAAATGGTGTATCCCTTATTTCTTCGCCATAAAAATAGTTCATTAAGAGATATGCATTTTGGTTATAGTCTTCTCTTAGATTCGCAGTCCAATAATGAACTGCATCATAATTTTGCCTAGTCTCGCCCCACACGTTTCCGGCTTTTGGAATAAAGATGGATTTACCATTAGATGCGGTATATCTATATCCTCTTTTTCCGTTTATTGTATCTAAAGTGAGCGTGCAATTATCAATTAGTTCTTGCCATTCTGCTTTTGTTGGGATCCTCCATTTACCACCCATATTAACGGAAGCTGCATCATCTTCTGGAAGCAAGGTTGATAATCCATCTACTGTCCCGTAATTAGAGTTTAAACAATATTTACTAAGTGCTCGAGATCCCCCATACTTGTAATTAGACCACACATAACTCTCTTTTGGCGCTATTTCGCCCCAAGCAAAAAAGTTACCATAATCTTCTGGATTCTCTGCACCAACATTAGCATCGGCCCACATAACGCTTAATCCTAAATCCACATAACGGAATCCGTTATGCGTTGTGTCTGGAGTTTCATTCGGACAAATCGTATCGTGAATGGTGACATACAATGTGTCATGCACCGTTTTAATAATCGTGCGCGGAAGCATAATGTGGAGCGTATCTACAGGTTCGCCTTCACCAAATGTTACACTGTCGATTTGAGCAATCGGATTGCCAATCATCAAATTACCATTGTACCAGAAATACTGGTTCGTTTGTGCATTTGCACAGAGTGCCATTACGAAAACGGCTAAAGATAGAAATAATCTTTTCATAATTTTAATGTTTTATAAATTTAACTGTTTGAGTGTTCAAAAGCAGCAAGTACTCGCCTTGCGGCAGAGGACTTACATTGAGTGTCGCATTCCCATCTTGCAGGTTAGCGGTTTGCAGTAAGCGTCCGTTGATGTCAAAGATATACACCTTTTCACCTTCTGCATTTTCAATCACAAGTCTGTCTTGTGTGGGATTCGGATAAACACGGCAAATTGTGGCACTTTGCACATCATCAATGCCCGTTAATTCCTTTGGTTCTCCATAACGAATATGGCGAATATCCTTGATTGCTGCCTTAGACAGCAAGAAATCGCCATGCGAGAGCACAAAGAGCGAATCCGGCGTCACTTTCACGTAGCCGATTTGCGCAAGTGCATTTGCTTGCTCATCGCCATTTAACGGCTGGATGATTAGCGCCGTTTCTGCCATCGCTGCTATCGCAACGAATAGCAAAGAAATGAGGAATGTTTTTCTTTTCATAAGCAATTATAAAATTAGTGGTTAATATACATTATGTTATGAGTTTAGCACAACAAAAAGTGCGAACTTTCGCTTTTATCATATTGGTTCTCTCGGGCTTCGACTCCCATATGTGCCAATATACGCAGAAAGTCCACACTCATGGTGTGAACATTCGCTATATTACGGACACATATTACAATTTGTCGAAGATTGAGAGAATCCTTAATAAAGCAAATGCTTATTTATGTATGTTGTTTGTCTGTTGTTTTATGCCATAGGCGGTGGTTGTTTGTTTCTATATTTTTTTATCGGTCAAGATTGGCCGATAGATTGCTCCGGGTTTAACGTCTTGGAGAGGGGACGCTCGCTTAAACTAAGACTACGTGCGACTCACGGCTGTGCCGTTCAATGGCACTATGTCTTGTTCTACGCTCTCCCCACTGCAACTTTACAAGTTACATCGGGGACCCTATGATATTGCCACGAGGGCACGATTACCTCATGTTTAATGCCATCGGTAACATGCAGAGGAAAGGAACACTTCTTGCGTAGTCAATGGAATTGTAGTTGTCGCGGAAGTGCAAGTTCTCGTAGTACGATTTCTTGCGCCTGAAATAGAGTTTTTCAGATTGGATAGCCCAAGCCACATGATTGAGTTTCTGCGCTAAGAACCATTTCTCCAACAAACGAGAAGTACGTCCGTTACCGTCCGCAAACGGATGGATGCTTACGCAAACGAGATGAATCATACTCGCATAATAGAAAATCTCATCGTAGGACAAGTCTGTCTTTACGAGAATGTCAATATCATGCATGAGTTTGGCCATTTCGCCCGCTACGATACTCGGCTCTGCGCCAGTATAGACTTTTACCCCGCCGCCAAACACACCAACAGGCATGTCACGGAAAGCGCCTTTGTATTTGTCTGCAATACCGGAACTGTTGGAAAGAATCTTGTGCGCTTCGAGGAATGAGCCAATATTGATAGCATTTTTTGCGGCAAACTCATAAGCAGCAATCATGTCATCTATCTCTTGCACGTCGCGGCTGATGATTTTCGCCTCTTTGAGTTTCATGTAATCATCTTCGGTCATCGACGAGCCCTCAATAAGGCTGGAGTTACAGGACGAACTGAGCAAGTAGAACTTAAAGTTCTGTGGCGTGAGCGGCTTAGAAGCAAGTTTCTTGACGCGCTTCTCAATCGTAATCGGTTGCTGTGCTTGGTAGTCAGCAAAATACTCGCTATGTATAATCTGTAACTGCTCCATTTTCATGAACCTTTGCAACTTTTGGCTGCAAAGTTACTGCTTTTTTTTGAGATATGCAAGGATTTTGGCGAAAATCGTACGAGAAAGTGGAAATTGAAAGGAAAAGTGTTATTCTGTGGACTTTAATTGGGCGGAGAGGGAGGCGATGATGAAGCCGCGGAGAGTGGAATAGAACTTGTCGGAGGTAGTGCCGAGAAATTTGGAATTGGCACGGGCTACGTGCTTGTTAGCGGCTTTGCGGTACAGGATGTAACGGTCTTGCCAATAGGCGAGACGATCTGGATCGGACATCTCCGTTTTACAGAGGCGCACGGCTTCTGAGAACGTGCTGATGGCACGTTTGCGGCTCTCGGCGAGAGGTCCGGTGTAAGGGTTTTGGATTGCATAAGCGTGCGTGCGACCATTGCGGGTGCGCATGACGATGCGTTCTTTACGGGCGAGTTTGCCACTA
Organism: uncultured Bacteroidales bacterium; assembly: GCA_900321005.1. Lineage (GTDB taxonomy): Bacteria > Bacteroidota > Bacteroidia > Bacteroidales > Paludibacteraceae > Colicola. Next base: position 1,900 of record ONUF01000031.1, on the reverse strand, counting down.
AAATGGTCAAACGGAAGGGCGGGTTCTACATGTGCCATATGTCTAACAAATTTGGGTCACATTATTGCGTTCTCAGCACGAAAGCAGCATAATATAATGTATATCTATCGTGTATCTAACGTATATCTATCGTATATATTTCGTGATTTATAGCGGATTTATGGCTGCAAAGGTACTGCTTTTTTCGGAAATATGCAAGAGAAAAATGCTTTTTTTATAAAAAAAGAGGAGCAGTTCCAAAGAACTACTCCTCACATTAAAACCCAAAGGAATGATTACTCCTCTTCCTTCTTTGCAGTTTTCTTAGCAGCAGCTTTCTTGGCCGGCTTCTCTTCTGCGGGCTCCTCTGCTTTAGCGGCTTTGGCTGCCTTTGCAGGTTTGGCCTCTGCTTCGAGGGAAGCCTTCAGTTCTGCGAGAGCGGAGAGATCACCAAGGGTGGTCTTCTCTACCTTCGGCAGGTCGAGAGCGGGTTCTTCAGCCTTAGCGGCTTTCTTAGCTGCCTTCGGAGCTGCCTCCTTGCGCTCCTCCCATGTGCGGAGGTGGCTTACAAGGATACGCTTAGCGTCACGGTTGAACTCAATCACCTTGAAGCTCAGGGTGTCACCAACAGCAACCGGGCTCTTGTCTTCCTTCTGGAGGTGGCGGGTCGTGCAGAATGCCTCAACGCCATCCTCGAGCGAAACAACTGCGCCCTTGTCGGTCAGTTCAACAACCTTACCATCAACGATGGTATCCACGCCGAACTTAGCCTCGAGCTCTTCCCACGGGTTCTCCTCGAGTTGTTTGTGACCGAGGGAGAGACGGCGGTTAGCTACGTCGATGTCGAGAACGACAACTTCGATCTGAGCGCCGATTTGGGTGAACTCATTCGGGTGTTTGATCTTCTTGGTCCAGCTCAGGTCGCTGATGTGGATGAGTCCGTCAACGCCTTCCTCGATCTCAACAAAGACACCGAAGTTGGTGAAGTTACGAACCTTAGCCCAGTGGCGAGTGCCAACTGGTGGCGAGTGCCAACTGCGTACTTGGTCTCCACGTTAGCCCACGGATCAGCCTTGAGTTGCTTGATACCGAGGGACATCTTACGCTCAGCGCGGTCGAGAGTGAGGATGACAGCATCTACCTCGTCGCCGACTTTGAGGAAGTCGTTAGCGGAACGGAGGTGCTGGCTCCAGCTCATCTCGGATACGTGAACGAGGCCTTCTACGCCTTCTGCGATCTCAACGAATGCGCCGTAATCAGCCATAACGACTACTTTACCGTGAACCTTGTCGCCTACTTTGAGGTTCGGATCAAGAGCATCCCACGGGTGCGGAGTCAACTGCTTGAGACCGAGAGCGATACGTTTCTTCTCCTCATCGAAGTCGAGGATAACAACGTTGATCTTCTGGTCGAGTTGCAGGAGCTCGTGCGGGTCGTTAACGCGTCCCCAGCTGAGATCGGTGATGTGGATAAGACCATCCACGCCTCCGAGGTCGATGAAGACACCGTAGTTGGTGATGTTCTTAACCGTACCTTCGAGTACCTGACCCTTCTCGAGTTTGCCGACGATCTCAGCCTTTTGAGCCTCGAGTTCAGCCTCGATGAGAGCTTTGTGGGAAACAACGACGTTGCGGAACTCCGGATTGAGTTTCACAATCTTGAACTCCATCGTCTTGCCAACGAGGATGTCGTAATCGCGAACCGGCTTCACGTCGATCTGGCTACCCGGGAGGAAGGCTTCCATGCCGAGTACGTCCACGATCATGCCGCCTTTCGAACGCCATTTGATGTAACCGGTAACGATCTCACCTGCGTTGTAAGCCTCGTTAACGCGGTCCCAAGCGCGAGCGGTGCGTGCCTCATTGTGCGAGAGCACGAGTTGGCCCTTCTTGTCCTCCTGGCTCTTGATGTAGACTTCTAC